>NZ_JAKTHX010000007.1:0-380845 GCF_027854635.1 Acinetobacter sp. AOR43_HL
GTTAAAGCCTGTAACTCATCAAAGCTAAGACCTTCAACTTTCTCGATCACCTTTAAACCATCTTTAGTCACGTCAATCACACATAGGTCGGTGTAAATACGGTCAACACATTTTTTACCCGTCACCGGATAGCTCAGCTCAGCCACAATCTTCGGTTCACCTTGCTTGGTCACATGATCTGTGGTGATAAATACTTTCTTGGCACCCACAGCTAAATCCATCGCACCACCTACAGCAGGAATCGCATCGGGTGCACCCGTGTGCCAGTTCGCCAAGTCGCCATTCGCAGCAACCTGAAATGCACCAAGTACCGCAATATCAAGGTGACCACCACGCATCATCGCAAACGAGTCGCCATGGTGGAAAAAGCTACCACCTTCAAGCATGGTCACAAACTCTTTACCCGCATTAATCAGTTCTGGGTCTTCTTCACCTGCCGCCGGTGGCGGGCCAAAAGCCAACAGGCCATTTTCAGAATGAAGAAAAATATCTTTATCGTTAGGTAAGTAGCTGGCAATCTTGGTTGGTAAACCAATGCCTAGGTTCACATAGGCGCCATCTGGAATATCTTGCGCCACACGTTTTGCAATCTGGTCACGGCTGAGTTTCTGGTAGCTCATGTTATTTCTCCTTATTGCTTACTGTGCTGGCGCTACTTGTACAACGTGCTGTACAAAAATACCTGGGGTGATGATTTGTTCCGGGTCTAATCCACCGAGTTCAACCACTTCAGAAACCTGAGCAATGGTGACATCAGCAGCCATGGCCATGATTGGGCCAAAGTTACGTGCAGATTTACGGTAAACCAGATTGCCCCAGCGGTCGCCCTTGTAAGCTTTAATCAGGGCAAAGTCAGCTTTAATCGGATACTCAAGCACATAGTCTTTACCATCAATTTCGCGGGTTTCTTTGCCTTCGGCTAAAAGTGTTCCAAAGCCTGTTGGGGTAAACACAGCGCCTAGGCCCATACCGGCTGCCTGAATACGGCACGCCAGATTACCTTGTGGTACGACTTCAAGCTCGACCTTTCCCGCACGGTAAAGTTCATCAAAAACATAAGAGTCAGACTGACGTGGGAAAGAACAGATGACTTTTTTAACTGAACCAGCCTTAAGCAGCTTAGCCAGACCGTAATCGCCATTACCGGCATTGTTGCTCACAATGGTCAGGTCCTTAACGCCAAGTTCAATAAGACCGTCAATGAGTTCAGCGGGTTGTCCTGCGGTACCGAAACCACCAATCAGAATGGTTGCACCATCTTTAATCTGCGATAGAACCTCGCTTAGTGAGGACTTACTTTTGTCAATCATTAGACAACTCCATTGTGCTCATTGAAGAAGAGAGAGATAAGAGAGTTAGGCACACTGAGGCGAGAAGAATAGATAAATATTTCACTCAATCCCGAGTGTTTCCCTTAGATTTCCCTTTTAAACATTTTTGATAATTTTCGTATTTTGATCTAGTAAGCTACATACAGTTTTGTTCGGTATAAATATATTTTGTTCGATGATCGAACATTATCTAAGTAAATTACTCAACTAATCTTATAGACTTGGGATGTAAAAAAACATTAATTCTTATAAATAGATATGTAGAAATGAAATATTTACTTAGGCTATTTTACAATTAAAACTACAACCTATTATTCGATTTTTATCTTAAGACTGTGATTGTAAAATTAAACGTGCAAGCTCTAAATCATCAGGATAAGTAATTTTAATATTATCAGAACGCCCCATCACAACCTGCACAGTTTCACCCATATATTCGAGTGCGCTTGCCTCGTCGGTAATAGCAATATTATTTTCTAAAGCGTATTCAATTGCTTTTTTGAGCTTCCCAATTTTAGCAATTTGAGGCGTTTGAGCTTGCCATAATAAATCTCGGCTGACTGTTTTATCAATTTGATTGCCTGACTTAACCTGCTTTAACGTGTCACGAACAGGAATTGCTAAGATAGCACTATGATTTGATTCAATTGCTTGTTCGACAAGCGCATTTAAACATTCAATTGTTACACAAGGTCGTGCTGCATCATGCACAAGCACCCAATCATTTTCATCAGCAAAAGTTAAAAGATGATTTAATGCATTTAATACTGAATGGACTCGTTCTGCCCCACCCATACAAAAATGGGCTTTATCTATATTTTGAAATGCGAGAGTCTGAGCAAAAGTATCTTGGGTACCAATTGCCAAAACATAACCATTTAATGGAAGTTGACTTATGCGCCGAACAGTATGTTCTAAAACAGTCGTATTCTGAATATATTGATACTGCTTCAATTCAGTTTTAGAAAATCGACTTCCTGACCCTGCAGCTGGAATCACTGCCCATAATTTAGTCTGGGATATCTGGGGATGCAGGTGTCTCATTCGTTTCCAAATCAACTTTAGCGTTCGGGTCAATATAAATAGGCTTGTAATGGGTACTGATGGTACTCATTTGAACAAATGTCTCATGTGGTTTAACCAAACCAAGATCAAGGCGAGCATGTTCTTCAATTGCTTCTGTACCATTTTTCAGGTCAAAAACCTCTGCTGCCAAAATACGGTTTCGTTCTTTAAGCTCTTCATTTACTTCAGCTTGTTGCTGAATTTGTTGCATGAGAGCTTGATGAGGGAGATAACCGCCCTCACCTAACCAAAATTGATATTGCAGTATGGCTACTAAAACAATAACCAGTAGCAATATCAGTTTGCTTGAAGTGGATCGAAATACTTCTAACATATCATTAAGATTTTTAATTAAAAACTTTCGTTAAGAGATTGTATTGTATAGTAATTAAGAAGTAGCATGCGAAATTCCTGCAAAAATTTAAGCAAAATTATTAATGGGCATATTACTTTAATTGACCATTGTGACATGTTTCATTTTGTCAAAAATGAATGGAATTTGAAAGGGAAATAATATTTATAAGTACAACTGCTTATAAATCAATCTACGCACAAAAAAGCCCTCTTTTGAGGGCTTTTATAAATCGGTTAATTATGTGAGTATGTCTATATCAAAAATTATAACGAACACTCAGCGTTGCATTTCGTGGTGTTCCCCAATTCATTGAGTTTTCACCAATACCTTCATAATATTTCTCATCAAAAATATTATCGATATTAAATTGAAGTTTAATATTTTTATCTACTTGATAGCCAAGCATCGCACTTGCTAAAACATAAGCATCTTGCTCAATGCGAGAGCTTCCACTACCCGTATAGTATTTGCTCTTATAATTTAAGCCAAGTCCTGCACTCCACTGATTAACTTTGTACTTAACAAATAAATTTGAAGTTGTTCGAGAGTTTGTCGTATTAACCTTCGTACCCTTTGCATCTTTTGCTTCAAAATTAGCAATACCAAAGTTAATGCCCCAATTGTCATTAATCTCGCCATCAGCTTCAAACTCAAAACCTTTACTTTCAACCCCATCTACAGCGCGATAGGCCTGTTCTGTAGTTTGTGTACCATTACGGACAATAAATACTCCAGGTATCAATTCAGCAAAATTAGATTGTTCTATTCTAAATACTGACAATGCTGTATTTAAACGCCCTCCAAACCACTCACTTTTTAAGCCAGCCTCATAACTCTTACCGGTAATCGGGTCAATATATTGATCATTTACATCTTTACGATCTTGAGGTTTGAAAATTTCTGTATAACTCGCATAGACAGAATGATCTTGGGCAAAATCATAAATAGCGCCAATATATGGTGCTAATTCATTGTTAAATTCACGGTTACCTTTATCATTTTCAGACTTGTATTCCCAGTTAGATAAACGTGCACCAGCAATAATTTTCAAAGGATCAAGAACTTGAAATTTACCCGCAACATATGCAGCAGTTTGTGTGGTTTCATTGAGTGCATTTTTGCCGTTTAAAACAACAGGCTGAAGCAACTCTTGAGCTATATCATTATAGTTAAGCGGGCCACCTAAATATTTTTCAATGTCTTGATTTTTGTTAGATCCACCAAAAATGTCTTTGGTCTTTTCATTCTTATTCCAAGATCCGCCAATAATGATTTCTTGTGGACGATTAAAAAGCGTAAATGGGGCATTAATAAAAACATCAATATTATTTTCTTCACTGGCAGCTTTGGCCCCATATACAGAAACATTATCCTTTTTATTATCATCTATATTTTTTAGTGGACTGGTGTTGGTTGCCTTATCTACTTTTCCAGCTGTATATAACAACATAGAGTCCGTATCTTCTTTGCGGAAGGTATAAGCAACATTTAAATTAATATCACCAAACAAATTCTGTTTTAAGTTTGCAAACACTGCCGTTGTATTCACATCCCAATATGTCCAAGGCGCACTTACTGTTAAGCTTCTAGAAAAATTGGTACGGGTCCCATCAGTATAAAAAGCTGGTGTACCACCCCAGCGGATACCATCACGATGCAATTCTTGATATGTAGCTCCAAGCGACATACTTGTTTTATCGCTCAGATCATAATCAAGGGCACCATAAAATACATTCCGTTCTTTCTCATAAAAATCCATAAATGAATTTTCATCAGAATGCTTCACAAACATACGTCCACGCAATGAACCATCAGCATTAAGCGGTGCAGAAATATCTGCGGAACTACTCCAAGAGTTCCATGAGCCTAAAGATGTGCTGACATTACCACTAAGTTCTTTTGAGTTTGCATGTTTACGAATCATGTTCAGCGCCATCGCTGGATTTCCCGCACCAGTGGTTAGGCCATTAGCACCTTTCACCACCTCGACGCGATCATAAATATCTAAATCAAGGTCCCCTGTACCTAAATTAATCGTGCTCGGTATTCCATCTATTAAGTAATAATCTACCTCAAAACCACGCGCATAAACTTTCTGACGCTCATCAGTACGTGACGTCGAAACACCCGTAATATTGTTCATTAAATCTTGAAAAGAATCGATTTTCCGATCATCTAAATATTCACGGGTTAAAACCTTCACCGACTGTGGTGTTTCACGAAGAGATAAATTTAATTTTGTAGAAGTATTTGTGCTTTTTGCTGTATAGCTGCCCGAACCTTCGGTAACAGGGGAATCTTCTTCTGCTTGCACTTTTATCGTTTCTAAAGTGGCTGTTCCATTTGTCTCATCTGCATAAACAATTGAAGGAGCAATTAAAGCCATAGCAAGTGCTAAGGGATGAGATGTAAACGCTTTTCTAAAGGGCGGAGTGTACATAAGAAAATTCCATAATAACCAATGTGCTGTGCGAGATTCCTTAGCCTTTTGCTACTTTGATCCTTGTTACACAGCAGCAAAAGTCGGCACAAAAATTAACATGAATGATAATTGTTATCAACAATATATTAATAATTATTCCTATTTTTTTAAATTAAATTATCAATGGTTCTAATCACTTATATATTTTCACTCTCTTCAAACCTTGTTTGATCATCAGATCATTTAAATTAATTGCCCCTTCAATTAATCAATAAAATGTTATGCAATAGTTTTATGATTAACTCAAAAAATAACAAACTAAACAGTATTTTCTTTTATATTTTATTATTCTTCTCAAACCTCTTAAGAGAGAATAAAAGGTACAAGTTGTAGTGCATAAAGTTTTAGCATTTTCTTTAGTAAGCTTAGGTTTGAGCGCTTGTAATAACCATACTGATGATAGTCCTTCAAAAATAATTAATATGAAGGACAACCATAAGCAACATGAAAAAATTAATACTTATATATATGAATATAATGAAATTATTTATAAATTAAACACGGAACAAGACCAAACAACTGCTCACTTAAGATTTAAAAACTTATTGAAAAAGATACCTTCTAGCGAGAACAACCTAAATATTTTAAAAACTAAACGCAAAATACTTGTACATTTAGGTTGTCTTAAGGAAGCATATAGTGTTACCGAAAAAATACTAGCTAAAACAGATAGTTCAAAGCTACAAGAGATGCAATGTATTTTTTTAAGCAAAATGAAAAGAGATCCTTATCAAATAAAAGAATGCTATGAAAAAACTGCTAATAGTTATTTAACCGAGATAAATTTGATCCCCAAAGCTGCTTTACGCTATCAATATGCTTTATGGGGACACTATGCAGCGTTGTTCAATGCTGGCCATATAGAATACAAAGACAAACTCCAAGAAATTATTGATTATCATAATATTGAAGATCACAAAAAAACCTATCAACAAATGTATAAAAATATTATGGACCCTTATGCTTTTCAAAAACGTTTAGATGCCATCCCCTATACCTCTAATTGTCGTTAAACTATCTTATTAAATATAATAAATTTTTGATTATTAATCATATTCATAGTCATATCTTTCTTAAGGAGAATTTATTTAATAATAAGAAACCACCCACAAAGTATATCTTTTATATTTTTTATCTCTCATGTAAATACAAGCTCATATAAATTTAAAGTATCTTTTCAATAGATCTACTTTGCAATAAATCAGCTTGGTCACGCTATCAACAGTAAACTTCTTCGTAGAGAATTAGTTGAAATAAATTTATAAAAAGTCACATATATTTCGAGCTTTTAACCAATAACTACCTAAAAAGTATATTTTTTTATTTTTTACTTTGTTAAGAATTTATAAGGATCTCTTCTAACTATTTTAATAAGGAGAAAAAAATGGATTTTTTTAATATTTTCATTGGTGACACAACTTGGAAATTTGTTTTAGAAATTTTGGTTCGATGTACCGTAATGTTCATCATCATTATTAGCTTTTTAAGATTATCTGGTAAACGAGGTATACGTCAGCTCTCCCTTTTTGAACTCGCAATTATTTTATGTTTAGGTTCAGCCGCCGGTGACCCGATGTTTACCGAGGACTTACCTATTGCCCATGCCTTCGTCGCGTTTGTTGTTATCCTTTTTCTTTATCGCCTTGCTACATGGAGTATGGTGAAGCATAAAAAAATTGAAGATTTGCTTGAAGGAAAAGCGCTTTGTATTGTTAAGGATGGTCTTGTAGTCTACAAAGATTTCCAAAAACAATCATATTCTCATGATGAGTTTTTCTCTGAAATGCGTCAACAAAATGTTGAACACCTTGGACAAGTAAGAACAGCTTTGCTGGAGTCGGACGGTATTCTCAGTCTGCTTTATTTTGAAGATGAAGATGTAAAATGGGGCTTGCCTCTATTCCCTGATGCCTACCGTAAAGCCGATATACTGAAACTTAATACTTTTTATTCATGTATGAAGTGTGGTGAAACTAAAATTTTAAATAAAATCGATCAAGAATGTACCCGCTGTAAACATCACAGTTGGGCTGAGTCTTTAAAAACACGCCGATTAGGATAATAAAAAAGGTGCTATTTCCTATTAAAAACAGGAAATAGCACCTTCAAATGTTAAAAAATTAATTTTAACTTTTTATTTAAAGATTAGTTTAAACCTTTAAACTCAGCTTTACCGCGGTAAGCAGCTTTAGTCAATTCTTCAATACGAAGTAATTGGTTGTACTTAGACACACGGTCAGAACGACAAAGTGAACCAGTCTTGATTTGACCAGCAGCTGTACCTACTGCTAAGTCAGCAATAGTAGAATCTTCTGTTTCACCAGAACGGTGAGAAATAACAGTCGAATAACCATTTGCTTTAGCAAGATAGATTGCATCTAAAGTTTCAGTCAAAGTACCGATCTGGTTGTATTTGATTAAGATTGAGTTACCAACTTTTTCATCAATACCACGTTGTAAAATCTTAGGATTAGTTACGAACAAGTCATCACCAACCAATTGGATTTTATCACCAAGGATTGAAGTCAAGTAGCTCCAGCCTTCCCAATCAGACTCATCAAGACCATCTTCGATTGAGATAATTGGATATTGATTTACAAGGCCAGCTAAATAATCTGCAAACTGATGGCTTGTAAATGCACGGTTACCTTCACCTTCTAAAACGTATTGACCGTTTTTGTAGAATTCTGAAGATGCACAGTCAAGTGCAAGCATCATGTCTGAACCAGCTTTGTAACCAGTCAATTCAATTGCTTGTAAAATGATTTGAATTGCTTCTTCGTTAGAACGTAAGTTAGGAGCAAAACCACCTTCATCACCTACAGCAGTATTCAAACCTTGTTTCTTTAAAACTGATTTTAAAGAATGGAATACTTCAGCACCAGCACGTAAAGCTTCAGCAAATGAAGTGAAACCTACAGGCTCAATCATGAACTCTTGAATATCAACAGTGTTGTCCGCATGCTCACCACCATTTAAGATGTTCATCATCGGTACAGGCATTGTCAAAATTGTTTGACCACGAAGATCTGCGATGTATTGGAAAAGAGGAAGTTTCTTTTCTTCAGCAGCAGCGCGCGCAGCAGCCAATGACACAGCTAAAGTTGCGTTAGCACCTAATTTCTCTTTGTTTTCAGTACCGTCAAGCGCGATCATTGTATTATCAATGTCTTTTTGCTCAAAAACTGATTTACCCAACAAAGCATCACGAATCAACGTATTAACGTTATTAACTGCTGTACGAACGCCTTTACCTAAGTAACGCGATTTATCACCGTCACGTAGTTCTAAAGCTTCACGAGAACCAGTTGAAGCACCAGATGGTGCACATGCACGACCAACAACCCCAGATTCTAAAATTACGTCTGCTTCGATGGTTGGGTTACCACGAGAGTCCAAAATTTCACGTGCACGAATGTCAACGATTTGGCTCATGAACAATTCCTCTTTGAATGAATATGAGCTGCGGTTAAAGCAGCGTAAGGGTTATAAAACAACTCAATGGGTGTCTAACTTTTTGAATCCTTTAACTAAAGTATCCAATTCTTTTATTTGTGCCAAGAACGGTTCAAGTTGCGACATACGTAATGCACAAGGTCCATCGCATTTTGCATGTTCTGGATCTGGGTGTCCTTCCAAAAACAATCCAGCCAAACCAGTTGCCATTCCAGCGCGTGCTAAAGTTGTAATTTGAGCACGACGACCACCTGCTGAGTCAGAACGACCACCAGGGGTTTGTAACGCATGTGTCACGTCAAAGAAAACTGGCACATTCATTTCTTTCATTGTGTCAAAGCCAAGCATATCTACAACAAGATTGTTATAACCAAATGCTGAACCACGTTCACAAAGAATAAGTTTGTCGTTTCCTGCTTCTAAACATTTATGCAGGATATGACGCATTTCATGAGGTGCTAAAAACTGGGCTTTCTTAATATTAATAATAGCCTGTGTTTTTGCCATCGCTTCGACAAGATCAGTCTGACGACTTAAGAAAGCGGGTAATTGAATAATATCGGCTACTTCTGCAACTGGTGCAGCCTGATATGGCTCATGCACATCAGTAATGATAGGAACATTAAAATGTTTTTTAATATCACCTAACCATTCGATACCTTTTTCAAGTCCAGGACCACGGAATGAATGCAGACTAGAACGATTTGCTTTATCGAAACTCGCTTTAAATACATAAGGAATATCTAAGCGTTTGCAAATATCAACATACGTTTCTGCAATTTCAAAAGCTAAATCTTTTGATTCAAGTACGTTCATTCCGCCAAATAATACAAATGGCAAATGATTTGCCATTTGTATATCGCCTAAACGTACAACTTCTTGTGGTTTTAATTGTGACATTTAAACTTTCCCAGTTTATTTAAAATCGCATTATTTACTTTTTTGATGCTGTGTTTTTGCAGCGTCAATAAAACTAGCAAATAATGGATGTCCATCACGTGGTGAACTTGTAAATTCCGGGTGGAATTGTACAGCAATAAACCAAGGATGTTCAGGAATTTCTACAGTTTCAACTAAATGTTGTGCTGAAGAGTAACCTGAAATCTTCATACCAGCTTGTTCAATCGACTCGATGAAACGGTTATTCATTTCATAACGGTGACGATGACGCTCAGTGATTTCAGCTTTACCGTAGACTTCACGTGTTTTTGTGCCTTCAACCAATTCAGATTTTTGAGCACCTAAACGCATTGTTCCACCTAAGTCAGACTCAAGGCTGCGTTGTTGTAATTCACCGCGCTCATCTAACCATTCAGTAATTAAACCAATGAGTGGATATTTTGTAGAGCGGTTAAATTCTGTAGAAGAAGCTTCTGGCATACCGGCAACATGGCGAGCATATTCAATAACAGCCAATTGCATGCCTAAACAAATACCCAAGAATGGGATTTTGTTTTCACGTGCGTATTGAATAGCTTTCATTTTGCCTTCAGTACCACGTTCACCAAAACCGCCTGGAACTAAAATTGCGTCAGCTGTACTTAAAATAGATACGTCTTGGCTTTCAAGTTCTTCAGCGTTGACATAATCAATTTGTACTTTTACACGATTTTTAATACCTGCGTGTAATAACGCTTCATTCACAGACTTATAAGCATCTGGTAATTCAACATATTTACCAACCATAGCTACACGTAAAGTGTATTCAGGATTTAGTAATGCTTCGACTACATTATCCCAATCTTCTAGGTTTGCTTCTGGAAGATCATTAAATCCAAAACGCTCACAGATCAAATCATCAACGTTTTGTTCATAGAATGTACGTGGAATTTGATAAATCGTTTTCGCATCTTTACATACCACTACAGCACGCGCTTCTACGTTAGTGAACAATGCAATTTTGCGTTTAGTATCAACATCCACATCATATTCAGTACGGCAGATAAGAATATCTGGCTGAATACCAATCGAAAGCAACTCTTTTACAGAGTGTTGAGTTGGTTTTGTCTTAAGCTCTGCTGCAGATTTGATATATGGCAACAAAGTTAAATGCATAAGCATGGTTCTTTTATGACCAAGCTCAACCATTAACTGACGAACTGACTCCATAAATGGAAGTGATTCGATATCACCTACCGTACCGCCAATTTCTACGATAGCAACATCGTAGCCTTCACCTGCGCGAAGTACACGTTCTTTAATGTTGTCAGTAATATGAGGAATAACTTGAACTGTACCACCAAGGTAATCACCACGACGTTCTTTATTTAAAACGTCCTGATATACACGACCACTGGTAAAGTTATTAAGTTTGGTCATTTTCGCACGACGTAAGAAACGTTCGTAATAACCCAAGTCTAGATCAGTTTCGGCACCATCCTCTGTGACAAAAACTTCACCATGTTGGAAAGGGCTCATTGTCCCTGGATCGACATTAATGTAGGGATCCATTTTAACCATTGTGACTTTTAAGCCACGGGCTTCCAAAAGTGCAGCAACTGAAGCAGCAGAAATACCTTTACCTAGCGATGAAACTACACCACCAGTGACAAAAATAAAATGGGTCATTAAGTTTCTCGTACAATCAAGCCGAAATCGGCCTACAATGTTTGGCAATTTTACTGTACTCTGCCCCTATAAAGCAAAGTCAAACCGCATCAATTCAAAGATCATTAAACAACTGGCTATTCTATCAGCATTTTTAATAAAAATTTAGGTCAATCTCACATGATTTTTTCATTCTCTTTTGCTGTTATAATGCCAGCTCCTCAATTAAATGTTGTTTAGGACAATGGCAAATAAAAAACTTTTAATCTGTGCTGCAATTGCTGCTGGACTATTGTTAACCGCATGTGTCAAAAAAGAAACACCTAAAGAAGAAGAGCAAGAAAAGGTTGAAACTGCTGTTTCAGAACCTACACCTGCTGAACCTGCAAAATTTGAGTCTCTAGAAAGTGTTCAAACTGAAGAAGCTCAAACTCAGGAACCAACGCAAGTTGAGGTGCATCACGAAGAAACAGCAAATACGACAACTGAAATTCGCCGTGAAACTCGCCCAGCACAAGCTGAGCAAAATTCACAAACAAATGTTTCTGAGCAACCTAAAGCAGAACCAAAGCCAAAACCTGAACCTAAGCCTGAACCAAAAGCAGAGCCAAAACCATCTAAGCCAGCTGAACCAGCTCAAAGTGAAGATGATGCTGTTGCTGCTGCAATTGCGGCTGCTACTCCAGCGCTTAAGAACTAAGTTCGTATGCGAATATGCCCAAATTGAACCATCAGTTTGGGCTTTTTAAATATTATTTAAATTATCAACACAATAATAAGTTTTACTTTTCTTTCTATTTATCTTTAAAGTTTTCTTAGTTATCAATTAGGGACAATCTACTTTTTCTGCCAAAAAAAGCATTGACGATAGATATAGGGCGATGTAGTTTTTGATCAAGTTCCTTTTTGGAACTTTAATTAAAAGAAGATTGGAGCCTAGAATGAATACAGTATCAAATCGTGTCCCCGCCTCATTTCCAGTCCGTCGTATGGACTATAATTTTGAAAACGTACCTCGCTACTGGTGTAATAACGAGCCTACTTTTACACATTATTTTACTGGTTTATCAACATTGTTCCCTGAAGGTGAATCATATTTTGTTCGCTCTGTTCGAGCTTTACGCGCCAAAGCAAAGTCGAATGAAATTTTAGATCGGGAAATCAGTGCTTTTATTGGCCAAGAAGCAATGCATTTGAAAGAACATCATGCTTTTCATGTAAGTGCACAGCAATATGGTTTAGATCCTCAATCTTTAGAAAAAGTAACTGGCATCGTTTTAAAAACTATTGAAAAAGTTTTTAGTAAAAAATGGAATTTGCTTGTAACAGTAGGTCTAGAACACTACACAGCAGTACTTGTGGTTAGCATGATGCAATCCGTTAATGAATTGATGACGGACTCAACTATTCGCAATTTGTGGCTATGGCATAGTATTGAAGAAACTGAACATAAAGCTGTGGCCTTTGATCTCTACCAACATTTATATGGAAGCGGCTTAAGTGCATACCTTCCTCGCATTACAGTCTTTACTTTAAGTCTATTTTTGATTACTGGTTTTTCAACAATTTATCAATTTGTTCTTATGAAACGAGATCATCAACTCTTAAATTTCAAATCTTGGCGTAAGTTCTTTAGTTTTGCGAATAAACAATATAGAACATTGATCCCTCAATTTTTTGATTATTATCGCTTTGACTTTCATCCCAACCAAACAGATGAAAAAGACCTCGTGGCTAGTACAAAAGTCAAAATTGGACTAAAAGATCCTAAATTGCTTTTATCTTGATCTAATAAAATTATAAAGCCCATCTGTTGAATGGGCTTTATTTAACTTATTGCGAAGTTGCCGTTATTGTTTATGTTCAACCAAAAAATAATTTGATATTAATTTGGCCGCCCATGAGGTACTTTTCCAGCCTTCGTAAAAGCCACAATGACTTCCTTTTTTTGTGGTGATTACCGCAATATTACTCATTTGTTGAATCGTTTCTTTGTAAGGCTCCAAATTTTTAATGGAACAGACAGGATCATCCTCAGCATTAAGAATCATTAATGGTATTTTTACATTCTCAAATACATAAATTGGATTAATGGCTTGGCAATAACTTTGATAATCCTCAAAGCCAGCCATTTCAAAATATTCTTTTTCAAACTCTTCCAGACTTGTGGTCGCCAGAACTTTTTCAATAGAAGAAAGTTGGTTCCATGTATTTTGATAAGGATGAATAAAATATTTAAATAACTTTTTGGTCATCATTTTGCTATAAAACGGATGAACATTTTTAAAGCCAATCTCTGTGTTATAGCCTGGACACATTGCAAAGGCAGCTTTAAATGGCGTGTCTGTACCTTGCTCTCCTAAGTAGCGAACCAGTAGTCCTGTTCCAGCAGAGGAACCTACAGCGTATAAATCCGATTTAGGAAACAAATTTTGAATATGCTCAAGTTGCTCTTTAAGATCGCTTGTTGACCCAAAAAGAGAAATCTGTGGTACAGGCATAGGTAAGCCAGCATGCCCACGGCGTAAGCATAGCGCTATTCTCCATCCTGTATAGTGATGTATATCTTTCACAAGTTCACGCATACTTTCAGGGGTCCCTGTAATGGTATGCATAATGACAACTGTTGGAGTATCTGGAGGAAGATCATAGCCATACCACGCGATCGCAGTTATCCCACCATCTTTCATGGTGAGCTGATCAATACGATCATATTCAAGCTTAATGGTTTTTTTTCTAATAATATCAAAATATAAAAGATGCACGTGATTGTTGCTTAACCACGGTGTAGGCCGATATTTTTGCTTGAGCTGGGGCAATTTCTCCAAAATATCTTTTATTTTCCCATTTGGATCATAATAGATTTTTGGCTGTTCAGCACCTAATACCGAATCGAACAATTCTGAACCGAAAGCTTTAATTTTATTTAAAGTAGATATGCCCATTTTCAATCACTACCTCTGATTATGAGTTAAATGATTGCCGCACTAAGGCTGCAACCTGTTGTCCCCAAATTGCATAAATTTCCTTACTCGGATGAAAACCATCACTTGCCATAGGCAGATTCATCGCTTGAAAATGCTCAATATCATATTGAATGAACTTAAATTGGTTTTGTGATTCTAACCATTTATCTAGTACCTGATTCATTTGTTCCGCATATTTTCCAAACAACCAAGCCAATGGATTTGGTAACGCTGGGAAATGCTGCATTGGCGGAACACCAGAAACAATAATGAGCTTAGGCTGAAAACGTGCCTGTATATATTGAAATAATTGTTTTTGTTGTTTTATCCATGAACTTGCTGAGGTTAGTTTCGTGACATCATTAACACCAATCGACGTAACCACCACATCGTAATTTTGTTGCTCTAAATGCTGTACTGCTTGAAAAACCTGCTTAGTTGTATCACCTGTTTTTGCATGCAGTTTCCAGCGTATCGAATATTGATCTTGCAACTCAGAAATAATTGCACCAGATAAAGCATCTTTTTGGTTTTCTACCCCAACACCTGCTGCGGCAGAGTCTCCTAAAATAAGCAATGATAGAGGTCTTCCCTTGCCAACGATGCCTTGTCTCTCACCACTGGCTTCTAGCAAGCGTGGCGTATTCTTACGAACCTTTGTTCCCTGTACAAACAGTACTGGAAGCAATGCTAGAGTTGAAAGCTTTAACCACATTTTATTGATCTCTATCTTACTTAGGCTGTTTACTAAAATTATTGAGGTTGAAACTTAGCAATTCTTATACCCATTTGTTCAGCCAATGCAGCTAAGCCACTCATTGGACGAATCATTACTTCAAAATCAATAATTTTGCCTTGTTCATTAAAACGAATCATATCAATACCTTTTAATGATTTACCACTGACATTGGCACTGAACTCAAGCACTACATTTTCACCGTCTTCTGTGTAGAACTCACGATGATAAGTAAAGTCTTCGAACACCTGAATCACATTGGTAAGAATGAAGAAAACAACCTGCTTTCCTTCATAAGGTTTGTAAGCAACTGGTGAGCGAAAAACCACTTCATCCGCTAGCAAGTCATTTAGATCGGATAAGTTACCAGCCTGAACCATTTCATGCCATTTTTCTAAAGACTGTTTTGTTGTTTCGAGTGTCATTGTTTTTATATCCTATAATTTAACCAAAGAAGTAACGGGCATTTCTCTTTAAAAGAAATGCCCATAAAAATTTATAGTGTCGCTGCTAATTCAGCGCCTTGGCGTATTGCACGTTTTGCATCTAGTTCACCTGCTTCTTTAGCACCACCAATTAAATGAACATTTTTTCCATCTGTTTTTAATTGATCATACATTGCGGTAAATGACTCTTGGCCTGCGCAAATCACCACATGATCAACCTCAAGTACACTTGGTTTCCCGTCCACAGTAATATGTAAACCTTGGTCATCCACTTTGTCATATTGCACTCCTGCAAACATTTTGACCTGACGGTTTTTAAGCCCTGTACGATGAATCCAGCCTGTTGTTTTACCTAGACCAGCGCCTACAGCAGCAGTTTTACGTTGCAGTAAATAAATTTCTCGTTCAGATGCCTCAACTTTTGATTGTTTTAAACCACCAACATGCTCATATTGAGTATCGATTCCCCATTCTTCATAGAACTTTTCCGGATTTAAACTGCCACTTTCCCCTTCGTGAGTAAGATATTCAGCTGTGTCGAAACCAATACCACCCGCTCCAATAATGGCAACACGTTGGCCTACTGGCACACGCTCTTTTAAAACCTGTAAATAGCTCAGTACTTTAGGATGATCAATTCCCTCAAACTGTAATTGACGAGGTGTTACACCTGTTGCAACCACAATTTCATCAAAATTTACTTGGCTTAATTCTTCGTAAGTTGCTTGATGGTTTAACACAAGTTCAATGTTTGGTCGCAATTCAATTTGACGACTAAAGTAGCGTAAAGTTTCGTAGAACTCTTCTTTTCCAGGAACTGTTTTTGCAATATTAAACTGACCACCAATTTGATGACTTGCTTCAAAAATTTTAACTTGATGTCCGCGATCAGCTGCATATACTGCAAAACTTAAACCTGCCGGCCCTGCGCCAATAACAGCAATACTCTTTTTCACCTGAGCTTCTTTAAAGATCAGTTCAGTTTCATAACATGCGCGCGGGTTTACTAAACAAGTTGCAATTTTCATTGAGAAAATATGATCTAAACAAGCTTGGTTGCACCCAATACACGTATTAATTTCATCACTGCGGCCTTCACTTGCTTTCAAGACAAATTCAGCATCTGCTAACATTGGTCGTGCCATAGACACCATATCAGCATGACCAGATGCCAATACATGTTCAGCCATTTCAGGCGTATTGATTCGGTTAGAAGTAATTAAAGGGATAGAGACTTCACCTTTAAGTTTTTCAGTTACCCAAGTAAATGCAGCACGAGGAACTTTGGTTGCAATTGTAGGAATACGTGCCTCATGCCAGCCAATACCTGTATTGATAATTGTTGCGCCTGCTTTTTCAATTTCTTTTGCAAGCTGAATCACTTCATCAAAACTTGAACCGCCTTCAACTAAATCAAGCATAGATAAACGATAAATAATGATAAAATTTTCACCAACTAAAGCACGTGTGCGCTTTACAATTTCAATTGGAAAACGGATACGATTTTCGTAACTACCACCCCATTCATCATCACGATGATTCGTACGAGCTGCAATAAACTCATTAATTAAATAGCCTTCAGACCCCATGATTTCTACGCCATCATAGCCCGCATACTGAGCAAGTTTGGCGCAGTTAGCAAAGTCATCAATGGTTTGTTGTACTTCGGCAGAACTTAAAGCTTTAGGCTTAATCGGGTTAATAGGGGCTTGAATTGCTGAAGGTGCAACGTTGTTTGCCTGATAAGAATAACGACCCGTATGTAAAATCTGCATAGCAATTTTACCCCCAGCGTCATGAACAGCTTGGGTAATCACTTTATGTTTTTCAGCTTCTTCAACTGTATCTAGTTTGGTCCCATGGCTAAATACAACACCATCATCATTTGGAGAAACACCGCCAGTTACAATTAAACCCACATCACCTTTTGCACGCTCAGCATAAAACGCAGCCATGCGCTCATATCCTTGCGGTGCTTCTTCTAATCCAATGTGCATCGACCCCATAAGCACACGGTTTTTTAAAGTAGTAAAGCCTAAATCAAGTGGCTTTAATAAATGTGGATAAGCTGACATATTTTCTCCTATGGCTAGCAATAAGCTTGCTAATGCAACTTGTTGCATAAATTTATAATCAAATTTTGACTTTTATGCAACATGTTGCATAATCTCATGAGTCACACTTTACTTTTGCTTACAAACTGGATTGCCATGTCACTTCCTCATGTTTTATTGACCAGCTTGCTTGAACGTCCAAGTACAGGGTTTGAACTTGCCCGTCGCTTTGACCGCTCAATGGGCTTTTTCTGGAATGCCACTCACCAGCAAATTTATCGTGAACTCAATAACATGCTTAAAAAAGGCTGGGTTTCCACTTTAGAAAATGAAATGGATAATGGCCGAAAAAAAACATATCAGGTCGAACAACTGGGTCGTATAGAACTGGCTTCATGGATGACGCAACAAAGTGAACCTGCGCAGCTTCGTGATGATTTAATGGTTAGATTGCGTGCAGAAGCACAATTGAGCAATAATCAGATATTACCTGAACTGTTAAGGCATCTTGGTTTACATCAAGAGAAGCTCAAACTTTATCAAAGTATTTATGATAAAGATTTTAAAGACAGTGATGATCTAAATGACCGTGTGTTATACATCCACAAAATGATCTTAGAACTTGGAATTACGATGGAAAGTGAATGGATCAAATGGTTGGAACAAGTCATCCCTCAATTAAAACGCTTTGCCCAAGATAACCCATCTGGAGAATAGCCATGCCGTATTACACCATGCCCGATCGGGAAAATTTATTTGTACGCCGTGTTGGTCGTGGTGAGCCTGTTTTGGTTTTATCTGGCCTTGGCATGCAAAGTTGGCAGTGGCTACCGTTTATTTATGCAAACCGCAAAGAATATGAGTTTATTATTCCAGACTGGCGTGGTTTCGGTGGATCAAAGAATTGTGCAATTCCCGAGCAAGATGCCATTTCTAGTCATTGGCAAGATGTTGCTCATTTGATAGATCAATTAAAACTCGATAACTTTATCTTGATGGGTTATTCAATGGGCGCGACAACTGCCATGCATGGCATGAAACACGCTCAACTGGCACAGCAGTTAAAAGCCTATTTACATATTGATCAGACACCCAAAATATCAGTAGATTCAACTTGGGAATATGGTTTATTCGGCCCTCTTCACACCCAGTTCAAACAACTATTAAATGATATTTATCAATTATTGCTAAAGCATAAAAACGCCAAATATCTTTATGAACTATCTCTTCCAGATCGACAAGAACTAGTCCGTCTATGGGTAGATTTTATTGAGTTACAAAGTAGCAATCCATTTAGTCCACTAGTTTTTAAAACAGCTTTAAAACAGCCTTTTCTACAAAAATATTTATTACCTATTCAACGTTTAGATTACTTGTTTTGGTATGTTGAAAACTATCTTTATCATAATGAAGATTATCGAGAAGCAATTCAGCAGTTAGCATGTCCTACCACTTTCTTTATTGGTCGCAATTCGACACTTTATCCAGAAACTGGTCAGACACTAATTGCACATAGCGTTGAGCATGCAAAAGCAATATATTTTGAACGTTCAGGCCATACACCTTTATTAACCGAGCCTAAAAAGTTTGGACATGAAATCAATACATTCCTATCCGAACTCAAACATGCTTCTTAAAAAATAAAGGGATCTATTTATAGATCCCTTTTTAAAATCTAAAAATAATTAAGCGGAATGAGCCAATTCTTTTGTCTTTAATTGCTTCGAGACATTTAATAAAAGCTGCTCTGTTTTTTCCCACCCTAAACAACCATCAGTTACTGACTGGCCATAAGTCATATTACAAGAAATTTTTTGGTTACCATCAACCAAATGACTTTCAATCATGACACCTCGAACTTGCGTTTTTAAACGTTCAGCAACGATTTGCTGTAAAACTTCTGGCTGACGCAATGGATCCTTACCGCTGTTACCATGACTACAATCAATCACCAGTGCAGGTAAATTTTGTTTGTACTTTTCGCGTATCGCCTGAATTGAAGCCAAATCGTAATTTGGCCCATGATTCGCACCACGCAAGATCAAGTGAGGTAATGGATTTCCAGCACTCTGAATCACTGAAGGTAAGCCTTGTTGATTCATTCCTAAAAATTGATGTTCATTTTGCGCGGATTGAATCGCATCTAGTGCAATCTGAATAGAACCATCAGTACCATTCTTGAAACCAATACTGTATGGCATATGACTTGAGATTTCACGGTGAATCTGAGATTCGCTTGTGCGAGCACCAATTGCACCCCAAGCCAATAAATCATCAAAATAGCCAGTTGCCATTGGACTTAAAATTTCACTCGCAATTGGCAAACCCTTTTCAATAATCTGTAGGTAGAGTTCACGAGACTTTTCTAAACCAAGTTGTAAATTTGATGAACCATCTAAATTCGGATCATACATGAACCCCTTCCAACCAACTGTGGTACGTGGTTTTTCAATGTATGTACGCATCACGATAAAAATCTGATCTTTAACTTTTTCTTGTAATTTTTGCAGTTTTTCAGCGTATTCAAGTACTGCAACTGGATCATGAATTGAACAAGGCCCCGTAATTACCATTAGACGATGATCGTTGCCGTTAAGAATATTTTGAATAATTTGGCGGTGTTCGGCAATTTGACGTGCGAAAGAGTGTGCAAGCGTGTATTTCGCTTTTAACTGGATAGGTAAACTAACTGGTGTTTCTTTTGTATTGGTTTGAGTCAGTAAAGTATTTAGGGCATTCATTGGTTTTTTCCTTGGGACTGCAATCTACTCAGTCCGATCATTTATTTGAGCGTTTTGGATCTATTCGTTGGTAAAGGTAAGCAAAAGTAAAACCAATAAAAGTTGCTAAAGTACGAATAAGTCATGTTGTTCATTTTAAGTTCCTCGATTCTAAAAAGATAAAGCATAAAAAAACCTGATCGGGGTTGCCGATCAGGTATTAACTGTGATGGGCAACTTTCTCATGCCCGAATACGCTCAGGCAACTATCTAAATTGCCAAAAGTAATAATAAGCGTTAGTGTTCACAGATTGATTTAACATCTTTATCTCAAATATTAAAAAATGTTCCTTAAATCTAAAATACGCATTGTTGATGAGTTTGACAAGTCTTTTTTTTGAAAAAAACTTCTTATTTTCTCGCTTAAGATTTGATTCAATGATGCATTAACGAATCAACCCTTGAGGTTGCAAAATAATTAAACCAGCTCCACAAAGCACAATTAGACCACCTAATATATCCCATCTTGTTAATCCCACCTGATCAACAAAGCGTAGCCACATAAGCGCAGTAAAAATATAGATACCGCCATAGGCCGCATAAATGCGCCCAGAAGCTGCTGGATGTAAAGTTAACAACCATACAAAGATAGCCAGACTTAAGACCGTAGGTAGCCACAGCCAAGCCGACTTGCCCTCTTTTAAAATCAGATAAGGAAAATAACAACCAAGAATTTCAGCAATTGCTGTGATAATAAATAACCCGAATACACTGAGTATTCGGGTTATAGCAAGACTATCAATTAACATAAGTTATGCTGGTTCTGCCGTATGATGATCTTCAAACACTTCAAGTTTCAAGCCGACAGCTTTGCCATCTTCTTTTTTCACAGATACAGCCACGTTACCACCATGATCTGCAAGTTCACCAAACAGAATCATTTCAGCGAGTGGTTTCTTCAAGTGTTCTTGAATGAGACGTTGCATTGGACGAGCACCCATCAAACGATCATAGCCATTTGTAGCTAACCAATCTCGTGCACTTTGATCAACATCAAGCACAACTTGTTTTTCATCCAATTGCGCTTGTAATTCTGTCAAGAATTTGTCGACTACAGACTCAATCACAGTTGTTGGCAATGCTTTGAATTGAATAACACCATCTAGACGGTTACGGAACTCTGGAGAGAAAGCACGTTTCATCGCTTCTTGGTTATCAGAACTATGATCTTGTTCCGTGAAACCAATGCTCGCGCGAGAAATACTTTCCGCTCCAATATTCGTAGTCAGAACAATAATCACATTTCTAAAGTCTGACTTACGTCCATTGTTATCCGTTAAAGCGCCATGATCCATGATTTGTAGCAATAGATTAAACACATCTGGATGTGCTTTCTCAATTTCATCAAGCAACAAAACACAATGCGGATTTTTATGAATCGCATCAGTAAGCAAACCACCTTGGTCATAACCCACATACCCTGGAGGTGCACCAATTAAGCGTGAAACTGCATGACGTTCCATATATTCAGACATATCGAAACGTACAAGCTCTACACCCAATAATTTAGCGAGTTGCTTAGTAACCTCAGTTTTACCTACACCAGTTGGGCCAGCAAAAACAAAACTACCCACTGGTTTATCTGGTGATTTTAATCCAGCACGAGATAACTTGATCGCTGAGCCTAATGCAGTAATTGCTTCGTCTTGACCAAACACCACACGTTTCAAATCACGCTCAAGATTTTCAAGCACTGACTTATCATCTTTAGACACAGTTTTTGGTGGAATACGAGCAATCTTAGAAACGATATCTTCGATATTCTCTACAGTAATTAAACTATCATCACTTTCAGCTTTCAAACGGCGTTGAGCACCTGCTTCATCGATGACATCAATTGCCTTATCTGGCAAGAAACGATCATTAATGAACTTAGCAGAAAGCTCTACAGCTGATACCAAAGCCTTATCGTCATATTGTACGTGGTGGAAATCTTCAAACTTAGTTTTCAATCCACGTAAAATATCAATCGTTTCCGAAATACTTGGCTCATTGACATCAATTTTTTGGAAACGACGAGATAACGCATGGTCTTTTTCAAAAACCTGACGATATTCTTGGAAAGTCGTTGAACCAATACAACGTAAAGTACCATTAGCTAAAGCTGGCTTAATAAGATTTGACGCATCCATTGTGCTACCCATACTTGAGCCTGCACCAATGATCATATGAATCTCATCAATGAATAAAATCGCATTTGGATTTTTCTTCAATGCATTAAGCAACTGTTTTAAACGTTTTTCAAAGTCACCACGATATTTAGTTCCAGCAACTAATGCACCAATGTCCAGACTATAAATTTCAGCCTGACTTAAAGGTTTAGGTGCTTTACCATTCACAATTAACCATGCCAAACCCTCGGCAATCGAGGTTTTACCTACACCTGGATCACCTACAAGCAATGGATTGTTTTTGCGACGGCGGCACAGAATTTGTGCTGTACGCTCAATTTCTTTTTCACGACCAATCAACGGGTCAGTTTTGCCTTTTTGCGCTTCAACATTTAGATTCAGCGTATAAAGCTCAAGTGGCCCTGCATTGCTTGCGCTAGTTTCACCCTCAATATCTTCAACTTCTTCTTCAACTTGCACTTCGTCTTTACGTGTCCCATGAGACAAGTATTGAGTCAATGTCAAACGATTGATTTGATGACGTTTAAGTAAATACACAGCAAAAGAATCACGCTCTGAATACATTGCGACCAAAACATCTGCACCTTCAACCGTACGATCGCCGCCACTTGATTGAACGTGGAAAATAGCACGTTGCAAAATGCGGTCAAAACTTTCTGTTGGATGAGGAGCTTGCTCGCTATTTTCGCCAAGCTTAGGAGTATGTTGTTCTACATATTCTTCTAATTCTTTACGCAAAGAAACTATATCAGCCCCGCATGCTTTGAGTGCATTCACGGCTGAATCGTTGTCGAGTAATGCTAATAATAAGTGTTCGACTGTAAGAAACTCATGTCTCTTTTGACGAGCCATGCTAACAGCCAAACGTAATGATACTTCTAATTGACGACTGAGCATGTAACCCCCTTATGCTTTAGGCTCAATCTGGCAAAGTAATGGATGACCTTGCGATCGAGCGTAATTATTAACAAGGTTTGCCTTAGTTTCCGCGATGTCTCTTGGATAGACTCCGGCAATACCTTTACCTTCATAGTGTACTGTTAGCATTACTTGAGTTGCTTGGTCAAGATTCATTGCAAAGTATTGTTGTAAAATTTCAATTACAAAGTCCATTGGAGTGTAATCGTCATTCATTAATACGACTGCATATAATGGGGGACGCTTGAGTTCAGGAGGAGCTGTTTGTACAACAACCTCTCCATCATGATCTTCGTTTTGCGAATCACTTAAGCGTGGGTGGAAGTGCCAATCGACATAGCCAGACTGCTGAAAAGAAGCCTTGATATCTTTTAAGTTTGTTTGACGCTTATTTGTTCGCATAGGATGTTACTATTGTGAATTTGCTTCAGCTTGAGGAATTTCTGCCACGAAAGCAGAAGATGTTTCGACAGGTTTACCACGCTGCCAACTAAAACGTTTAATAATCGGTGTATCAGAACCACCAGTTAAACGTACCTCAATAAATTGAGGCGTGAAACCTTTAGGCATTGTCCAGCGACCTGTTAAACGTTCAAAGTCAGTAAAGTTGAAGTTCTTCGCTTCAAGCGGTACGACTAAAACTTCAGTATCTTTGATCAATCTGATTTCAACCGATCCTAAAGCACGACGCTTACTTGGACTTACTTGAACTAAATCTAGTTGATATTCATAAGCATTTTCAGGTAAAGGCTTAATAGCCAGATTTTGAATCGTTAAGCTTAAACCACCGCGCTGTCTCAAAATCTCACGATAGATATTACTCATACCTTCTTGCTGAGTCTTATCGGCGTTCGCTTGATTAAGCGCTTCAAACAGATCATTTGCATTTGTTACAGCCACATCACGCTCTTGCACCGCTGCATTAAGGCTTTTGTTAACTGCATCTAAAGCTGTTTTTTGCTTTTGCACCACTTCAACCAATTGCTCCGCATCTGCATCGTAACCAACAACAGTTAAACCTTGACGGTGCCCAATTGTATAGCCGAGCGCAAAACAACCACTCATTAAAATAGCAGCACCAATAAACAAAGGCTTATTGGTGTTTAAAAATTTTTTCTTTTGCAACGAACTTTCTGCTGAAGTCGTCTGTCCAGAGTTTTGCATCGTCATCTCAGTGTTCAAGATCAGAGTCAAGACACACATTTAAATCGAAATTTAAATGTGTGTGAAGCAAAAAAGAGTTTTTTATGGTAATAAACCAATCCCTTGTAAGCCTTCATCTTCATTAAAGCCAAACATAAGGTTCATATTTTGTACAGCCTGACCAGATGCACCTTTTACAAGGTTATCTTGAGCCGCCAAAATAATCAGTTTATTTGGTTGTGGTTTATATAATGCAATACGAAGTTCATTCGCACCGCGTACACTACGTGTTTCAGGTGAACTATTTGCAGGCATAACATCTACGAATTTTTCATTAGCATAGAAGTTTTCATACAAAGCTTGTAAGTCTGTCTGCTTACCAGCTTCTGTCAAATCTACATAAATTGTACTCAGCATACCGCGAATCATAGGTACTAGATGAGGAACAAATAAGAGTCCATCAAACCCGCCCTTTTGTCCTGCAATATTCTCTAAGGCTTCTACAATTTCTGGATGGTGACGATGACCTGCAACACCATATGCTTTAAAGTTATCAGCGTTTTCACTATAAATCATGCCCAAACTTGCTTTACGACCAGCACCAGAAACACCAGACTTCGCATCAATAATAATATTTTTGGTTTCAATGAGTGCTTGTGATGATTTTAATAGTGGCGCTAAACCTAATTGAACAGTCGTCGGATAGCAACCAGGGTTACCAATAACTTGAGCTTGTTTAATTTTTTCGCGGTTTAACTCAGTTAGACCATATACAGAATCTTTTAGTACATCTGGGCAAGCATGCTCCATACCATACCATTTTTCAAATTGTTCAAGATCTTGTAAGCGAAAGTCTGCTGCTAAATCAATAACTTTAGTTCCAGCTGCAATTAAATCTTTGGCATGTTGCATGGCAACACCATGTGGCGTTGCAAAAAATACAACATCACACTCTTTTAATGCATCAATGTTTAAATCTGAAAATTGAAGATCTGTATGTCCACGTAAATTAGGGAACATATCTGCAACTGGTTTGCCCGCTTCTGTACGTGAAGTAAGAACTCGAACCTGCGCTTTAGGATGTCGTAATAAAATACGTAATAGTTCAACGCCTGTATAACCCGTTCCACCAACAATTCCGACAGAAATCACGTGCATTACCTCAATTTTTGAATCTATACTTGGGCAGTAGTATGACAGGATGTCCAAGCTTACAAAACCATTTCATGCTTGGTAATTTTAATTTTTTTAATTTTAGCGACAATCAGATAGCACTTACTGGACTGTCATAACCACATAAATATCAGCAAATAAATACCAGATTAATTTTTGGAGAGCTAGGATGCTTCATCAATCAAAAGAAACAAAATTACGCACATACCTTGGCTTGAGCACATTCATTTTAAGTGTAGCCCTTACTGGTTGCGGAGGTGGAGGTAATAGTGGAGGCAGTTCACCCACTACACCAACGCCAGTTGACCCTACACCTGAAGCAACAACTGATGTTACTTTAAAAACCCCTGTAGAAATGCGTAATATCCAGCTTAAAGTATATGACAACACCAACAACGCTGTTCTAGTGGATACTTCTATTGCGAGTTTAAATAGCTTTAATGTCAAAATTCCTACTGCAAAATTGAATCGTTTATATCGCGTAGAAATTACAACTCAAAGCTCATCTCAAGTGTTTGACCCCATTACTCCACAATACCAAAACTTGTCAGGTATTTATCATGCATTTATTACACCAAACAGTGTAAGTGGCAGACTCCAATTCATTAGCCCAAGCAGTGAAGCAGTTTATCAACGAGCTGTCATACGTTCGGGACAACTCCCTCAAGAAACGGTTGACCCAACCCGTATTGAGCAATTACATGTGGATTTAGCTTCTCAAGATGTCTACAAATCGTTAATGAATGCGTTTAAAGATGGTGACATTCCAAGTTTAAGTCCAGCTAATTCCCTTCTGAATTTAACTTTGTTGCGATACTCAACTACTAAACCTAGTACATATGTAGATAGTTATCTTAGCTTTGGTTACTTACAATATTGGTCAACGATTCATGGCGGAGCAAACACCTACCAAGAACTTGTTAAAAGTTTAGCAACTGATTTAAAAGATGGCTTTTTGGATGGGAAAAAACTTCATGGGGATCAAACATCCTTCACTCCTATTTTCACAGCTGCTCCAGATAATATTGATCCACTAAAAAATACACTGTTAGATATTGCAGCTAATCAAAAAGTAACGCGCGATTATTTTGGAACCAACCTAAAAGCATTTACTTTGCAATTGGCTCAGGCTAATTCACAACAGTCTTTAGATCAGACGGGTTATGAACTTCTACAAAAAAAACAATATACAGGAATTGTTCCTACTGTAAATTCAACAACATTCATTCGCATTGACGGTGCTGGAGATTACCGTAGAGCTGTTGGGTTTACCACCACAGCGACGTGTAATGGATCAACCTACCCATGCAAACAAGGCTTAACCAGCATCAACCTATCAGATCCAAACCTACCAGCTACAGACTATTTAGTGGGTCACTATGAAGACACCTCAACTGGATGTCAGCTTAATTTTCGCGCGAACGGTCAAATCGACTTAAGTAAAGGTTCACAAATTTATCGTGCTGCTTTAAGTGCTGATAGTACCGATAATTTATTGCAAACAGATGCTGCCAGCTCAAGTTATTTACTCAATTCAAGTTCAGCCGAACCAAATAACTCGACGCAACAATACAACTTTATCCAATTATCTATTAAAGCAAATAAGATCATGAGTGCTAAAGCAGGTTTAGATAGCCGGAAAGCACCCGATAGCTTACAAACACCGCAACTAGAATGTGCCTTTAGTTAAGCTGAAACATACCACCATGCAGGCAATGGATTTGATTTAAGTTGTCTGCGGTGTTTTTGAAAATATGGATCGTATTTTTCAACTTCTGCCCAAAATGCAGGACTATGGTCAAAATGTTTAGTATGCGCCAACTCATGAATAGCCACATAGCGAGCAATTTCATGTGACATAAGCACCAATCCTGCATGTAGCATAATATTATGCTGACTACTACAGCTTCCCCATCGAGTTTTCGGGCGACGAATTGTACACCTCCTATAAGCCAAATGAGTGTGCTCACTTAATTCTTTTAAAAGCTCTGGTAATTCTTGTTTCGCATAGGCAATAACTGCGTTTTGCAATGCCAAATATGGCTGTGTGTCTTTAATAAATAAAGAGTTGTTTTCCCAGTCGAATTGAAAAACACGATGCTGCTTTTGAACAATCACTTGAAATGGTTGTTCTTTATTAAAGAAATAAATTTCAGAAGGAATATCAATGGACGCCGATTGGACGTTTTGTTGCTTATTCCATGTCTCGGTTAACCATTGTTCAGATTGTGCTAAAAAATGCTGAATTTGCTTCTTACTACAAAATAAAGGAACCGTAAGACGGATTGAAGCAGGCTCGACACGTAAGCGCAATTTTCTTGCTCTTACGTGTCGAACGATTTTAATCTCTGGCATTTTTGCAGACATTACTGTGCTGTACGCTCTTCAATACCATTATTTGTTGCAACAATGGCAATTGTTGCTGGATTTAAGGCGAAGATACCGTTAGTTACCACACCAGGAATATTGTTAATTGTTTTTTCCAGCTCAATAGCATTTAAGATATTAAGATTGAAAACATCCAAAATAACATTACCGTTATCTGTAACTACACCTTCACGATAAACCGGATCACCACCTAAACTTACCAATTTACGAGCTACAGCCGAACGCGCCATTGGAATAACTTCTACTGGAAGTGGAAAATCACGTCCAAGTTGATCAACCCATTTTGAATCATCAACAATACACACAAACTTCTTAGCGATTGATGCAACGATTTTCTCACGTGTTAATGCAGCACCACCACCTTTAATCATATGCATATGGCGATCAATCTCATCTGCACCATCAACATAGGCATCTAGGCTACCTACATGGTTCATATCAACCACTTCAATACCAAGTTTTTTAAGACGATCAGCAGTTGCTTGAGAACTTGCCACAGCTGCTTCTAATTGTAATTCTGGGAGTAAATCAATTAGAAAGTTTACGGTACTTCCAGTCCCAACACCCAAAATGCCACCTTTGGGTAAGTGTTTTAAAGCAGCTTTCGCAGCAGCTTGTTTCTTTTCATCTTGGGTTGCATATAGGCTCATTACATCACTCAACTATTTTTTGACATTTATGCGCCAATAAACGGCGCAAATGCACAAGGGTTTGCTACAATAATTTCCTATTTTAAACTGTTATAGGGAAGATGAACATGCTGTCTCGTGTGGTACGACAAATTTTACAAGCAACGGTTTATGATGTTGCAATTGAAACACCTCTCGAAGCAGCTCCACGAATTAGTCAAAAATTAAACAATACAATTCGTTTTAAGCGTGAAGATTTACAACCCGTTTTTTCTTTTAAATTACGCGGTGCCTATAACCGTATTAGTCAATTACCAAAAGAACAACTTGAACGCGGAGTAATTTGCGCCTCTGCTGGTAACCATGCTCAAGGCGTAGCTTTGTCAGGACAAAGATTAGGAATTCCCGCTATTATTGTTATGCCAAGCACAACACCTGACATTAAAGTTCAGGCTGTTAAACGCTTAGGTGGTCAAGTCGTATTACATGGCGATAGCTTCGATATCGCAAATAAATATGCTCAACAACGTGCTGAAGTTGAAGGTCTTGTATTTATTCCACCTTATGACGACGAACTTGTCATTGCAGGTCAAGGCACAATTGCCAATGAAATATTACGTCAATGGCGTGATGTAGAGTACGTGTTTGTTGCCGTAGGTGGTGGTGGCCTTATTTCAGGCGTAGCAGCTTATCTTGGAGAAGTTGCACCGCACGTAAAAGTTATTGGCGTTGAATATGAAGAGTCAGCTTGTTTAAAAGCAGCCCTAGAAGCAAATGAACGTGTAATTTTGCCACATGTAGGCCTATTTGCAGATGGTACAGCTGTTGCCCAAATTGGTGCTTTACCATTTGATATTATTCGTTTGCGCAAATCTGATAACTCAGGACCGATTGTTGATCCTGATATTGTGACTGTGAATACAGATGAAATCTGTGCAGCAATTAAAGACACATTTGATGAAAACCGCAGCATTGTTGAACCTTCTGGAGCAATGGCTTTAGCGGGTATCAAAAAATATATTCACGAACATAAAATCAGTAATAAAAATATGGTGTCGATTGTTTGTGGCGCCAATATGAATTTTGACCGCCTACGTTATATTGCTGAACGTACTGAGTTAGGTGAGCAACGCGAAGCGATTTATGCGGTTACCCTATCTGAAGAAAAAGGTGCTTTCTTAGGCTTCTGCCGTGCTTTACAAGGCCGCAATATCACTGAGTTTAACTACCGAGCAAACAATACAGAGGAAGCACAAGTATTCGTCGGTATTAGTTTAAAAGGTGGAGATGCAGAGCGCCATGAAATTTTGGAACAATTAAAACAGCAAGATTATATTGTAGATGACCTTTCTGACGATGAAGTTGCCAAATTACATATTCGTTATTTAATTGGTGGTCATGCAAATCTAGATGATGAAAGATTGTTCCGTGTTGAGTTCCCTGAACGTCCGGGTGCGCTCTTAACCTTCTTAACTCGTTTAGGTCCAACCCACAACATTACCCTCTTCCATTACCGTAACCATGGTGCGGCAGAAGGACGTGTGTTAGTGGGCTTACAAGCAACAGATGCTAAACAAAACCCTGATGGATTGATTGAGACACTCGAGCAGATTAATTATCCGTATGCAGAAATTACTGATAATGTTGGCTATAAACGTTTCTTAAAATAATCTTTAGTTTTGATGAAGAAGCCGACATAGTTGTCGGCTTTTTTATACAATCTTTTTATATTTCTAGCATATTTACATTGCTTCTCTTTATCTTAAAGAAAATATCCTTAAAAATAATGATCTAACTCGGAAAAAAGGACCAACATGGCACAGTTTGCAGTAATTGGCTTAGGTAGTTTTGGAGCCACAGTTGCTCAAGAACTCACAAAATTGAATCATGATGTTATTGGCATCGATACGGTAAAAAAGAATGTCGAAAATCTTGCCGACGTTTTAACTCATGCCGTCATTGCCGATGCTACTGACGAACATGTACTTGACGAATTGAATATCCAAAATTGTGACGCTGTTGTAGTTGCAATTGGTGAAGATATTGAAGCCAGTATTTTGTGTGTGTTGAACTTAAAAAATCTAGGCATTGATAAAATTTGGGTAAAAGCAAAAACCAAAGCTCATCACACCATTTTGTCACACCTTAATATCAATAAGATTATTCATCCTGAAGAAGATATGGGGGTAAGAGTTGCTCAAGCTCTGAACTACCCTATGGTAAGCCGCTATATGTCTTTAGAAGATGACCATTACATTATCAAAATTGAAATCCCAGATAAGCTTAACGGCATCAATTTATATGGCATTATGCAGCAAGCGCCTCAGGTCAAAACATTGCTTGTGAAAAGACAGCAGCAAATTTTGTTTGAGACCGAAGAAAATTTCACTTTGCAAACACATGATATTCTTATTTTAGAAGGTCATTTATCACAGTTAAAGAAACTTTCTAATTGCTTCTTATAAGAAAACGAACTCGAGAATATGTCTCTATATCCCAAGCCTCATAAAACGTTAAATTTAAGCCCTCCTTCACTTTTAGCGCTAGGGTTTTTAGGCTTTATTACTTTTGGCACTTTATTACTTAAATTGCCATTTGCGAATACAGGCAATGTCAGTTGGATGGATGCGCTTTTTACAGCCACCTCAGCAGTTACCATTACTGGTCTATCTGTTTTAAATATTCATGAATCTTTTACCCTCTTTGGGCAAACTATTATTTTATTACTGATCCAGTCTGGCGGTTTGGGTTTTATGACTTTTGCGATATTGGCCGCATTAAGTTTGTCACCAAAAGTTGGTCTTAAACAGCAAATGATGGCTCAAGATAGTCTCGGGCAAACAAGCCTATCAAAAGTTACCTTTGTTGCTAAAGGCGTTGTCACTTACACCCTTATTTTTGAGCTGATTGGTACAGTTATTCTTACCACCGCTTTTGCACCAACCTATGGCTTTGCACGCGGTTTATATTATGCAGCTTTTTACAGCATTTCCTCATTCAATAATGCTGGTTTTTCATTATTTTCCAATAGTTTAATGAATTTCCAAAGCAACTATATTATTTGTATAACCATTAGCATCCTTTACACTTTAGGTGGCCTTGGTTTTTTAGTGCTCATGGATATTAAACAAAACAAAAAATGGAAAAAACTAACACCAAATAGCAAGCTTATTCTTACCACCATTGCAATTATTAACCTCGTTGCCTTTATTTTAATATGGGCTTTAGAAGCTCAAAATCCCGCGACTTTAGGGATGTTAAACTCAGGTGAACAAGCCTTAAATGCTTGGTTTCAAGCAACAGTCCCTCGTTCCTCAGGTTTTAATACCATTGATACAGGTGCAATGACCAACAGTAGTTCCTTACTGATGATGTTACTGATGTTTATTGGTGGTGGCTCACTGAGTACAGCGGGTGGAATCAAAGTTGGAACCTTTGTCATTTTAGTACTTAGTGTAATTTCATTTTTACGCCGTACAGATGAAATTAGAATATTTAATCACTCTGTATCTCACGAAACGACCTATAAAGCATTAGCGGTAACTGCTATTACGAGCATCCTCATCTTCATGGGCTTCTTTATTCTTTTGCTTTTAGAGCCTAAAGCAGATTTTATGAATTTGCTTTTTGAGGTTGTTTCAGCAGCATGTACAGTGGGCCTCTCTCGTGGAATCACACCTGATTTACATAACGGTAGTTTATTTATTTTAAGCCTACTCATGTTTGCTGGAAGGCTTGGACCTTTAACACTCGCCTATTTAATCGCTACTCCTAAAAAGAGCCGGCTTAAACATCCTCAAGCCAACATCCAAATTGGATAATAAAAAAGCCGCTTTAAAAGCGGCTTTTCTTATAGCGTCTTAGTACCAATTCAAGAGCGACACACCCAAACCAGCATAAGTTGCTCGATGGTTATAATCAATCAAGCTTTCACCATAACCATTAAACAACTGGAAATGTCCGCGTAATTTGCCACTGATTGGAAAAGCCCAATCAAATTGCACAGCACCATGAGAGTCATCACCACCTTTCAATGAATGACGCAGCATTAAAGAAAAGTCATTCTGCTTCCACTTATAAAACGCTGTTAAATCACCACGACCAATGTAATCTTCCATATCCGGATTATTATCATCTTTACTATCTTCTTCAAGACGAATCCATGGACGAAGCATTAAAGCAAAATTACCACGCTCCAATCCAACATTAAAAATTACACGGTTCCAACTACGAGATAATGGATCTGAGCGACCATTTGACTGATGGTTTAAGGTAACTCCAAGCAAACGCCCATCTAAACCAAGCAACTCGTAGTTCGTTCTAAACATTAAACTTGCTTCTGGCTCATAGTTCGTTTCACGGAATGGGCGAGATTCTTCAGCATTGAACGTCTGCCAGCGTGAAGATTGTGTATACCCTACCCACAAATCACCATTATTTCCAAAAATATTTTCCCAAGCTTTGGTTTTCAAAGAAATCTGAAACTTACTTTCTGTTGATTTCAGATTCTGAGCATCCGTTACAGTGTTATTTGGATTTGGACTACTCGGGAATTCATTCTTGTCACTGGTCCAAAATACAGGTAGTAAATAGACTGGTTGATAAGCACGAATATTCCAAACACCTAGCTTACTTTTTTCAGATAATTCCCAACGTTGATCTAGCAAAGAAGTAGTAGGTTCAAGTGTAGGTGCTTTACCAATCACTTTAATATTACTAACTGTATCTACAACCTTCTCTTTAAATGTTTCTGGTTGAACAGCGGGCTGATCGATTTTTTTAACAGGCTCACGTACTACCGCGGCTTGTACAACAGGTAGAGTTGCTGGCTTAAATACAGAGTCGTAACAAGCCAGACGATCGGCATTCGAAGCAAGAGCAACACATGCATCAACTGTGGCAGGGGTTGCTGGAGCTAAGGTATCAGCATATGTTACAGACGCACATAAACAGCTAAGCACGATTCCCATGCTTAGCTGTAAAGATGTGCGTTCAAATTGTTTGAACGCCATGTTCAATCTCCAATTTTTATTTTAATTAACTTGTTGAATGGTAAAACCTAATTGCTGCAATTCATCACGTTTAGCAAATGGCGCAACTACAGCTTTTACAGGAGTTTGCTCTACTAAATATTGACGAGCAACACGTTTTAAATCATCCAATGTTACATGCAATAATCTTTCACGCAAAGTACGGCGGAAAGCTGGAGTTCTCGCATGCAACAATGCATAACATGCTGTAATCGCTTCACCTGCTGGAGAGCCTGGTTTATCCATGCTTGCCACTAAACCAAGAATTGCTTCTTCAAGCTGATGAGGTTGTTGCTCTGTATTTAATAACCATTGCACGCTTGCTTCAAAGTCTTTAAACGTCTCTGCTAAACGTGGGTCACGGTAGCTAAAGAAACGGAATGAACACGCATTTCCATCATAACTAGCACCGCCGCCATAAGCACCACCTTTTTCACGGATAGCACTGTGCAAGAATCCGTTACGTAAATAAGCTGCCAATACCATTAATGGAGCCGCATCTGGATGTGATACTTCTACGGCTTGATATGCAGACGCACAGAATTGAACGTTTGCCTGAATTAACCATGCTTCATGATTATTATCATTAGCTTGTTCTACTTGAGTTAACTCAGTTGTAGCTGTATCAACATTCAACTTATCCCAAACATTCTGGATTTCTTCAACCAAACGTTCAGATTGATGTTCTTCACACACTAGTAAGAACTGTTTAGGTGCTTGCAACAACTTACTATGAATACGTTTTAATTCTGCAATCAGCTCATCGTAAGCGGCATCATCTTGGGTAATTTTAGTAACAAGCTCACCCAACCAGTTCAATGCACCTAAACCCGTGTTTTGATAGTCACGTTGAGCCAGGGCACTCATGTTACGAGAAGCAATCTGCATCGCATAGCTGTGACCTGAACCAGATAAACGAGATTGCCAACGTGTTTTACGTTGTTGCAGTAACTCGATAATTCGTTCTTTCTCATCAAATCGAAGCTGTTCAAATGCTAATTTTAATAAATGAATTGCATCAAATTTCTGAGTCAACGATTTAGTCGTTAAAGTCAGCCAAGCACTAATTTTATCTTTATCATCAACTTTACTACGTAAAGAAGCGCCCATTCCTAAACCACCACTTACAGCGGTTTGCAAGTTTTGTAGTTCAAGATAGCCATATTCGCCTGCACCCACTTCACCCATCAAAATAGAAAGCAAATTGAAGTAAGGTGACTTCACAATATCTTCAGGAATCTGAATGAGTACTTGTTGATAGTAAATGCCGTTAGTACCCGCATGGTACAAGTTCAACGGCGTATCCATACGATTACAAATAATTTCGCGTAACTGACCTTGCACAATATGCAAGTCAGCAGGTACATCTTCCAAACCTACTTTTGGCAATAACTCAAGATTATCAGGAGTGTCCTGACGTTCCTCTAAAGCCTTAGTCTTAGCAATGATTTCAGCCTTATCAGCATCTGTTAGCTTTTCACCAATAGCCGCTAAACGAGCTTTTTCCGCTTCCTGCTCTTTTACAGACTTGGTCGGGTCTGGAACTAAAGTCATTTGTACGCGATGAGGGTTGTCGAGCAAATGTGTTTGAATCAGATTTGATAACCACATTGGGTCTTTCAACTCTTCTTTAACTTGTGCAATTGCGCTGTCAACATCCCAAATTTGGATTGGATCATTATGGTGAATCGCACCACTTAAGCCATTTAAAATTAGACTTAAACCATATGGTGTACCATCACCATTAATTTCACGTTGATGTAACTCGATTTGATGCAAAATTGCATCGACTAAATTACTATCAATTGGTTTTGCAGCAACATCACGCAGAATATTTAAAACACCATCTCTAAAGCTTTGCGCATGTTCAGGATTTGAACCTTGAACACCACAGTAGAAAGTCATTTCAAAATTACTATCGTCTACGCCCATTAATGGGCCTGTTGATTGAGCATAACCACAAGTTTCTAAGTAATGACGTAGTGGCGAAGCTGAATTTTCTAATAAAATCCCTTCTACTAAACGCATTCCTAAACGCAATTTAATGTCATTTGCTTCTGGTAATAACCAAGATAGAACATGATAAGTTTTATCTTTTAAATCATCACTATCAACACCATAGTTTTCTGTTACTTCAATTGGTGCAGCTAAACGTTTTTCAGGCTTAGAATATAAAGTTGTTCCTGCAGAAAACTTATGTAGAGCTAGTTTTTCAAATTGCTCTTGTAATTCATATGCTGTTTGATTACCAAAGGTCATGAATACAGCATTACTTGGGTGGTAATGTACTTTATAAAAATCGACTAACTGCTCATACGTTAAATCAGGAATATCTTTTGGATCACCACCTGAGTTGTAATGATAGGTCGTTTCAGGAAATAAATGATGAGCCAACTGATGATAAAGTTGGTCAGACGGCGCACTCATCGCACCTTTCATTTCATTAAAAACAACACCTTTATAAACAGGTTGACCATTTTCCAGTTCAATACGAATACCTTCTTGAGCAAAATCAAGTGGATTCAAATTGGCAGCAAATGCCGCATCAAGATAAACAGAAAGTAAGTTTTGAAAATCTTTTTTGTTTTGAGTAGCGAATGGATATGCTGTCCAATCTGCTGCGGTAAATGCGTTCATAAAAGTATTTAAAGAACGACGAATCATTAAAAAGAACGGATCACGTACCGGAAACTTTTCAGAGCCACACAAAGCCGTATGTTCTAAAATATGTGCCGTGCCTTTAGAGTCCATAGGCTGTGTTCTAAAAGCAACAAGAAATACATTTTCATCATAATCAGTTGCCAAGTGATAATGCACCGCACCTGTGACTTTATGCTTATATTCAGACACTAAAATATCTAATGCTTCTACATGGTGCTGACGTAGCAACTGAAACGCAGGGTGAACAGTTTGAGAAATGGTTTCAGTGACATCTACAGTCATGTGATCTCCTAACATATCGGATAAGTTAATAAGTCTCATTATAGCCTGAGTCAGCTTGAGATTGGCGAACAAAAACCAAGTAAAATACTATGTTTTTGTTGAGTATTAGTTTTCATTGGCACAGCTTTGATATCAAGCACATAGTCATGAATGTTTTATCCTAACAGAACAAAAGCTTTTAATTCTATGTATATGTTAGGTATTGAATTAAAAAGCTTATCAATTTTATCTTAACGAGCTATTTTCGAATCTAAAGAATATTCACACAACAATATTTTTCCACTAATTTTTGATTTAACTGAATTTTATTCAACAAACTACAGCAAATCCAAGCAATGGTGTAAACTTAGCAACCTGATTTTTTTATTTTGTGACAACACATATGGCAACTGTAGATCTTTTTGCAATTGGTAATGCATTAATCGACCAAGAATTTAAAGTGTCTGATGATTTTCTTAGTCAACAAGGTTTGCAAAAAGGCACCATGCAGTTGTCCGATGGCGACACTCAATCTGCTCTTTATGCAGAGTTAAAACAGCATCAAGATTACAAAGGTCAAGCAAGTGGTGGTTCTGCTGCGAATACTACTGTAGCCTTTAGTGCATTAGGTGGAAGTGCTTTTTATGGTTGCCGCGTTGGTAACGATGATTTGGGTTCAATTTATCTGCAAGGTTTAAATGAAGCTGGCATCCAAACCACTCCAAAGTCAATTAGTGAAGGTGTAACAGGCACCTGCATGGTACTCATTAGTCCTGACTCTGAACGTACAATGCATACTTATTTAGGCATCACTGCTGAACTTTCTCAAGATCAAATCGACTTTGAACCGTTAAAAACAGCAAAATGGCTTTATATTGAAGGTTATCTTTCTACAAGTGAAACAGCGCGTAAAGCTGTAAAACAAGCCAGAGAAATTGCAAAAGCAAATGATGTTAAGATTGCTTTATCTCTTTCAGATCCTGCCATGGTGCAATACGCTCGCGAAGGCTTAGAAGAGCTCATGGATGATGGCGTAGATTTACTATTTTGTAATGAACAAGAAGCCTTAATGTATACAAATACAACAACTGTTGAAGATGCTCTTGCTCAATTACGTTTTAAAAATCATACAGTAGTCATTACACAAAGTGCTAAAGGTGCTTTAGTTTCTAACTCTACTCAACATTTCCATGTTGCAGGCCGTCATGTAGAAGCCGTTGATACCAATGGTGCGGGTGATGCATTTGCAGGCGCATTCCTTTATGCCTTAAACCATCATCAAGATTTGAATGCTGCTGCACAGTTGGCTGTCTTGATTTCTAGTGAAGTTGTTTCTCAATTTGGCCCACGTTTAGCGATTAATGATTATGCTAAACTTCTTGAAAATTTTCAGAAGGAATGTGCTTGAAATGGAAAGGATCTGTATGACGGAAGAAGTTCCTGAGCGTGAAGCTAGAGCTTTTGACACTTTACAAGGAACGACTATTTTCATTACGCAACGTGATGGCGCATTCTATGCTTACCAAAATTTATGCCCTCACTTGCAAACAGAGCTTGAATATTTAGAAAATCAATTTCTTGATCAAGACCAAGAATATATTCAATGTTCTACCCATGGTGCTTTATTCACTGTGGAAACAGGCGAATGTATCTCAGGACCATGTTTAGGTGATTTTTTAAATAAAGTTGAGATTAAAGTACATTCAGATGGCGGTATCTATATCGTAGACTGAAGCGATCAACATTAGAGTTTCTGCCATGGCTGATTTCTTTTTCAATTATTATCTTATGCCATTTCACTTAAGTGTAGTGGCTTTGATATTACTCAGCGTGGTAGAAACCATTGGTATGTATATTGGTCTTCGTCCAAGTCAATTACTCAAAAAAATTGCGCCTGTTTGGCTTTCTAACTCGCCACTACTTAACGTTAAATTTTCTAAAGCTTTAATTTTCGTTTTTTTACTTATCAATTTTAGTTTTGCAGGCTATTTTTTACAGCTCTCTTTCTTTGCAATCCAGCATTATTTTATTTCACCATTTTATTTAATTGTCCCAGCTCTTGTCATCGCAATCTTTTTTACTGTGTTCATGATTCACTGCCTTGACCAAGTAATTAAACCAAAGCTTACTCATACAAACTATAATCTTTTAGGACGATTAGCGACGGTTTCCAGTGGTAATGCTAGACCTGGATTTTCTGCCCAAGCGCGAGTGCGTGATGAATTCGGCCAGCTCCATTATGTTCAAGTCGAACCAGAATACGGCGAACTCGAATTATACTCTCAAGTTATCCTTGTCAGAGTACATAAAAGCCATTATGTAGCCAAGAAAATTTCTGTATCAAACGATCTTTTCGCCCCCGATTAAATTCTTACTACTATTCTATTTACTTACTGCTTTTTGCAGGCTTTATTATGACTATATTTTATTATTTTCTTTTTAATTAATTATTTATTATTCCAACTATTTTAGTTTGAAATAGTATTTATAAATATAATATACAACCATTTTAGTTGGTATTAAATTAAAACAAACTATTTTAATCAACTTAATATTTTATTTACAAGTGTTTTAGTAGGATTTAATAATCAATTCAAACTATTTTAGTATAGTATTTATTTTAAAATATTAAGTTATTGTTTTATATAAATTAATTATTTAAATATTCATTTAAAATATATTTAATGTTTATTTTTATTATATTTTGATTAATAATAAAATTAATATCAAATGAGGTTTAATTTATGAGCCTTAATTTTAAAAATCTTAATGGTCGTTTAGTTAAAGAAATCACTATTATTCTAATAATAAAAATAGTGCTTCTCTTAACGATCAAACATATTTGGTTTGATGCTCCCACCATCCCCAAAAATTTTGACAATCAGGTCGCCGAGCATATTGCTGGCGATAATATTTCCCACATTAAGGAGACACGTTGATGATTTCTGAAAGCGTGGTTGATCTTTCGCGGTTTCAATTTGCGATGACCGCAATGTATCACTTTCTTTTCGTCCCTTTAACTCTAGGTTTGGCATTTATCCTTGCCATCATGGAAACCACTTATGTCATTTCCGGTAAAGAAATTTACAAGGATATGACTAAATTTTGGGGAAAATTATTTGGTATTAACTTTGCTTTAGGGGTAACAACTGGCTTAACAATGGAGTTCCAATTTGGAACAAACTGGGCTTATTACTCACACTATGTAGGTGATATTTTTGGTGCTCCATTAGCAATTGAAGGCCTTATGGCATTCTTTCTTGAGTCTACATTTATTGGTTTATTCTTCTTCGGATGGGATCGTTTAAGTAAGGTTCAGCATCTAGGCGTAACATGGTTAGTCGCTTTCGGTTCCAACATGTCAGCGCTTTGGATTTTAGTGGCGAATGGCTGGATGCAGAACCCTGTAGGTGCTGCATTTAACTTTGAAACCATGCGTATGGAATTAGTTGATTTCGGCGCGCTTATCTTTAACCCTGTAGCTCAGGTGAAATTCGTACATACCGTTTCTGCGGGCTATGTAACTGGTGCAATTTTTGTACTTGCCATCTCAAGCTACTACTTACTTAAAAAACGTGATCTTCCTTTCGCACGTCGCTCATTTGCAATTGCTGCCATTTTCGGTCTTGCATCTACACTTTCAGTGATTTTGTTAGGTGATGAATCTGGTTATGAACTCGGTGATGTTCAAAAAACTAAACTCGCTGCGATCGAAGCCGAATGGGATACTCATCCTGCTCCTGCTCCGTTTACTTTGTTTGGTGTACCAAACCATGAAGAGATGCGGACAGATTACGCAGTTAAAATTCCATATGCATTAGGTTTAATTGCAACTCGTTCAACAACCAAAGAAGTTACTGGCCTTAAAGATCTCATGCAACAGCACGAAGTTCGTATTCGCAACGGTATGCTTGCCTATGCTGAACTTGAAAAATTACGTGCAGGTGATCGCTCACCAGAGTTATTAGCCTCTTTTGAAAAAAATCAAAAAGATTTAGGTTATGGCCTACTTCTTAAGAAATATGCACCCAATGTAGTTGATGCAAGCGAGCAAAATATTAAAGCTGCTGTAAAAGATACTGTTCCAAATGTTACAGCGCTATTTTTCTCTTTCCGCGCAATGGTTGCCTCTGGTTTCCTAATGCTATTACTTTTCATTTTAGCGACTTGGGCTGTAGCAAAAAGAAATGCTGAAAATAAACCTTGGCTCCTGAAATATGCATTGTTTGCTCTACCGCTTCCTTGGATTGCTGCACAAACTGGCTGGTATGTAGCTGAAGGCGGTCGTCAACCGTGGTCTATTGGTGAAATCTTACCAACCCATCTCTCTACTTCTAGTTTAAGTACTGGTGATGTATGGGGTTCGATTATTGCGCTAGCAGCGTTCTACACTGCTCTTTTGATTATTGAAATGTATTTAATGATTAAATTTGCTCGCTTAGGACCAAGCTCTCTACGCACTGGCAAATATCATTTTGAAAAGCAAGAACCGAAAGCAGCGGTTAATGGGGAGGCCTTATCATGATTGAATATGAATTATTGAAAATCATTTGGTGGGTGTTAGTTGGTGTACTACTCATAGGCTTTGCTCTGACTGATGGCTTTGATATGGGGTCTATGGCTCTCATGCCTTTCGTTGGAAAAACCGATAGCGAACGCCGTGCTGCAATCAATACCATTGCCCCACACTGGGATGGTAATCAGGTTTGGTTTATTACAGCGGGTGGTGCACTATTTGCTGCATGGCCAATGGTTTACTCAGTCGCTTTCTCAGGCATGTACTGGGCACTTTTGTTAGTTCTATTTGCACTTTTCTTAAGACCTGTAGGTTTCGATTATCGCTCTAAACTTGAAAATACCAAATGGCGTAACTCCTGGGACTGGGGTCTGTGCATCGGTGGTGCTGTTCCAGCACTTGTATTTGGTGTGGCCTTTGGTAATTTGTTTTTAGGTATTCCTTTTAGTTTAGATAGCACTTTACGCTCTGAATATACAGGCAGCTTTTTTGCCCTTCTTAACCCCTTTGCTCTAGTTTGCGGTGTGGTAAGTCTGTCTATGCTTTGTGCACATGGCGGTGCATGGCTCATGCTGCGTACTGATGAAGCTTTAAAACAGCGCTCTGCCAAAGCCACTCAAATTATGGCGATTATATTTTTAATTTGTTTCCTTGTAATTGGAGCATGGCTGTATTTCGGGCAAGTTCCAGGTTATAGCTATGCTGTTGCTATAGACCCAAATGCTGCGCTTAACCCTTTAGCTAAAGAAGTGATTACCAATAGCAATCCAGGTTGGATGAACAATTACAGTACTTATCCAATTACTAAAATTGCCCCTGTTCTTGCCATCTTAGGCGCAATTTTTGCAATTTTTGCATCTTCAAAAGCAAAAGCAGGCTTAAGTTTTACTGGTACAAGTTTAATGATTGTAGGAGCAATTTTAACTGCTGGTTTTGCCCTATTCCCATTCCTACTTCCATCTAGTATCAATCCTAACTCTAGCTTGACAATGTGGGATGCTGTATCAAGTCACCTTACTTTAGGCGTTATGACGGTTGCTGCCTGCATTTTTGTTCCTCTTATTCTGATCTATACCAGCTGGTCTTATTACAAAATGTGGGGAGTGATCACTAACAAACATATCGAGTCAAACTCGCATAGCTTGTATTAAGGAGAAAACTATGTGGTATTTCGCATGGATCCTAGGCATTTTGATGGCATGTTTTGCGGGTGTACTCAGCGCGCTTTATATCGAACATCATCAAGATTTAGATGAGGAATAAATGATGGCAAAAGCAATGACAGCATCAAATCATCGAAAAGCTCAAGCATTTGCAATGGCCCTTTCTTTTCTGTTGGCATTGCCTCTTGCTGCAATTTTGTTGGTTTACCCTTCACTCATGCTAGATGCTAATGGGCACTACAATCATAGCCAGCTTATGCTGGTGATGATTGGTATTTCTGGTGGCTTTATTTACGGAGTGGGTTTCGTACCTAACTTCTGGTTATGGAAATGGCTATTTAGCCCGTGGGTGGCTTGGCCTCTCATGCTTTTAGGTTATTACATCTGGTTTCTAACCTAAATTAAAAAGACCTCATCTGAGGTCTTTTTTCATTTCGATTAAATTAATAGGTACTAATATTAAATTAATTTGATTGTTCAGCTAACCACGCCATAAATTTTTGACGCTCAGCTTTAGAAGCTTTTTGCCAAGTTTCTACTAAACGTTGATCATTCGTTTGGGCTACGCCTGTTACAGGCATAGATGTTGGAGCTGGTACAGCCGCCTGAACAGAAGTAGGTTTAGCAGATGCATAAACCGCCTCAGACTGCGATTTAGATGATTTAGTCGTAAAGTCAGTGACTTTTCCTAATAAGCCCGTTGCAAACCATGGTTTTGCCTCATTGTTTGCACCAGTTTGTTGTACGATTAATTCATTATTTGCGCTGTACAAAGCCACAGTTGGTTGCTCAGCATATTTCTTTGCTTGTTCAAATTGCTTTGGTGCATCTACCATTCTGAGCTTATAAGTTTGCCCATCTTTGAGAGCCGGAGTTTGAATTGTGACTACTCCAGATTTAACAATGTCATGCTCCCCGCTTAAATGTTCAAAGTATTCTTGATAGCGCACACTTAAGCTTGTTTCACCAGCATCGACTTTATAATTATTTTTAGATGAACGAAATAACCCAGAGTTGACTTCCTGACCATTCACCGCAAGGATTACAATTTCCTCTGGTGCTGTAATTGTAACTGCTGAAAATACCGAACCGCTGAGTAATAAACCAATTGCAGCAACACCTAATCTTAAAGTCATCTGTCTCTTTCTCTGTGTTTGATAAGCTATTAAATCATGAGCAATATGCAATATGATTGTGACTATTTTATGACAAAGCATTTATCGACTAATTTCTTGATTTATTATTTTGAAATATGCATTTGAATTTCATAAATTTTCGTTTTATATATTCTTCCTATTCATTCTAAAAATATAAAAAAAGCACCTAAAATAGGTGCTCTTTTTTAACTTCAATTAAATTAATTGAAAGTTTTGAAACGATCAGCATCATTAATAAATGCTTTTTCACCTGCTGGTGCTTCAACCGAACCAAATACTAATTGAGCACGTAATTTCCAAGTTGCAGGAACATCAAATGCTTCAGCTGCGTCTGCATCGACAATTGGGTTATAGTGCTGTAAAGAAGCACCTAAACCAAGCTCTGAAAGCGCAGTCCAAGTTGCAAATTGAGCAATTGCACTTGAGTGTTCAGACCATACTGGGAAGTTATCCGCATATAGTTCGAATTGCTCTTGTAAGCTTTTAACAACAGCTTGGTCTTCATAAAATAAAACCGTGCCAACACCCGCTACAAAGCTATCAATTTTTGCATTTGTACCAGCAAAAGCTTCTGCAGGAACAATTTTACGCAATGCTTCACGAACTAAATTCCAGAATTTAGCATGAGATTCACCGTATAGTGTCACTACACGTGAAGATTGTGAGTTAAAAGCTGAAGGACTATGTTTAACTGCTTCACGGATAGTTTCTTCAATTTTAGTGCGATCTAATGCAACGTTTTTACTAATTGCATAAATTGTACGACGGTTTTTAATTTTATCTAAGAAAGTAGACATTTTGTTATTTCCTACCTATTGATTTGACCAAGGGTCGTTGTTTGGGAATGAGTACAGTGTATTAAAGTCATTTTTCATAATCAGCATTAAAAATATGACAGTTCGTTTTATTTTCGCAACAATAATAAAAGATATACATATAAAAAAAGCTTCACGATTTAGTGAAGCTTTTTAGGGTTACCAAGCAATTTACTTATCAGTTTCAAACAGCGCAGCAACAAAAGATTTAGCCGAGAATGGTCTTAAATCATCAATTTTTTCACCTACACCAATAAAACGAATTGGCACATGGGTGCGACTTGCAATATTAAAGAGCACACCGCCTTTCGCAGTTCCATCCAGTTTGGTAATGGTAATACCCGTTAAACCTACAGCTTGATCAAACTCTTGTACTTGGTTAATGGCGTTTTGACCTGTTCCTGCATCTACTACCAACATAATTTCATGAGGTGCAGTTGCATCAATTTTTTGCATAACACGTTTAACTTTTTTGAGCTCTTCCATCAAGTTACTCTTATTATGTAAACGACCTGCCGTATCTGCAATTAATACGTCAATTCCTTTAGCACGAGCACTTTCAAAGGCATCAAAAATAACAGAAGCACTATCAGCTCCATGACCTTGCGCTACTACAGAGATATCGTTACGTTCACCCCAGATCTGTAATTGCTCAGTTGCTGCAGCGCGGAATGTATCACCAGCAGCCAACATCACTTTTTTACCTTCACCTTGTAAACGTTTCGCCAACTTACCAATTGTTGTAGTTTTACCCACTCCATTTACCCCAACCATCAAAATCACATAAGGTGATTTATTAGGGTCAATATGTAATGGCTTAACACGTGGAGCCAACAAAGCAACCAACTCTTCTTGTAACGCTTTATATAAAGAGTGGGAATAGATCAAATCACCACGAGCTGTACGCTCTGTCAAATTGGTAATGATGGTTTTTGTTGCTTCAACACCAATGTCTGCAACCAATAATTGCTCTTCGACTTCTTCAAGTAACTCATCGTCAATTTCCTTTCCGCCAATCAAGATATTGACCATACCATCAGCGAAATTACGACGAGTTTTGGTTAAGCCTTCTTTCATCCGGCCAAAAAAACCAGTTTTTGGTTGTTCAACCGGTGTTTCTGTAGAAGCCACTTCGTCTTTGGCTACTTCAATATTTTCTTGTGATTTAGCAGGAGATTCAACGATGGGAACATCGATAGCAGGTAAATTAGGTAATGTGACATCGTCATCACCGATCTCAGCATCTATCAAGAATTTATTTTGCATATTCGATTGTTGCTCCATGCGGATTCCTTGAAAAGCAGCGCGTTTAAAAAGATAAAGTTTAGCATAAATTCAAAATTTTGCCTGCCACAATAGTGCTCAAAAAGCTTTGGAAACCAAGATTTAGCCTGATTAACCTATTTACTGAGTATCTTCCTGAGCAAGTGCTGGATATTGTCTAATATGAGCACCTTCAAATTGATATGCATGCATTAACCTTAAATACTCTGCTCTATGAATTTCTGATTGAGCTATTAGCAGCTCAGCCATATCCTGAGTTTTAGGATAAGTGGCTTGTTGAGAGAGTTGTATAATTCGTTGATATTGTTCCGGACTAATAGGCCGAAGTAATGCTAAATATGACAGCACAAAAATACAGCCAATGACAATAACCACAAATAGGTTAAAACATTGATCAACTTTTAACTCAGATTTTAATTTAAGAAAATTTTGTTTGAATATGAGCATGACCTACCTCGAATTAGTGTAGTGTAGGGTTCAATACTCATAAGCACAAGATCAAACATCCAGTAAGGCCAAGAATCGTACCTTACTGGATCATAATACTTAGCTTATTAGTGAACGAATGACGGAAAAGTATAAAATTGCCGCAATAATCACCAAGACTAGAAACATAGCAAAAATACTTAATCCTTCTTCTGCATCTGCTGGATGCAATTCGTCTTCATCAGCAATTTTTCGAAGTTCCCCATCATAAACTTGATAAAACCAGTTTTTTTGGGCGGGTTCCAAATGCCCAGCAAAATCAAACACCCTTTTGCGCTGTGCAAGACAGTAATCCCCTAAATGGATTTCCTCATGAAAAATAGCTTCATCTAATAATTTACGGTGATAATGGGCCAGTTCTATGATTTGTTCCTCTTTAGGAGGCGTGTCAAAAACAAAGCCATCGATTGTATTTGTCATATTTTATTCTCCTTGTCTTTTATTCTCATATTGATTTTACTCAAAATTATTTGTGAATAATGTTTAATCATGTATCCTAATAGTGAATTAACTGGTATGCACTAATAGTTGACAAATCCATTAATTTGTAATATTAGTTTAATAATTCTAAGTTAAATTAATTTAAAGGCAGTGGCCTTTAGAAAAAGTAATCATAATTACAATAAGGAGTTTTCTATGATTCAACGTATCTCTCATCATGATTTAGAACATGTGTACGCAACCGCAGTAAACACAATTCACTCTCAAATGAATTTTCAGGATGCAGTTGCACAGTTAGAAGAAGTTGCTCGTGCTGGGCACGGTAAAGCTGCTCTGTTTTTAGCAGAATTGTATTATCAAGGTTTCCGTGTTGAACGTGACTCACTTAAAGCACAATATTGGCAAAAGTTAGCCACAATGCAAGCATAAAGAAACGTCACCTAGGTGGCGTTTTTTTATGCCCGTAAAAACCCAAATTTATCAAAAGCTTTATTTCGCCACTTCAATCGTGGCTCAGGTGGCGTTTTTACGCTGTAAAAAATTTCTATAATATAATTCACTACGCACTTGGTTCGTATTGTATTACAACTCAGGCTTTAGCCACTTTAAGTAAAGGATATGAATTTCACAGCTGGAATATTTGTTTACGATTTGATACCTGTTTAAACTGAAATGTCATCTGATTTTTTTATAATAAGCAAGACAAGTTAGAACCTTTAAATTCACAATGAAAAGTTTAAGTAATCTACAACCGGTTTCAAGAGACTTGATGATTAAGATTTATATTTTAAGAACCATGATGTATTGCGGGGTTCTTTGGGGATTATTTCATCAAGGATGGGCAATTAAATCAGATCAGGAAGACTTTATTTTTCCTTTTTGGCTTAATGGCTTGCAAGCACATCGCTACGCAAAAGAGCATTGGCCACATTACAAACCAAGAAGAATTACACCTAAAGATTTCCATGAGTCTTTGCTACCAACTTTAACTCGACTCAACGTCACTCCAGCTTTGTTTAATTCATCTCATAGAAAATTAAAGTTATCTACTCAGCAAATGCAGCATTTCTTTTTCAAACATCCGAATTGGCAAGGAGCGTAAACTTTTCTTTAGGTTCTTAATCTCTATTAGAATGCTTTTTGAACGCTTGAGTGTGAAACTTGTATTTAATGACTATCCAGTCTTTGCATTTTTATAAAATCAAGCTAATTTAAAACAAAATGATAAAACATAGGACAGAAGAAATGACAATCGTTGCACAAGTAATCAAGAACAAAGCAGAGCAAGATATTTTTACAATTTCTCCAGAAGCCACTGTCCTTGAAGCAATTAAGATTATGGCGGATAAAGGAATTGGTGCGCTCGTCGTAGCTGAGGGTGAAAAAGTTGTCGGAATTTTGTCTGAACGTGACTACACACGAAAAGTAACGCTTATGGAACGTTCATCATATAGCACTACCGTTGCTGAAATTATGACATCTAAAGTGCTTACAGTAAGCCTAAACAATACAGTTGAAGAGTGCTTACAGCTTATGACAGATCGTCACTTACGCCACTTACCTGTATTAGACAATGAAAAACTAGTTGGATTTATTTCTATTGGCGACTTAGTAAAAGCTGCGATGGAAGATCAGAAAAACCTCATTGAACAATTAAAACAGTACATCTCTGGTTAATTATTTCATATAAAAAATGGGCATTTATATGCCCATTTTTTATTAATGTAAAAACTTAAAGATAGTTATTAATTAAAGCAACTAAACGCTCTAGCAAGTCATCAGCCTGTGCTTGAGTCATGTTAATTGGTGGCAACAAACGCACTACTGAACCAGCTGTAACATTAATAATAAGTTTATGTTGATCTCGAGCTATTGCAACGAGCTCAGCGCAGTCTCTAGGCAATTGAATACCAATCATCATACCAAAGCCACGTACTTGCACATCTTTATGTACTAATTGCGCACGTAATTGATCAACAATATAACCACCAACAACTGCCGCGTTTTCTATAGCATTCTCTTTTTGGATTGTATCAATTACTGTATAAACCACACGAGAACCTAGCACTGTGCCACCATAAGTAGACCCATGGCTACCAGGTCCTAATAAGCCAACAGCTTTACCTTGGGTCATTACCGCGCCTACTGGAAAGCCATTACCAAGTCCTTTAGCAGTCGTCAAAACATCAGGCACAATGTTTGTATGTTGATAAGCAAAATACTTACCGGTACGGCCGTTACCTGTTTGGATTTCATCTAGCATCATTAGCCAGTTATGTTGATTACATATGGTGCGGACTTCTTCAAGATAGCTAAAGCCTTGAGGTGCTGTATTAATACCACCCTCACCTTGAATAGGTTCAATCAAAATCGCAACAATATCTGGGTGCTGCAAAGCAGCTTCTTGAATTGCTTCTACATCACCAAATGGCACACGAATAAAATCATTGGTTAAAGGAGCAAAACCATCTTGTACTTTCTTATTACCAGTAGCTGAAAGTGTTGCTAAGGTACGACCATGAAATGATTGCTCTGCCACAATTATCTTTGGGGAGCTTACACCTTGTTGAGTACCAAATTTACGAGCAATTTTAATGGCGCCTTCATTTGACTCTGCACCACTGTTTGAAAAGAAGATCTCTTCCATTCCTGAAACTTCAGCAAGCTTCTGAGCAGCTGCCGTTTGCCAAGGAATCTCAAATAAGTTACTCGTATGCACAAGTGTTGCAGCTTGTTCAGCAATTGCTTCTGCAATGACTGGATGCGCATGACCTAAACCACATACAGCAATACCGGTTAAAGCATCTAAATATTCTGTGCCATCTTCGGTATATAGATATGCCCCTCGGCCTCGTACAAAACTGATCGCTTGGCGACCATAAGTAGCCATTAAATGTGATGGTTGATCAGGTTGTATTGGAGCTAGGGTAATATCATTCATAACGAACTCTGTCTGTATGAGGTTTTAAGAAGGGTTTATATAAGCAAAAACTGGCTCTGATGAAAAGTCTCATTACTCATTTATCTAAAATTTCGTCCGCTTTTTGCTATCGCTTCGGTTTATACAATAAAATATTGAATATTCAATGCAACTTTAAGTAATCAGGTGGTTTGCAAAGCGATGTGAACACCCCCTATAATGCTGCTAGATTAGTTGAGGATCTCTTTATGACTGAACAAGCACGTGATACTGAAGCGTTAATCCGCGATCAAATTGCGAAGCATCCCGTTTTACTTTACATGAAAGGCACTCCACAGTTTCCACAATGTGGTTTCTCTGCACGTGCTGTAGAGGCGCTCAGTCAAATTGGTCGTCCATTTGCATATGTAAATATTTTGGAAAACCCTGATATTCGTGCAACATTACCAAAAATTGCGAACTGGCCTACATTCCCGCAACTTTGGGTAAATGGCGAACTTATTGGCGGTAGCGATATCATGCTTGAAATGTTCCAAAATGGCGAATTAAAACCATTAGTTGAACAATACAGCGCAGCGCCAGAAGCGTAAATAATAAAAAAGCCAATCAATAGATTGGCTTTTTTATACTCTCAATTTTAACGATCACTTACCCCGACATAGCGAAATAAATTTTCCACACCTAAATCAGATTTTAAAATAATTAGATTTTCATAAGTTGTTGTCGTGAGAGCTTCAAAAATATTCATATTCGGATCTTCGTGCAACTCATCCACATTTTGATCCATACACTCTTCAAATCGATCAGCAATAAATTCAAACCCCAAATCCATAGCAATAAATAAGGTATGTTCACATGGCTGAATATATTGTTCTTGCGCCCAGTCAATTATTGCTTGTTTGCAAAATGGACATTCAATATTCGCAGAAGCATCGTTAAGTTCAATTAATTGATAGTGCATTAGATTTGAAAAGAATAGAAAATTGTAGTGTAAAAGAAATTAATTGAAAGTTCTAGAAAAGGCTAGAACCACTCATCAAAAAACACACAATAAAATTACATTGTAATGACAACATAATTTCAAACTCTCAGTTGAAGGAAATATCTTAGTATATGTTTTAATTACAAAAAATTTAGTTTAAGAATTATCGTTGCAAAAATAATAATGTAAAATCATGGTTGTTGCAGAAATAGGATATTTTAATGCTCACTGATCTTGATGATTTTTATTGTTTTGCTCTCGTCGTTGAGCATGGTGGTTTTAGTGCTGCTGAGCGTGTAACGGATATACCAAAATCAAAACTAAGTCGTCGCGTATATAGCCTAGAAGAAAACTTAGGCGTTCGCCTGATTCAACGCAGCTCTCGTCATTTTGCTGTTACAGATATTGGGATGGATATTTATAGACATGCTCAAGTCATGATGAATGCTGCACAAGCTGCTCATGATTTGGTTGATCATCTAAGCATTCAACCTAGAGGTGTTGTAAAGGTTAGTGTTCCTGTTGATATTGCTCAAAATCAACTGCCTAAAATTTTGCCTGCTTTCTTAAAAAAATATCCAGAAATTCGTTTGCAACTTATGGTCAGCAATCGTCGAGTAGATGTCATTAATGAAGGAATTGATATTGCTTTACGTGTTCGCTCAAAACTAGATGATGATCCAAGTTTAGTTCTTAGACAGTTTGCACTTATTGAACAGAGTCTATTTGCAAGTCAAGCATATCTAAATGAATTTGGAGATATAAAAAATCCAGAACAACTTAGTGAGCATCGCATTTTAAGTTTGTCAGAAGAGCATCTTGATCAACAATTCCTTTTGCATGGTCCAGACAATCAGCAAAAGAAAATCAAAGTCAGCCCTATCGTAATGGGTACAAATATTCATATGTTGGCGCAATTAGCGAGTCAAAACTGTGGGATCGCTTTACTACCAGAGAGCGCAGCAGAAGATTTTCTAAAATCTGGACAGCTTGTACAAATTTTACCGGAATGGAAAGCTCCTCACGGTATATTACATGCCGTATATCCATCACGCCGAGGGTTACTACCTGCTGTACGAGTATTTATTGATTATTTGGTAGAACATCTTTCTGAGCATTAAAATGAATGAAAATAAAAAAGTTCGATAATTATCGAACTTTTTTTATTTTTAAATTGCAGGATAATTTCCTACACCTTCAGGCCAAGGTGTTAAGAGTTCAAAGCCAGTGTCAGTTACAGCAACCATGTGTTCCCATTGCGCAGATAACGAAAGATCTTGAGTAATAACTGTCCATCCATCATTTAATTCTTTAACCTGTGGTCTACCCGCATTAATCATCGGTTCAATCGTAAAGACCATACCTTTTTTTAATACTAAGCCTTGGCCACGCTGTCCATAATGTAGAACATTTGGTTGTTCATGATAAACCTTACCAATCCCATGACCACAATATTCTCGAACAATGCTATACCCTTCTCGATGAGCAACTGACTGAATAGCATAACCAATATCGCCTAGTGTAGCTCCTGGCTTAACAGTATGAATCCCAGCAACCATCGCTTCATAAGTTGTATCAACAAGTTTTTTTGCTTGCGGGTTTACATCACCCACAAAATACATGCGGCTCGTATCACCAAAATAGCCATCTTTAATAATTGCGACATCAATATTAATAATATCGCCATCTTTTAAAATCTTATTCGGTGAAGGAATTCCATGGCAAACTACTTCATTTACTGATGTACATATTGTTTTAGTAAAACCATGATATCCTACATTCGCAGGAATAACTTTTAAAGTATTTACAATATAGTCATTACACAGGTTATCTAAATATTCAGTAGATACACCCGGTTTAATATATGCCCCTATCATTTCTAAAACTTGTGCAGCCAAGCGTCCAGAAATTCTTAACTTTTCCAGATCTTGTTCAGTTTTTATTGTAACAGTAGAAGCTCTCATTCAGTTTTATCCTCGTAGACACTGCTTTTTACCACGCCTACAAAAATGTAAGTTAATTTAGAATATTCTAGAACGGATATAGGATAGGCTGGAAGCATTAAATGCCCAAATATTCAACATTCATAATAGAAATTCATACTTTTATTTTTGCATAGTTTCTTTAAAAAGTCAGAGACAAAAAATGATTTCCTAATTTCTTTCAATGGTTTTTCAAATACATACCTTAACCAATTGATATTTTTAATATCTACTAAAGGTTTTTATGCTCTGAAAAAAATCTTTTTCACATAAAATACCGCTTGATCATGCTCTCGTTTGCTCTAAAATTCCTTCTTTTTTATTAATTTTAATTTATGCAACATCTTCGTACTGGAGATATTATTGCCCTAGGTTTTATGACCTTTGCTCTTTTTATTGGGGCTGGCAATATTATCTTTCCTCCCATTGTCGCTCAACAAGCCGGTGATCATGTATGGCTAGCCTCTATAGGCTTTTTGATTACTGCAGTTGGTCTACCTGTAATTACCATCATGGCACTCTCTCGTATGCAGGGTTCCATTGAAATTATTAGCTCTCCTCTTGGTCGAGTAGCAAGTCTGATTTTAACCGTTGTTTGTTATTTATCAGTAGGCCCTTTATTTGCTACTCCACGTACAGCTACTGTTTCTTATGAAATTGGTTTTTCATCTTATTTTGGAACATCAAGTAGTAGCCTTTTAATTTACAGCGCAATTTATTTTTCATTTGTAACTGTAGTTTCACTTTATCCAAACAAGTTATTAGATACTGTTGGCCATGTGCTTGCTCCTCTAAAAATTATTGCTTTAGCAATTTTAGGTATTGCAGCAGTCATGATCCCAGCGGGTTACGTCCCTGCTCCAATCAACCATTACGTTGAATCTCCAGTTTCGGAAGGTTTCGTAAATGGTTATCTCACTATGGATACTTTAGGCGCACTAGTATTCGGTATCGTAATTATTCAAGCGATTTATTCGCGTGGTGTTACCGATAAAAAATTAGTCACTAAGTATGCGATTATTGCCAGTCTTATTTCTGGTGCGGGTCTTACTTTAGTCTATTTAAGCTTATTCAAATTAGGCGTAGGTAGTCATGAAGTAGCACCAAATGCAGCAAATGGTGCTGTAATTTTACATGCGTATGTTCAACATGCTTTTGGTAATATGGGCTCATTATTCTTAACTGGCCTAATTTTTCTAGCATGTATGGTGACAGCGATTGGCTTAACTTGTGCTTGCGGTGAGTATTTTGCTCAGTTAACTAAGTTACCTTACAAACTTTTAGTATTCATTTTAGTTGGTTTCTCTTTCATTATTTCTAATCTTGGATTAACCAAACTTATTGCTGTATCAGTACCTGTTTTAAGTGCAATTTATCCACCAGCAATTGTTGTGATTATGCTGAGCTTCTTTTGGAAATTTTGGCACAAACCTTCTTTTATTGTCGGTTCAGTAACAAGTATTGCTTTAATTTTCGGTATTATTGACGGTATTAAAGTTGCTGGTTTTGGTGATTATTTACCTAATTTTCTTCAACATTTACCTTTAAATGAACAAAACTTAGCTTGGTTGATCCCATCTTTAGTTGTTCTAGCAATTACCGTAATTATCGACAAAGTTAAATTTAAAAACATTTAATCTAGTGTCTTTTTTGAAATCGAGTTTTACCCAAACATGATTTTATATATTGAATAAAATGCTGAGTTTACCCAACCGGCATTTTATTTCCACACTACTTTCAATGACAAATCAACTATAGATATAATCAGTTTTTACTGTAAAATTACACTAAAATAATTTTTAGCTTACTAGGAAAGAAGAGCAACAATGAAAAGTAAATATTACCTAACACAAGCAGATGCAGAGTTTTTAATGGAAGAAGCTCAAAAATATGCAATTGAACACAACTTTAAAGTCAGTATCGCTATTGTTGATGAAACAAGTTCTCTACTGTTGATGAAGCGTTTAGATGGTGCTTCACCTTTATCCTCACATTTATGTTTAGAAAAAGCAAAATGCTCTTCAATATCAGGTAGACCTTCAAAATTTTATGAAGAACTTCTGCAAAGTGGACGCTTAGGTTTTTTAAGTATGCCTAGTGCTCAAGGAATGTTAGAAGGTGGAAAACCCATTATTTATGACGGGCAAATTTTAGGGGCGATTGGCGTTTCTGGTGTCCAATCTTTTGAAGATGCAGAAATTGCTCAACATGCGATTGATACATTTTTAAAAAAACAAAACAGCTAAACTGAAATGATAGAAAAGAGAAATTATTACACTTTTCATTAAAATATTTTCTCTTTTCTAAAATATTAAGTATTTTATACAAAAATATTTAATATTTACTTTTTTAATACCTTAACTATTTATAAACATAGAGTTTTTTATAAAACTGTTCAAAAAATTTTCTATTCACTATTGAATTGAATTAAAAATAGAAGTACAACATTAAACTTATTCTTGACTAAAACATTCGGTTTTAGCGCAACCACAAGGAGGGATGGAGATGTTATCATTACATTTCAACAAACAAGTCTTCATTAACACTCTGAACAGCAAAGATTCAGTTGTTTATGGAGTAACACCGCTTGCTCTTATGCTGACTTTACTGTTTCAAGGTATGATTAAAGGAAATCTGAAACCCGAATACTTTATGTATGCGATGGTTGTTTCTTTCATATTTTGTGTGTGGGCCTTTGTCGACCATAAGATGCGAAAACTAGCTAAAAGACGTCTTAGTCAACAAAACTTGAATACTTAAAAAATGGATGAGCAATCATCCATTTTTATACATCCAAAAATAAAAAAATTGTTCCGATAACTAAAATAGCTGTAGCTAATAATTCAGTCAAAATTAATCCCACCATCATTAAAGTCATCATCCATGAAGGTAAGCTAAAACGACCTAGCTTGTGAGGACGTTTGAATTGATTTGTTGTGTCCTGTAAATAGCCATGTATGATATAAACCAGAATTGAAAAACTAAAAAATAGAATATTTGCGAACACACACCATAAAGTAATATTTTCATTTAAAACAGTAAAATAACTTAATACAGCTAGAATTAAGCTAGCAGATGCATATAACAAACTACTTCGATGAGCGATATCCACATAATAATGAGCACGACTTAATTCTGAACGGCGTATTCGCCAATATTTCCATACCCCAGTGAGCATCCCTATCCATAAAAATATGCCACTAAACACAATTGCGAGCTGTACAGCTTTCGGTAAATCCATCTTTTTTCCAATTATTTGTTTTATTCAAATTTAATGAGCTATATAACATAAATATTGACTTTATAGTCACATTTTAACCAAGTTTCATTTCAGAACTCGTGTAAATTAAAGATATCAATAAACCAATCACTACGAAATATTATGGATAACACTTTTGAATCATTTTGGATGACCTGTAAAGATGGTTATCAACTTGCTGCACATTTTTATCCAGCTCAATCCCCAAAATCAGTAAATCCCGTGTTGATCTGTCCTGCAACAGGTATTACTAAAAACTTCTATCACTCTTTTGCTACATGGTTAAGCGAACAAGGATATGACGTATTAAGCTTTGATTTCCGTGGAATTGGAGGCTCCTTACACGGGTCTTTGAAGCAAAGTACAGCAAGTATTAATGATTGGGGAGTTCTCGATATTCCTTGCGCAATTGATACGTTATTAGAAAAAACTAAAGCAGAACAAGTTACCCTTCTGGGCCACAGTGCTGGTGGTCAGTTATTAGGAATTGTTCCTAATTTTCATAAAGTAGCAAAAGTTATTGCGGTCGCAGGTTCCACTGGCCATGTAAAAGGTCTTAAAGGTAAAACCAAGTTTTTAGCACCGGTAATGTTCAATGTCATCTTTCCAATTTCTAGTGCTTTTAAAGGTTATGGTGCTACTCAATTTATTGGAATGGGAGAAAACTTACCTAAAAAAGTCGCTCAACAATGGCGAGAATTTTGCAGCCATCCTGGCTATGTGAAAAATGCTATAGGTAAAACAGTCCATCATGATTTTCATAGTGAAATTATCTGCCCCATTACTTCAATTTGGGCAAGTGACGATGAAATTGCAACCGAGCGTAACGTTGAAGATTTATTAAAACTTTATCCTAATGCACCTACAAAAATGCTAGAGCTAAATCCCATGAAACTTGGGCATAAATCAATTGGGCACATGCTAATGTTTAAAAAATCACATCAAAACTTATGGTCACTCCTAGAACAGGAAATCCAACACTAATCTATTGATCTTTTACTTTTGCCTCTATACCCGTAATCCGGTATAGAGGTTTTTTTTAATATTAATACCCACTTCTTTTATAAAGTTAGTTTATTAACCTAATAATTATCATAAGAAATCAAAATATATTAACCACCTATTCCTTTGTATTAAAAACAAGCATTATTTACGTAAATACGTCGATATAGCTTTAAAGTTCTGCTATCGTTATTTATACGAAGCTGTTGTTTAAAAACGGTTAAACTAACCTATTTTTAACACAAACAGCTTCTTTTTTTCTGTTTAGCTAAACCAAAGAAATTGTTCAAGGATAAGTATGCTAGCACTAGAGCCTCGACATATTCATATGAATCAACATGCTGTTGATAAAAAGCATGCATTACAGTGTCTAGTAGATATATTGGTAAAAGATGGGTTAGTTACATCTGACTACATTACAGGACTCATCAATCGGGAACAACAAAGTGCCACCTATTTAGGTCAAGGCATTGCTATTCCCCACGGTACACCCCAATCTCGCGAATTTATTCTAAAAACAGGTATCCGTTTAGCTCACTTTCCAGAAGGAATTATATGGGATGGTGAAAACAGAATTTATTTAGCTGTTGTTATTGCAGCAAAATCTGATGAACATTTACAAGTTCTACAAATATTAACTCGAGCTTTAATGCATGATGTAAGTGAACAGGTAAAAAATGCTAAACAACCTGAACAAATTATTGAAATCTTACAAGCTCAACCATTATCTTTAACTTTGCATGAGAATTTAATTCAAACTGAAATTGAATCTCAAGATATTGAAGATTTGTTTTGGTCTGCATCTCAGATTCTAAAAAAGCACAATTTCGTAAAGTGCGGTTTTCTAAGTTCACTTGACCCTGATCAAGTTATTCAACTACAAGATCAGATCTGGTCTATTTCAAGTAGTAAGTTTGTTCAACAACCAGCGATCAGCATTGTAAAACCTCGCCATGCTCTAGAGCTAAACGGAAAAAAATTAAACACACTAGTGTGTATAGCTGCCAATGAGCAATTAGATAGTCAGAGATTTAATCGACTGATTGATATTCTATTTAATCCAGAGCAAGTTGCGCAATTAGACCAAACACAAGCACCAAATGAAATTGCTAAAATCATTGGTGCAGATGTTATTCCAGATTGGCCTCACCGTTCGGTTGTATTAGCCAATGCCCATGGATTACATGCTCGACCAGCAACTCATTTAGTGAACTTAACTAAAAGTTTTCAAGGTGATATCCAAGTCGCAGTAGATGACGGAAATTTTGTTTCTGCTAAAAGTTTGACACGCCTCTTGGCTTTAGGTTGTAAACGTGGCCAAACTTTACGTTTCATTGCCGAACCAGAAACGGATGCAGTTGAAGCTTTAGATAAAGTTATTTTGGCAGTGCAACAAGGCTTAGGTGAAGAAGTTGAACCTATACAATCTTCAGACATTAAAATTGAGCAATCTAGTGAAATCCCAAGCCATTCAAAACCACTTAGCTCAAATACAGGAATTGCTGCTTCAAGCGGTTTAGCTTTCGGACCTGTACATGTAATTAAGCCAAAGGTTTACCAATATGAACGTATGGGCTTAAGTGTCAAAATAGAAAAAGAAAAACTTGATATTGCGCTTCATGCTGTTAAAAACAATATTCACCAAGTTATTGCAAAATCTGAAGTGGCTGAGATTAAGCAAATCTTCCAAGCACATTTGGAAATGCTTGACGACCCAGATCTGATTAATGGTGTTTATCAAAAAATTAACTTAAATCTTTCTGCCCCTGCTGCATGGCATGAACATATTGAGACAGCAGCCAAAGAGCAAGCAGCTTTACCAGATCGATTACTGGCTGAGCGTGCTACAGATTTACGTGATATTGGTGATCGCGTTTTGGCTCAACTTTGCGGTGAGGTCATCATCGAAGAACCTAAAGAACCTTATATACTAATCATGTATGACGTAGGACCAAGTGATGTAGCCCGACTTAATAAAGATCGTGTAGCAGGTATTTTGACAGCTGTAGGTGGTGCAAGCGCTCATAGTGCTATTGTTGCTCGTGCTCTAGGTATCCCTGCAATTGTTGGCGCTGGTGATCAAGTACTAGATATTGAGCAAAAAAGTTCTCTTTTAATTAATGGAGACACCGGAGCTTTTATCTTAAATCCTAATGCTCAACAAATCGAACAAGCAAAACAAGAACGAGACCTTCAGAAAAAAATTCGTGAAGAAGCTGAACGTCATAGCCAAGAACCTGCAATTACTTTAGATCAACATCAAATCGAAATTGCTGCCAATTTAGGAAAAGTTCAAGCAACAGCCCATGCGGTAGAATGTGGCGCTGAAGCAATTGGCCTACTCAGGACTGAGCTTGTTTTTATGGCGCATAGTAGCGCTCCGAGTGAAGCTACCCAAGAAGCAGATTATCGTATTGTTTTAGATGCTCTAGCGGGCCGCCCTCTCGTAGTACGTACGCTAGATGTAGGTGGTGACAAACCGCTTCCTTACCTTCCAATTGCTGAAGAAGAAAATCCTTTTTTAGGTCTAAGAGGTATCCGTTTAACGCTAAGACAGCCTGAATTGTTGCGTCAACAACTTATTGCTTTGCTTAAAGCTGCAGATGACCGCCCTCTAAGAATCATGTTTCCAATGATTGGCCGTGTGGAAGAATGGCGTGCTGCAAAAACTATTCTTGATGAAGTTAAAGCTGTACATCCATGCACCAACTTACAAGTTGGTATCATGATTGAAGTTCCTTCTGCTGCTTTACTTGCACCTATTCTCGCGAAAGAAGTGGACTTTTTCAGTATCGGAACAAATGACTTAACTCAATATACTTTAGCTATTGACCGTGGTCACCCTATCCTCTCGGCTGAAGCAGATGGCCTCCACCCAAGTATTTTGCAATTGATTGATCAAACTGTAAAAGCTGCACATAAGTATGGCAAATGGGTTGGTATATGTGGTGAACTCGCAGCCGATCCAAAAGCTGTACCTATTCTGATGGGCTTAGGAGTGGATGAGCTTAGTATGTCACCGAATAGTATTCCTTTGGTTAAAGCCCAAATTCGTACACTTAACTACAGTCAAGCTCAAGTGCTTGCAAAGCGTGCACTTGAATGTGATAGCGCTACTGCTGTACGTCAGTTATCCGAACAAGAAATGTAAAGATTAGGAATGGTAATGGCTAAAGTTTTAACAATTACTTTAAATCCTGCAATTGATGTGACTATACAACTCAAAGAGTTACAGATAGGTCAAGTAAACCGCCAAGAATCTGTAGAAATACATGCGGCAGGCAAAGGTTTAAATATTGCACAAGTTTTAAAAGATTTGGGGCATGAGGTTGTTGTTTCTGGTTTTCTAGGAGCAACAAACAGACAGATTTTCGATGACCATTTTAAAGAAGCTCAATTTCAACCTGAATTTATTTATATTGAAGGTGAAACTCGCCAAAATATAAAAATTGCTGAACATTCGGGACGTATGACTGATTTGAATGGAAAAGGTTTTTTCATATCTGAACTAGATAAGAAAAACCTCTTTCAAAAAATCGAGATGATTTTGCCTCAGGTAGATGTGGTTGCTATTGCTGGAAGCCTACCACAAGGTTTTAGTGCTGATGAGTTACAACAACTTATTAAACTTATTCAAGAGCAAGGTAAAAATGTTGCACTTGATACAAGTGGTAAAGCGTTGGTTGCTGCAATTGAATGTCAACCTTGGATGATTAAACCAAATACAGATGAGTTAGTAGAAAGTTATCAGCTTCCTGCTACAACCTATGCTGAACAAAAAAAACTTTTTGCAAACTTAGCTAAAATTGAACATGTGGTTATTTCGATGGGTGAAGACGGTGTAAACTGGTTACATGACACTCACCCACTTCATGCCACAGCACCTAAAGTGATAGTTAAAAGTACAGTTGGTGCGGGTGACTCTCTTTTAGCAGGTATGATTCATGGCTTATTAAGTGGCTTCTCTGCCGAAGAAACATTAAAAATTGCTACAGCAATTGCAAGCCACGCTGTAACACAAATAGGCTTTCGTATTCCTAATGCTGAAAAGCTAAACCAATTAAAAGCCCAAACAACAATCAATTCATTGAGTGAATCTGATGCCAACTGCTAAACGTTTATTATTTGTTATTAATAGTCCGCAACAGCAAGTCAATGCTTTGATTTTAGCTCGTAAGCTTGCACAAGTCGCGTCTCAACAGGGTTATCAAAACAGCATTATTTCGCTTGATGAATTCGAGGTGAATGAAAGCTTTGACCAAATTATCGTTGTTGGACAACGCCCGAAAAATCTTAATATTTTTGGTACACACCCTTTATCTTTCATTAACATTGAAGAGATCAAAAGTGATACTGATTCAGCTCTTCAAACTGCTTTAGATCATTTTAAATCTGCTCAAGACTGGCAAAATGATAATAGCTTATCAGCAACTACAGCTAAAAAATTTCTTGCGATCACTGCGTGTCCTACGGGTGTCGCGCATACTTTTATGGCAGCCGAAGCTTTACAGCAAGGCGCAGAAAAGCTCGGTTATGAGATTGAAGTAGAAACTCAAGGTTCCGTTGGCGCAAAAAATATCTTATCACCTCAAGCTATTGCTGATGCGGACATCGTCATTCTTGCGACTGACATTGAAGTTAATACAGACCGTTTTGTAGGTAAACGTGTTTATAGATGTAGTACAGGTTTTGCTCTAAAGCAAACAGATAAAGCTTTTGCTGAGGCAATCAGCAATGCGCAAGTTTTAGAACAAGGTAAGCAACAAACTTCTGCAGAAAACAAAGATAAAACCGAAAAAGTTGGCGTATATAAACATCTCTTAACGGGTGTCTCTTATATGTTACCTATGGTGGTGGCGGGAGGTCTTTTAATTGCTCTGTCTTTATGCTTTGGCCTTAATGCAGCTGAACAAGCAGGCAGCTTACCGGCTATATTAAAACAAATTGGTGCCGCTGCATTTATGCTTATGGTTCCAATGTTATCTGGTTATATCGCCTACTCGATTGCTGATCGCCCTGGCCTCGCACCTGGTTTAATTGGCGGCTTACTTGCTTCTCAGTTACAAGCAGGTTTTTTAGGAGGTATTGTCTCAGGTTTTCTTGCAGGTTATATCGCACTATTTATCGCTAAAAAACTTAAACTTCCAACTAGTTTAGAAGCACTTAAACCCATTCTAATTATTCCGTTATTAGGCACATTATTTGTTGGTCTAATTATGTTTTATGTGGTTGGACAGCCAGTAGCACATATTTTTGAGCTAATGAAAGATTTCTTAAATAACATGGGTACAACAAATGCTGTGTTAATGGGAATTATATTAGCAAGCATGATGTGTATTGATTTAGGTGGACCAATCAATAAAGCAGCCTACGCTTTTACTGTTGGACTGCTGACAACAAATACTTATATGCCTATGGCAGCCACGATGGCAGGCGGCATGGTTCCCGCTATTGGTATGGCAATTGCAACTTTCATTGCTAAAAATAAATTTAGTACAGGGGAGCGAGATGCTGGAAAAGCTGCTTTCGTATTAGGTTTATGTTTTATTTCTGAAGGTGCTATTCCGTTTGCAGCAAAAGACCCAATGCGTGTAATCCCAACATGTATTTTAGGTGGAGCTGTGACTGGAGCACTCGTTGCCCTATTCCATTGTGAGTTGGTTACTCCTCACGGCGGTGTATTTGTTCTTTTAATTCCCAATGCTATTAATCATGCTTGGTTATATCTTGCTGCAATTGCTGCTGGTAGTATCGTTACAGGGATAAGCTATGCGATTGTTAAGAAAAAAATAGAAGAAAAAGCTGTGACCACTGCATAATTAAAAAAGGGAGAATTTATATTCTCCCTTTTTTATAAATTATATATGCCTGATCTCATAAAAATTTAAACTGAAAACTATTTAATTCACTTTCTTTGAGACTTAAATCATTTAATCTGAATAGCTCTTGCCATAATCTGTGTTGGTACTTCTTCTGCGAGCATTACGGTTAGAGTTGGCTCTTTTGAAATTTAATGGATAAAATTTATTGAAATTATAATTTATAGACAAAAATACCTCTATTTCAAAAGCTTAGTATTTAAAATAATGTTTGAAATTTATTAATAAAAATCAGTTATTTAATATAGAAATCGAATTTTATTTTACTAAATAATAGATGTTTCATGTTAAATGTATGGTAAATTTCTCTCACACCAAAATAATATAATGTCATGATATATATAAATATTTTTTATTTAAATATCTTGATTTTTCATAGTTATGACTTTAGAGACAAAAACTTTCTCGTTCAATGCCACGTTCAAATCATAATTTTTTTTCTACGATGCCCTTGCAAGCAATATCGTTCAATTAACGATCAAGCAAGCTTAGATGCAATCTTACATATCCACTCAAAGAGTTTCAGGTACGGCTTTGTTAAACAGTTTTTACCTTTAATAATCTTTGATTATAGCTGAAGAGTATTTAAAGTTCGTAAAGTTATAGGAACGCTTTATAAAGTTAAGGACAATTAAACCATGTCATTGTTAAATGAAGCTATATAACTTTTGCTCATCAAGTAAAGTCCTGCTATAACTTGCTTGATGAAACTATATTTTTCAACTATTAAAGATAGTTCACCAGGAATGCGATCCACCAAGGTATGGGGAAAAGTCAATGACAAAGAAGTATGCGCGTTTTTTACCTACAACAGAATCTTTTACTCTTGAAGATTTTCCATATTATTGGATTACTCAAGTACATGCTCAATATGTACAAAACATTGATAATGCTTTAAAAAAATATGGTTTAGATAACTCACGTCGACGCATCATGTTGGCTTTAAGCAGCAAGCCCCATGCAAGTGTTTCTGAACTCTCAGATATGATTATTTCAAAAATGTCGACTACCACAAAAATTGTTTATCGTTTGAAAGATGAAGGTTTGGTTGAAACTTACTCTTGCCAAACTGATGGTCGTATCACTCGTGTAGTACTTACAGAAAAAGGGACTGAAATGATCAACAAGATCAATGATCTTACAAGTGTAGTACTTGAGCAGTCTTTTGAAGGTATTACTCCCTTACAGCTAGAAAAAATGATGGAAAGTTTAAAATTACTTTTAAAAAACCTTTCTCGCTAAGATGAAATAAGAATCTATTTATACCCAATAGTTAAGCTCTCATTATGAGAGCTTAACTATTTTAATGTCTCTACTTTAATATTGAGAGAAATGGCATCCCACATAAAATAATCAATTAACCTTCTATCTGTTGACTTGAGCTCTTAACTCCAGTAGAAATTCTCTTTCAATAACTGAATAGCAAATTTCGGAAAATGGCTAAAAGAAAATACAAAAGTGACAAATTTCAGGTACGTCGTATTAACCGTAGCTGGTGGGTACTTGAAAAAGACCTTGAATCAAACTGCTATTTAAAACATGAGCAAGTGGCAACAAAAACCTTAGCAAACAACTATGCTGATGATTATATCGAACAGTACTATATGAATCTGTACATACAACAACAGTTGAACAAGCCAGAAACTGTATAAAAAGCCATTTTGGCTTTTTTTATTTTTATAATTAAAATCTATAAAAATTATGCATAAAAAAAACCTACATCTTGGGGAAAATGTAGGCTATAAAATGCACAAAAAGGAAATATATATCCTTTTTGACAAAAAGAATTTTACGATAATACAAGCTATTATTTTATATTACTTTTGTAAACTTAATAGCAATTATTGTATTTAATTAACCTCTTTTGAGAGCTTCTTTGTTTATATGATGGATAAAATTTGATTTATTAAATTCTTTATTTTTTATCTTTACTCCTTCTGCTTTCTTAGTTTTATTTTTAATATGACAAATATATATGGATAATTATAAGCTGCTGTTTTAATAAGTTTTTTACAAAAATAAGCATAAATATTTTTTTTAAAGAAAGATAAATAAAAATTAATAAATAACAAAAACATAAATTAAATCTTTAGTATATATTAGTTTTAATAACTCAATTTTAGTTCAAAAAAAATACACATAAAATTTATTATTTGCTGTTTTGCTTACTACAGAAAGATTACAATAATGGCTAATAAATAGATTAATCAACACAATCTTTCTAGGCATGTTATGACTTCAATGTCGAACAACACCCAAAAGCATTTTATTGTTGAGCAAATTCCACTCCCAACTTGGGTAAGTGATGAAAATGGCTTGATATTATATTGCAATATAGAGTGTACAGAATATTGGTTGGATACTTTTTCTCCATTGCCAGCGCAATGGCTAGATTTTATTTATCCTGCCGATTTAGATGAAGTCAAAAACAGATGGCTCGAAGCAATTCGCTTACAAAAAAGAATCGAATTAAAATGTCGACTTTTACGAGCTGGAAATCAATATAGATGGTGCAAACTATCGATTCAAGCATCTAAGTATCGCAGCTCCTCACAAACTAGCGAATGGTATGTTAGCTTTTTAGATATAGATCACGATATTCAAGAACAACAAAACTTGCAAAAGAACATTGAAATACAAAATCAGATGTTAGATATCAGTGTAGATTGCATTAAAGTTCTGAATGTAGACGGCACACTTTCTCATATGAACAAATCAGGATGCCTCGCTTTAGGTATACCTGTTGATGAAACAGAATTTGGAATGAAATGGCTCGAACTATTACCGCCGTACATTCGTAAACGTGGTCGAGTCGCTTTGAAAAAAGCTCTTCAAGGTAAAGTTGCTAGATTTGCAGGAATGAGCTGTTTACCAAATCAGGATCCTGAATATTGGGATAATATGCTTACCCCGATTCATCGGGAAAATGGTGAAATTGGACAAATTCTGTGTGTATCACGTAATGTTACTCAACAACATTTGGCAGAAAACCAGCTTAGGAATATGAGTGAAAGAGATGAACTGACCGGATTATATAATCGGCGTTCATTTAAATTTCAACTTAAGCGTACTCTCTCATATCCAAAAGACACTCAAACAAGTGTAGGGCTACTTTTAATTGACCTCGACCACTTTAAACACATTAATGATACTTTAGGGCATAGCGCAGGCGATCATCTATTAAAAGTTCTCTCTAAACGCTTTAGTCATTGTGTAGATGATGAAAAGTGCTTTGTCGCGCGGTTAGGCGGAGACGAATTTGCGGTTATTATTAATAACCTCAATTCTGAAAATGATGTCCGAGAGTTAGCAGCCATTTTACTTCAACAGTTAAATCAGCCGATTACCTATTTAGGTAATGTCTTAAATGGTGGGATGAGCATTGGGTGCGCAATTTACCCGCAAGATGCCGTAGACCAGTCAGGTTTGCTCAGTTGTGCCGATATGGCATTGCATGATCTAAAAGCCCGTGGTCGTGGTGGTATTCGCATGTATGATCCATGCATGATGCAAATGACCGAAACAGTCGCTTCTCAGCTTAATTTAGCTCGTCAGCTGATTCGCCATCATACCATCCAACCCTATTATCAACCTAAAGTAGACCTAAATACCCATCGTGTAGTGGGATTTGAAGCTTTATTAAGATGGCATACAACCTCAGCTCAAAAAGGCTACCCTGCACAAATTGCGGAAGCTTTTAAAGATTATAATTTAGCGAGTAAGATCGGTGAAACGATGCAACATCAAGTTTTAAGTGATATCGCTAAATGGATAACTCTTGGTATTACCCCTCTCCCTGTTTCACTAAATGCTGCACCAGTTGAGTTCTTAAGAGATAATTATGCTGAGAGACTTTTGAAAAAGATTAATCAATTTCAAATTCCGACGCACTATATTGAAGTGGAAGTCACCGAACACATGCTAGGCGATCGAGGCTCGGAATATGTGATCCGTGCACTTAATAAATTAAAACAGCATGGGGTACGTATTGCACTTGACGACTTTGGAACTGGTTTCTCATCGCTGACCCATATTCGCGATTACCCGATTGACAGTTTAAAAGTAGATTGCAGCTTTATCCAAAAGATGCAACATGACCCATCAATTTATGCGATTGTCCAAGCAATTGGTTTACTCGCTCCAAATTTATCACTCGGGCTTATCGCTGAAGGAATTGAAACTCCAGAACAAGAAGAGCTACTTCGACAATTTGGATATAGTATAGGCCAAGGGTTCTTGTTTGAATCTGCTATAGATGCTACTCAGGTTATTTCCATACTTAAACAAAATCAGCCTTACTTAGAAAGTCATTACAATCTTTGAAAATAAGATGTTTAATAAACCTTTTAGTTTTTATTCATACTAAAAATAAACAATAATTTTAAAAAAACTGTTCATAATATAAGCATAAAGATAATAATTTCGGTGTTCCCGCACCATACATTGTCACAAGACAATAAGGAGCAATATATGAGTTATCACCATATCTTGGTTCCAGTCGATGGTTCTCCTACTTCACTTATTGCCGTCAATCATGCAACAGCAATTGCTAAAGCCTTTGGCAGTAAAGTGACTCTAGTATATGCGCTTACTATAGATCCTTTCATTTCTGTAGAATTCATTGATAGTACAGAATTAGCACAGGATTATTTTAATAAAGCTAGAGCATCGATTCAGAGCATTTTAGACCAAGCTAAAGAACAATTTAGCCAACATGGAATTTCTGTTGAAACAAAAATTGTTGAGGGTCAAACAATCCACACAGAAATTATTAAAGCAGCTAATGAGCTAAAAGCAGATTTATTAGTGATTGGTTCGCATGGGCGAAAAGGGTTTAAAAAGTTCTTCTTAGGAAGTGTGACTCAAGCCCTTTTAGGAGAAATTCATTTACCGGTATTAGTCGTAACTGAATAGTTTTCTAAAGCTAAAAAACCGATCTTTAATAGATCGGTTTTTTAATGGCCTTGATTACTTAGCCTTATATGTAAACTTAATGAGAGATCCTGGATTTTCTAATGTATTTGTTACTGAGCCATCATCTTTTTGGACATTCCCGGCAGTATCAGTTAATACATATAAAACGTTCCCATCTGGACTTGCAATCACATCACGATAACGGTTGTTGCTCTTAAACATCGGTACAGCGTCATCATAAGTAGTGCTATAAGTTGGATCTAACTTAATACGGAAAATAACACCGCGTTTTAAAGATGGAACCAATAATGTATTTTCCCAACCAGTAATTGCTTTTTTTCCGCCCTTATAGACATAGGCAGATGACGGCGCAACTGTTGGCCAACAAATATAGGTCATCTCTCCACAAGTTGGATCGTTATAGTTGTAGGTATCTTGAACGGTATATAAAGTTTTTAATGGTGGGACAAAGTTTTTACCAGTCCATTCAGATTCTTTCGTCACAGGAACCCCTGCGGCTACTTTTACTCCATTCTGAGCTAAATCCTTAATTGACTTATTGGCTGCTGCTGAATAGTTTGCATAAGCATAGCCACTATCATCTTTATAACCTGCTACATTCGGCCAACCATAGTTGCCACCTTTGACAATGAGATTAATTTCATCGTCAGAGTTTGGGCCTTGTTCAGACTGCAACAATTTACCATTTGGAGTGAATACTAAGCCCTGCGGATTACGATGTCCGAGCGTATAAATATGGCTAACCACCCCATTAAAACTTGGATTATCCTTTGGAATACTTCCATCAAGATTTAAGCGTAGTACTTTACCCATATAGGTGTGATAGTCTTTGCCATTCAGTTCTTGTTGAGTTGGCGTATGTTGTGCTTGGTTTGGCAAGAACAAATAAGCAAGTTGATTACGCCCTTGGTCACCAATCGTATAATAAATCTTTTGATCTGGCCCAATGACAAGACGACCTGACTGATGGTCTTTTGATGAAGGCAATCCTGCTAATAAATCGACTGGCTTCTCGAGCGTATCTGTTGACTTGTTATAGGTATATCGACGAATAATCGTTTGATTCGGTAATTCTTTATCTGTAGATTTCGGATTTTTAAATGTACCTGAAATATAAATATAAGAATTATTTTTAAAATCTGGATGAAAAGCAAAGCCTAATAAACCGTTTTGACCATCAGCATCATTGACAATCTCTGGTACCTGAAAAACTGTTTTTACACTGCCCGACTCTGGATTCACTCTTAAAATCTTGCCTGTTGCTCGCTCAGTTAACCAAATTTGATTATCTGGTCCCCACAACAAAGCATGCGGCTTATTTAAATTAGACAGAATAACTTTTTTGTCAAAGTTTTCTGTTTTCGCTTTAGCGAATTGAGATGGAGTAAGAGGAACATCAGCAAATGCTGAATTGAGTGTAACTACCTGAGCGGCGCCTAATAAAGCAATTTTTGCCAGTAAATGTTTATTCATGTGTCCACCTTATAAATTGTCAAAATTTTCCGAGAATTTTTAAACCTTTAGCAACTGGTTTGTACGAGTTCTCTATATGATTTGTATTATGATGAATAACGAATCTATTAAAATCTAAATTTCTGAAAGGCTCTGTTGCATAAAAGTAGCTATTAAAACTGAATAAACTCTCTTTAAGATGAGCAACTTAACTATACGATTTATCTATTCTATTCATTTTATATCTGAAACTTTTTTGAAATGGCCATGAGTTAAATAAATATTTATTAACGAAGTAATTGATAGTTAAAAATTAATACTCAAAGAGACAATTCTAATTATAAAAATATACATCACTAAAGACTAAAAGTTAGAAGCTGTAATTGAGAGCTATTTTTACAACGAAGGTGTCTTATGTGTGCAAACTTTAAACCTATTAAGAAAATACATGCCAATCAATTAGAGTTATTTGAACCCACTTTTGAATATAAGATGGATATTTTCCCAAGTGATGATTGTCCACTTATTTTATCTCATCAAAATGAGCTTGAGTGGCGAAAAGCTAAATTTGGAATGCTTCCTCCTTATGCCAAAGAAATCGCATTCAAATATGCAACTTATAATGCCAGAACAGAGACAGTAGAACAAAAGCGCTCTTTTAAACATGCTTGGTTAAATGACCAGTTTGCGCTTATTCCTGTTGAAGCTATTTATGAACCTAAATATATCAATGGGAAAGCACATTGGTATGGTATTTTCCGTCAAGATGGGCAACCTTTTACCCTTGCTGCAATCTATGAAGAAACACTTATAGATGAACAGAAAGTTAGGTCAATGTCGCTATTAACAATTAATGCTGATCATCACCCTTTCATGAAAAAATTTCACAAACCTGATGATGAAAAACGTTCGGTTATTGTGATACCTGATAATCTTAGAAATGATTGGCTCAACTGTACTCATTCTGAAGCCAAAGATTTTTTCTTAGATATGCCTGCGAATGAATTTGCCTCAATGCCAAAAGCTGAAATGAAAAATTATGATTAAATCGGTTTAGTCGACTTAGGTTAGTCAGCCTTAAAAACTTATGCTATTCTTCGGGCACTTTTAAATGCCTCAAACTCTCTATACCTATGACACTTACGCCACCTTAAGTTTATTTACCCTTATCTATTGTAAATAACTCATCACTGTTTAGTGATGTGGTGTAGTCGCTTGTGTTGGTATATCACATCACTAGCCTTTCAAAATTTAGAACTTAGGCTATTTCTCATGTTATCGAATGTCCGAGAACAATGGTTCTCTAATGTCCGCGCAGATATTCTTTCCGGTCTTGTTGTGGGTCTTGCTTTAATTCCAGAAGCAATTGCATTTTCAATTATTGCGGGTGTAGACCCCAAAGTCGGTTTATATGCATCCTTTTGTATTGCCGTTATTATTTCTTTCGTAGGCGGTCGTCCCGCTATGATTTCGGCGGCTACAGGCGCAATGGCTTTGGTTATGACAACGCTTGTAAAGGATCATGGTCTTCAATACTTATTTGCAGCAACAGTATTAACTGGCGTTATACAGATTTTGGCCGGATATTTTAAACTTGCCAAACTCATGCGTTTTGTTTCCAAATCGGTGGTAATTGGATTTGTTAATGCCCTTGCCATACTCATCTTTATGGCTCAATTACCAGAATTGGTAAATGTGACGTGGCATGTCTACTTACTAGTAGCAATTGGTTTAGGAATTATTTACCTTTTCCCCTATATTCCAAAAATTGGAAAGTTCTTTCCCTCGCCCCTTATTTGTATTGTAGTAGTCACATTACTCGCTATTTTTTTAGGGTTTGATGTTCGAACTGTTGGTGATATGGGTTCATTACCAGATACGTTACCTATATTTCTAATTCCGGATATTCCTTTTAATTTAGAAACCCTCCTTATTATTCTTCCATATTCTTTAGCGCTGGCTGCAGTTGGCTTACTTGAATCAATGATGACGGCAACAATCGTTGATGAAATGACAGATACATCTAGTGATAAGTTTCAAGAATGTAAAGGTCAAGGCATTGCAAATATCGCTTCAGGTTTTATGGGAGGTATGGCGGGTTGTGCCATGATTGGTCAATCAATGATTAATGTAAAATCTGGTGGCCGTACACGTTTATCTACTTTCTGCGCGGGAATATTCTTACTTATTCTAGTTGTGTTTTTAAGTGATTGGTTAAAAGTAATCCCTATGGCTGCTCTGGTTGCTGTCATGATTATGGTGTCGATTAGTACTTTTGAGTGGAGCTGTCTGACTCAATTTAAAAATAATCCTAAAAGTAGTAATGCCGTTATGATCGCAACCGTTATTGTAGTAGTTGCTACCCATAACTTAGCGCTAGGTGTATTAACTGGCGTATTGCTTTCAGCACTTTTCTTAGCAAATAAACTAGAAAACGATATTCGTATTGAAACTTCATTCGAAGATCAAGCTCGTCTATACGAATTAAGAGGTCAAATATTTTTTAGTTCATCTGAAAAATTTATGCAAAGTTTTAACTTTAAAGAAGATGTTAAAGAAATCATTATTGATCTTACCCACTCACATATTTGGGATGTGACTTCAGTTGCCATGTTAGATTCAGTTGTGAATAAATTTCAAAAGAACGGTGCTAAGGTAACGGTTCGCGGTCTAAATGAAGCCAGCTCAATCATGATTGATAAATACGGTACTCATGCAAAAATCTAAAAAAGGTCCTTCGGGACCTTTTCTAATTTAAATAACTGCTTTTACTGAGGAGATTTATATAGCAACCGATTTGGGCTACCTGAAGGATTTTTTACAACATTACTACTTGCTTGATTTAAAAGATTGGTCGAGATTGTCTGAGGTGTTGCAGTGGGCGTACTTTGCAACATTTCAGCCACCACACCAGCCACATGTGGAGTAGCCATTGAAGTTCCATTTAAAACTTTAGTTGCTGTATTACTCCCAATCCAAGAAGAGTTTATCTGGCTTCCGGGCGCAAAAATATCAACACAACTTCCATAATTCGAATAACTCGCTCGAGTATCTGTATTATCTGTAGCAGCAACAGTAATTGCCTTACTTACTCTGGCAGGAGAAGAACTACATGCATCTGTATTCGAGTTTCCTGCAGCCACAACCATTACATAACCATTATTAAATAAGTTTTCTACTGCACTATCTAAAGATGTGTTTGCTTCACCACCTAAAGACATATTCACTACAGCTGGCTTTTTACCATTTTTCAATATCCAATCTAGCCCCGCAATCACATTACTCGAAGCACCAGATCCATCACATCCTAAAATTCGTATTGGTACTAAACTTACGTTCTTAGCAACCCCATAGGTACTACCACCAACTGTTCCTGCCACATGTGTACCATGACCATGACAGTCACTTGTACCATTTCCATCAGATATCGCGGTATAGCCACTTAATACCCGTCCAGAGAACTGTTGATGTGTAGACAATATTCCTGTATCAACAATATAAGCGGTTGTGCCTGAACCTGTTTGTAAGTACGAATAGGCTGAATCTAGAGGTAAGTTTCTTTGGTCAATACGATCTAGTCCCCAATCTGGGTTACTTTGCGTAGTCGCATCAATTTTCATGATTGTGTCATTTTCAACTGAAACGACTTTCGGATTTTTTTTCATTGCTTCAACAAAAGCAGTACCAGCAACATCGGGTAAATAAATTGCAAATCCCTTAAGTACAGCATCATAGGTCTGTAATACCTTCCCACCATGTTGTTTAGCAATACCTTGTGCAAACTCGTTAGAAGAACCCACATCCTTATTAAGAATAACAATATATTGATTTTTAATAATTCCTTTTGCTTCAGACGAACTTAGTACAGAATTTGTTGTAGCTGGTGCAGCATAGGTTAAATGGCTCAGCGCTATTGCTAAAAGAAAAGTCGAAACTTGGCAAAACTTCATAGAAAATCTCCATATTTTTTACTTTAGACATCATTGTTATGATCAGTACAGTCTTTATATTTAGGGATTAACATCTTTAGAAAGGAATTTTTATTATATTCTCCATATATTATGACCACGTCATATTTTCATAAAACTTGGACCTATACAATGCTATTATCTTTTTTCAATTAAAATTGAGAACCAATTCAAATAAACCAATAAATAAAATATTTTAGAATAAATAATTATCTTACTTTATTTATAATCTAGTTTAGGTAGGATGTATAATGTAAAAATATATAATCATTAAAAATAATATAAATGTAGAAATAATGAGATATGTTCCAGTTGTATTAAAGCTTTTTAAAAATTTCCAGATATCCATAAATAAAAATATAAAACAGTAAGTTATGAAAATTCTTGCAAATTATAATATAGCCTTCAACTAAAAGAGATTTACAATTTTTTAAACTATATGTGTTCAGTATCAAATATGTAAAGATATATTGCAAAAATATGTGATAATTAAGGAAATGTGCAGTCTTTTAAATGGTCATAATTAATAAATACCAAAATCAATATATTCTATAGTTTTTTAATTTTAGTTCTGGCAGCTCAACCTTACAACCAGCTAAATGATGCCTACAATTAACGCTATATTCGATAAAGCCATTTTTAATAAAGTAATTACAATATTCATTTATACTTATGATGGGATCAAATGTCGGTTTTTCCAAGTTACCATTAAAAATCCATTGGTTACCATTAGAGAAAGGATAATGTACAGGAATATAATGAAGATATCCGCAAGCAGGACACATATGTTTATACATGCCTCCTTCGAAATACTGTACTTTCATTAACACTCCTTTAAAAATAAAAAAGCCAACTCATAAGAGCAGACTAAACCATTTATTTACAGATTATATATATTATTAAATTATGTAATATAGCCTTCTCTCTTTTATTTTTCTGTTTTTAATTTATCTAACCTATATGACAAATTCATGAACTTCCGAGTGTAATCTCACACTTTGTTAGTTTGGTAAAATATATTTTATATAATCCATTAATTAAATGATAATTCCAATTAAATAATGAAAAACAAATTCTAATTTGTTTCTTATTTAGCAGAGGGCTATGTGATTAACTCACATTAATCATTAAATAGATATTATCGCCATATCCAAGAATAAAATTCGATTTATCTAATTGTTTTTAAAAATCAAATAAAAAAGTCCGCATCTTGGGAAGCTACGGACTTGAAACTCAACTAAACAACAGCTAAACATTTTGCCGCTTAGTGAGAAAGCACTATCTTTTTAATCTAATTAAGTTCTATAGTCAGGTCAATAAGGATACTTAATTTTTATAAAAATTAGGTTGAGTTGTGATTTATCTCACATTTCATCTTCTAATAAGTTTAATCTGTTTTTCTTTACTCAGTTACATTCTATTTCAAACACTTAAATTAATATCGAGTTAAAATAGTGTTCTAAAATAGAATAATGATTAACTTTAGGAATAAGCTTAAAAGAAACAAAATCCTGATCTTGCTCTCTTTTATTTTCAAAATAATTTTGGCTTTGCCATTTCAACTCGTCTAGCTCAAGTTCACCACATAAAATTGAACATGGAATAGTAATTCGTTTTGACTGGTGAACAGGACTATATTTCAAGATATCTTCGCTTGAAAGATTGAGAGCATGATTTAAATGGGTACTTTGTATAGGTTCCAGATCATAAATTCCACTCAACAAAACCATCTCAGATATGAGTGGATGGCCTAATGACAAAGCAGCCAGATGCGCCCCTGCCGAATGCCCAACCAAAACTACCTCATTAGTTTTCCAGTCTTGCTCTCGAATAAAATCGAGAGCTTGATTAATTTGAGAAGCAATATCTGAAATCTTGCTTTGTGGGGCCAGATCATATTCTAAAAGAACGCACTGGACTCCTTTTGCGAGAACATACGGTACGATGAATGCAAAATCTGATTTATCACACCATTGCCAATATCCACCATGAATAAAAATAACAGTCTTTTTGGCTTGCTCTAATGGGAAAAAATCTAAAGTTGACCGTGAGTGCGTACCATATTGGATATCTGCAATATGAGTAAATTTTTGATAGCTCAACAAGCTTGTTCTTTTAAATTCTGCCAATATTTCATGTTCATTCGCTACGGTTCTAGAATTATCATATGGTCGCATAGGTGTCTCACTTCAAAGATTCTTCATGACTATTTAAAGCAAGCTTGGCTGATGAACGTTTTAAATAATAGAAAAATGTAAGAACAACAACTAATGGGACTCCAAACTGTAAAGTTGACTTGAATTCATTGGTAAACCACGTTGTGATCGTAATACTTAAAATTGCGATTAATCCTAACAAGGAGATTAACTGACTCGCTGGAACCTTAAACTTTAACTGTTTGCCTTGTTGTGCCATATTCCTTCTAAAAAACATATGGGTAACAAAAATACTGCCCCACGTGAACAGTGCACCGAACATAGATAAAGCAATCATGATCGGGAATGCCGAGTTCGGATTAATGGTATAAACAATACTCGCAATACCAATACCGACCGCTGACAATAGCAACGCGTTAATTGGTACGCCATTATGACTAATACGACCAAATAGTTTTGGCGCATCTCCTGCTCGTGACAAGCTAAATAGCATACGTGTTGAGATATACAGCATACTATTCATAGCTGATAAGGCTGCGACAATTACAATAAAATTTAAAATACTGTCTGCATATGGAATCCCTACAATTTTCATCACCATCACAAAAGGACTGGTCGCTTCGGCTCCAATTAAAGTTGTCCAAGGAACGAGTGCCACAATAAGAAATAAAGACAGTAAATAAAATAGAATTAAACGAATTGCAGTACTTTTAAACGCTTTCTTAACGGCTCTTTCCGGATCTTTAGCCTCACCTGCTGCAACAGCGATCATTTCAATACTTAAATAACTAAATATTGAAATGATTACTCCAATCCAGACTCCACTAAAACCATGAGGAAAAAAGCCCCCATGATCAGTTAGATTAGAGACAACCTGAGCTGTTCCTCCATGACTTTGAGTCAGAATGCCAATTGCTAAAAGAATAAATACAATAATTGCAAAGACTTTTATTGTCGAAAACCAATATTCAACCAATCCAAAAGCTTTAACACTATATGCATTAACAACAAGTAAGGTTAGCGAGAAAAAGGCTATCCAGACCCAAGAACCTACATGAGGAAACCATAATTTCATATAGTCAGCAACTGCTGTAATTTCTGTACCGACCGCTAATACAATACATGCCCAATAACAATAACGGACTAAAAACCCAGCAAGCGGACTTATATAATGCTCAGCATATGCCCCAAATGAGCCTGACGTAGGGTGCTGGACAGTCATCTCAGCCAAACAAGCCATAATAGCAAATGCGATTAAGCCTCCAATGGCATAACTCACAATGACGGCTGGGCCAGCAAAGCTAATTGCGAACTTGCTTCCCATGAACAGCCCTGTACCAATCGCTCCACCAATTGCAATCATTCCCATCTGTTTTGCGGATAATTTTTTATGTAAACCCGCTTCTCGATTTTGTATTTCATCAAAACTGCTCATAGGCCCTCCTAGCCATTTTTCTGATATTGATCTCTAACGATCAGGTCACTTCACTGCGCACCAGATAACGCTCATTTTTCCATTCACTATTCAGCATAATTTGCTTAAGTTGTTGTACGGCATTCCAAATATCTTCAAATCCTAGATATAAAGGTGTAATTCCAAAACGTAATACTTCCGGCTCTCGATAATCCCCAATTACCCCACGCGCAATAAGCGCCTGAATAATTTCATAGCCAAACTCATGTCTGTAACTGACATGACTGCCACGATATTTATGGTTTAAAGGGGTAATGAGTTCAAAGCCAAACTGAGCACATTCTTGTTGAATAAGTTGAATAAACAAATCAGTTAATTTGAGTGATTTCTCGCGTATTTGTTGCATATCAGCTTGTAAGAAAATATCGATACCACATTCAATTAGGCTCATAGAAATGATGGGTTGAGTTCCGCACAAGTAACGACGGATACTGTTAGCTGGTTCATAGTTCTGAGCCATATCAAAAGGTTTCTTGTGGCTCCACCAGCCTGAGAGAGGTTGCCAAAATTGATCACGATGCTTTCGATTTACCCATAACAACGCTGGAGAACCTGGGCCACCATTTAAATATTTATAAGTACAACCAATCGCAAAATCACTATTGCTCTGATTAAGATCCATAGGCACTGCACCAACCGAGTGACATAAATCCCAAATAATCAAAGCATCTTTAGCGTGAATTTGTTGATTAATAGACTCCATATCATAGAAATATCCAGTCCGATAATTCACATGAGAAAGAACAACAACCGCCACATCTTTTGCTAAAACACGAGATAAATCATCGGTGCCATCAATCAATTCAACTTGATAACCCTGATGAATCAAATCGATAAAGCCTTCAATAATATAAATATCGGTTGGAAAGGCATCTTTTTCTGCAACAATAATTTTACGTTCCGGAAATTTTTCAGCTTGAATTTTTACCGCTGCTGATAAAACTTTGAATAGATTTAGGGTCGTTGAGTCTGAAATAACCACTTCACCTTTTTCAGCACCGATAAGCTGCGCGACTTTATCTCCGAGTCTAGTCGGTAGTCCCCACCAATCGGCTTTATTCCAACTATTAATGAGGTCCTCACCCCACTCTTTTGCAATAATATGCTGAGCAACCTCTAATGATTTTTTTGGTCTTGCGCCTAAAGAATTCCCGTCTAAATAAATGATATTTTCTGGCAGTGCAAATTCATCTTTAAACTTTTTGAGTTCATCTTCCTGATCCCAATAGCAGCATTGTTCGTGAGTAATCATTTGTTATTTCACCTATTTTCAACATTTCCTTTGTATTTGAATTTTATCACGCCAATTCTTTCGATTTATTCGATAATATTTGATTAAAATTTGCTATTTTCGTATAAAATTCGAATTAAAATTAAAAAACATGGATGAAATTCGAAAATGAATGTAGATGCAATTGATCTTAAAATTTTAAAACATTTACAAGATAACGCTCGGTTAAGTAACCAAGAACTGGCCGATCTCGTTAACCTTTCGGCTTCAGCTTGTCATCGGCGAGTTAAAATTTTAGAAAGCAATGGTGTAATTGAAAAATATCAAGCGAAAGTTAATTATGAAAAACTAGGTATAAAAATTGAGGCAATTGTCGAAATAAAGCTTGCCCAACTCACAGAAAATGATCACAACTTCTTTTTAAGTCAGATCAAAAAATTTGATGAAGTCATTAATGCATATATTATTACTGGCGAATCTAATTATGTTTTACACGTTGCGACCAAAGATTTGAGCTCTTTTTCTCATTTCGTCATTAATACCTTAAATAAAATAAAAGGTGTAGTGAGCATCAATTCCAAGATCATTTTACAGAAGATTGTGCAAAAGCCACTTTGACCCATCATTTTTAATTATAGAGCCATCTCATGATCGAAACTCAGCGTTTAATTTTAAGACAGTGGAAAGAAAGTGATGTTGAGCCTTTTATAACAATGGGCTTAGATCAACATGTTATGCAATTTTTCCCAAATCTATTAACACCCCAAGAAAGCCTTAATTTAATTCAAAAAATTTCATCTCTCATTAATAAAAATGGTTGGGGCTTCTGGGCAGTAGAATTAAAAGAAACCCATCAATTTATCGGGTTTATTGGTTTACATAGCCAACCTGAACAATTTGACTTTTCTCCTTGTGTGGAAATTGGGTGGCGACTTGCAAAAGACTTCTGGAAACAAGGTTATGCAACTGAAGGAGCAAAAGCGGCTTTAGACTATGGTTTTAATATACTGAATTTAAATAAGATCGTTTCATTTACCGCTAACATAAATACACCCTCTCAAGCCGTCATGGAAAGACTTGGAATGCAGAAAGTTAAAAACTTTGATCATCCCAAGGTTCCTCTCCATCACCACCTAAAAGCACATGTATTATATGAAATTACGAGCTCTTCATTTAATTTTTGATTAAAGTCAAAATTTTAAATTATTAATAAAAATTTTCTTAATCATCGAAATCATAACCAACAGATGTAGAGTATTCCCAATACTCATGGATTTTACTTGCGATATCATCTTTTCCCATTGTAGTGAGTACATAAAAGAGTTTAGCCTCTTTATTTTTTCTTAGTATTAAGAGGTTGTAGTAATCATACTCAGGCCCATTAAGACCTAATGTTGGCTGTGATTCACAGTGCTTTTCTGCTTTGTAATGCCATTCAAGCTTATAAGTATCAAGGCCATCAGCAGCATTGATTACAATACCGTCATTGGCTCCGCCAATAAATCCAATTTTCATTGCTTTCTCTAAATTCTTATTAGGGTTAATTTTAAATATAACTTTAAACAAGTATCCTTCAATTTATAAAATGTATGTCAATACGTATCCTATGTAAGCAAAATTAACCATAAATATAGATGGCTTTTAAGATTTCTTAATTGCAAAACTTTGACTACCTATTTTTACTTTAAACACAGAAAAAGTTTTCTATTAAAAAGCATTTATTATTGTTTTTTGTTTTTCAAAATTACACGCTATAATTTTCAAATCATTTATCCTCCCTACCCATCACATTAATCAAAACACCTTTTGAAAGAATTAATGGGTGGAGTTTTAAATTAATTTTATATCTCGAAGTTTCTTTAATTAATGATTTTAAAAAGGATATATGGTAGATGTGTCTTAAAAATTTTGCTTTAAATGATTTTGGAGATATTTAGATATGTCTAAAATCGTAATGTTTGACATGGATGGTACGCTATTAGATCTCGCTTTTGATGATTTCATCTGGAATGAATGTCTTCCTAAGCGACATGCAGAGATACATCAACTTCCACTCGACCAAAGCCAAAAAACACTATATCAGTTTTATCAATCACATAGACATACGCTTGTTTGGTATTCATCAGCTTATTGGACCAAAACTGTAGGCATTGATGTACTCAAATTACAGCAAGAATTTCAGACAAAAATTCAAGCTCGGTCTGGTTGTATTGAGCTTCTACAGGAACTGAAAAAGCAAGGATATAGTTGTTGGTTAGTTACAAATGCCGATCGTGCAAGCTTACGGTTAAAGCTCGATAATGTTGCAATTGAACACTTCTTTGACGTAACCGTATCGAGTGAACAAATTGGTTATGCAAAAGAAGATATTCATTTTTGGCAAGAGCTCCAAAAATTACACCATTTCGACCCAGAAGCAACCATTTTTATTGATGATACAGCTCCTGTACTAAAAACAGCTGAAAAATTTGGTATCAAGCACTTGTTTACTATCTTGCAGCCCTCAAGTCTAAAGGATGTAAGAAAGCATGAAGATTTAGAATATAAAGCACTAGATCGACTTACAGAATTGCTGTCTATATTGAATCAAATTGATAGAAAGGATAATGATGTCAAAATCGCTTGAAAACGATGCTGTAGAGACCATGCGTATCGACAAATGGCTATGGGCTGCTCGTTTTTTTAAAACTCGTTCAATTGCTAAAGCAGCAATCGAAGGAGGTAAAGTACATCACAATAATGAGCGTGTAAAAGTTTCCAAAGAAATTCGTGTTGGAATGGAACTGATTATTCAACAAGGTTTTGATAAAAAAACCGTTGTCGTAAAAGCGCTTTCGAATACACGTGGTCCAGCACCAGTTGCCCAGCAACTTTATGAAGAAACAGAAGTAAGTATTGCTAGACGGGAGTTGATTGCATCCCAACGAAAATTGCATAATCTTGCTCGACCTGATCATAGACCGAGTAAAAAGGATCGTAGACAGATTAATCGGTTTAAACAGGACAATGATCAACACTGGTCGTATGGTGATGAATAAAAACGTCGAGTTGTGTCGCACACACACAGACAACACATAGAAGCTATAGAAAAAATCTGTCACTATTAGCCCTGTGAAACAAGTTGAGATTCAATGCATCCACTTGGGTTAAACGTGATGAACTTAGAGTATTGAGGTTTTTGAGATGGATGAGAATAAAAGCAAAGCATTACAAGCCGCGCTAAGTCAAATTGAGAAACAATTTGGCAAAAATACGGTGATGCGTCTCGGTGACAACACTGTTCAAGCAGTTGAAGCTGTATCTACAGGTTCTTTGACTTTAGATATTGCATTGGGGATTGGCGGTTTACCGAAAGGTCGTATCGTTGAGATTTATGGTCCAGAATCTTCTGGTAAAACCACAATGACTCTCCAAGCGATTGCACAATGTCAAAAAGCTGGTGGTACTTGTGCATTTATCGATGCAGAACACGCATTAGATCCACAATATGCACGTAAGCTGGGCGTGGACATTGATAATCTACTTGTATCGCAACCAGATAACGGTGAACAAGCACTCGAGATTGCAGACATGCTAGTTCGTTCTGGTGCAATTGATTTAATAGTTGTCGACTCAGTTGCTGCTCTTACTCCTAAAGCAGAAATTGAAGGCGAAATGGGTGACTCTCACATGGGCTTACAAGCTCGCTTAATGAGTCAGGCATTACGTAAAATTACGGGTAACGCTAAACGCTCGAACTGTATGGTTATTTTCATTAACCAGATCCGTATGAAAATTGGTGTAATGTTTGGTAGCCCTGAGACTACGACTGGTGGTAACGCATTGAAGTTCTATGCTTCTGTACGTTTAGATATCCGCCGTATTGGTCAAGTCAAAGAAGGTGATGAAATCATCGGCTCTGAAACTCGAGTTAAAGTTGTTAAAAACAAAATGGCTCCTCCTTTCAAAGAAGCTATTTTCCAAATCCTATATGGTAAAGGTACAAACCAGCTTGGCGAACTTGTAGATTTAGCTGTACAACAAGATATCGTGCAAAAAGCAGGTGCTTGGTATTCGTATCAAGGCAATAAAATTGGTCAAGGTAAAAACAACGTTATCCGCCACTTTGAAGAGAACCCTCAAATGGCTGGAGAAATTGAAAAGATTATCCGTGAACAACTGCTAACTACGGGTACTAATGGTGCTGTACAAGTGGAAGATGAAGAAGAAGATCTTCTATTAGAGTCTTAATTACCGCTTATAAGTCTTAAAACGCCCTTCGGGGCGTTTTTTACAAGGAAATATTAAATATGTTCAAAAGAACACAAGAACAGCCCCAGCAACGCGCTTTGCTAACAGGGCAACGTTTGCGCTCATATGCTTTTGCATTATTGACTCGTCGAGATTATTCGAAAGCAGAACTGATCGAGAAATTGAATCGTTACGCACAAAACCCTGAAGAGGTTAAGCAACTTGTTGAAGAGTTATCTGAGCAAAATTATCAAAGTGACCAACGCGTTGCAGAACTAACATTAGCTAGCCAAATTCGTAAAGGTAAAGGGCCAAAACGTATTAAACAAGCTTTAAAAACTAAACAAATCGAAAATGATTTAATTGCAGATGAAATTCATAATATTGATTGGGTGGAACAGGCTTATCAACTTAAAGTGAAAAAGTTTGGTGAAGAAGTAGAAAAAGATCCTAAACTTAAAGCAAAACAGATGAGGTTTTTACAATATAGAGGATTTGATTTAGATGTAATTATGAAGGCAATCCAACGAAGATCGGATTAGAAGATGGTGGTAACCCCACTAGCAAAACTTCGGCACATCATAGATCTGCTACCGTTGCTACCTTCCGGTCCTGGCGGGGTTCACAGAGTACAATTGCGAAGCCACCAGCGGGGCTACCATTGCAAAACAGAGTATAGAGATTTTTAAAAGAGTTGCAAGCCTTCTTCTCAATTTTAAGCAAGTTTATGTTTCAATTGATTAATTCATCGTCAAAAACATATAAATTCCTAGAATCTCTTATCTTATATTCTTTCTTGATACTTATTTTGAATAAAATATGCTTGAAGATTGTAAACTATTCTTGCATTTATATTGTTAGCTGTTTTAATTGCAATGATCAATTAAAACCTTAGATAGCTAATGTGAATAGTTTACATATTCCCTTCTCAAGTTAGCTTTTACATAAAATTATGGACCTATACTCATGCGATTAATGAAGCATTCTTTATTATTTATTGCCTTAATGAGCACTACTTCTCTCTATGCCAATATTCCAATTGAATCGCGCGGTTTAAGTCAAAGTGGTGGTAGTTCAACTAACACTTCATCGAATAACGCTTCAGTCCCTAGTAATTTAAATTGGGAATTGATGCAAAAAAGCCAACAATTAGAAAATGATATACGCACCTTACGCGGACAGTTAGAAGAACAATCGAATGATATTGAACAACTGAAAAAAGATTTATCTAATCGCTATACTGATTTAGACCAGCGTTTGGAATTACTAAATCAAAAAGTAGATCCAGAAAGTGCAGCACCAGACAATACAGCAAATAGTGATGCTACAGCTACCGGAAGCTCAGAAGCTCCTCCTACCGACAATAAAGCAGCTAGTACTACTACAACTGCTGCAAGTCAAGTTACTTCCCCCTCACAAACGCAAGTAACACAACCAGCTTCATCGCCTGCTACGCAAAATCAATCGAACCCTGTAGAACTTGAAAAAGCAGCTTATACTGTCGCTTTAGATGCCTACAAACAAGGTGGAGCGAAAAAAGCGATTGCTCCAATGCAAAACTTTATCAAAAATCATCCTAATAGCGTTTATACAGGGAATGCCTATTTTTGGTTAGCTGAGTTTAATTTAGCAACTGATCCAGTAAATTATAATGAAGCTAAAAAGAACTATAATGTAGTCGCTACGCAATACCCAAATTCTAGTAAAGCTCCTCGCGCGCTTTATCAACTCTACAGTATTGCCAAAGATGTTGATAAAAACACTATATCAGCAAACCAATATAAAGCTAAAATTTTAAGTCAGTATCCAAAATCTGAAGAAGCCAAATTTTTTAACAAATAAAAGTTTTTAAGAAAAAAAGACACCGCAGATTGCGGTGTCTTTTTTTGAATATCTCGGCTTAACGCACAATACCACGTTCTGATTGCTCAACAGAGTCAATTAATAATTGAGCTTCTGGAACATTCGGAAGAATATCATTTTTAATCTGCTCAACAGCTTGAACAGAAGTCAGGCCTGATTTAAAAATCAATTTATAAGCTTCTCTAAGACCTTGAATTGTATCCTTAGACCAACCCTTTCGGCGCATACCTTCTATATTAATACCAAACGCATGTGCTGGATTACCAGATGCCATAACATAAGCTGGCACATCTTTTAAAATTAAAGATGCTCCACCAACCATACTGTAAGAATCGATTTTACAGAATTGATGAATTCCCGAATTACCACCAATAATGACATGATCACCAATATGGACGTGTCCAGCAACACCAACATTATTTGCGAAAATATTATGATCACCAACAATACAGTCATGTGCAATATGCGTATTAACCATCAATAAGTTATGACTACCTATTTTAGTTAAAGCATTATCTTGTACAGTTCCTCTATGTAAACTGCAATGCTCACGAATTAAATTATGATCTCCAATCTCTAACCAAGTTTCTTCACCTTGATATTTCAAGTCTTGGCAAACTTCACCAACACTTGCAAACTGGAAAATCTCATTATTTTGACCAATTTTGGTAAAACCACCAACTACAACATGTGAATGTAATTTAGTACCAGCGCCAATCGTCACATTTGGACCAATAATACAATAAGGTCCTATCTGGACATCCGGGGCAATCACTGCAGATGGATCAATAATGGCCGTAGAATGAATTAAATCGTGATTGCTCATGCCTGCTCTGTTTTTTGGTGTGAAATCATAATTTCAGCGGTTGTTGCTACAATACCGTCAACGGTAGCCGTACAGTTATATTTGTAGATACCGCGTTTTTGCATTACTAATTCAGATTTTAATACAAGTTGGTCGCCAGCAACTACTTGTTTTTTAAATCTTACCTTTTCTGCACCAGCAAAGAGGAATAAAGAACCTGGTTTTGGCGTCTCATTGTTCATAATAAAACCTAGAACGCCCGAAACTTGAGCTAATGCTTCTACAATTAGAACACCCGGCATAATTGGATATTCTGGAAAATGTCCTTGTAGGAACTCTTCATTGATAGAAACATTTTTATAACCAACAATACTATTGTCAGTAACTTCAGTCACACGATCAACCAATAAGAAAGGATAACGATGCGGCAAATATTGACGAATCGTTTGAATCTGCATTGGTAATTCAGGGATGGCAAATTTAGGTGTAGTTGACTCGGTCATAATATTCTATTTACGCAAATTAAAAGTTGATTCAAGAGACTCTATTTGAGCTTGTATATGATCAAGTCGTTTAGTGATCTGGGTCAATGGCACATCTGCTAATTGTCGCAAGCGTACAATTGTCTTTTTCCAATGGCTATTTTCAAATAATCCAATTCCTGAAGAATAGGTACCAGCTTCAGAAATATTTTTTGTGACCATTGACATTCCTGTTAAAGTCACGTTATCAGTGATTGAAAGGTGACCAGACACACCGCAGGCTCCTGCAAGAATACAGTTTTTGCCAATATTAGTGCTTCCAGCAATTCCACATTTAGCAGCAATAGCTGTATTGGAACCAATATGGACGTTATGTGCGATTTGCACAAGATTATCAATAATTACCCCATCTTCCAAAATCGTATTATCTAGTGCCCCTCGATCAATACTACAATTTGATCCAATGCGGACATCATTACCAATGATAACTGAACCTAATTGAGCAATACGATGCCATTTACCCTGATATGGTGCAAAGCCAAAGCCTTCACTACCAATTACAGTACTTGCATGAACTCGAACACGATCAAGTAATTTAGAACCGCCAGTAATGGTGACATGTGAATCAATAAAACAATCCTTGCCAATTTCTACATTATCATCCAAACGAGTATGAGACTGAATAATCGTGTTCTCACCTACTACACAATTTTCACCAATTACAACGTAATGGCCAATATATGCTTTTTCAGAAATAATTGCTGAAGGATGAATTTGAGCAGTACTTTCAATACCTATTGATGTGATCTTTTTATCAAAAGCATGCGTAAGTATGGCAAAAGCTAAATATGGATTATCAACAATAATAAAATTTTGTTTATCAGTAAGCTGTTCTTTAATAGAGCTTGTAACAATGTACGCACCCGCACGGCTAGCCTTTGCTTGATCAATATACTTTTCGCCATTTACGAAAGTAATATGAGAAGGTTCAGCATTTTCTAAACTTGCTAGGTTTATAAATTGAAGACTACCCGCACCGACTAACTCACCATTCACTAGGTGAGCTAGTTCATCTAAACGATAATGTTGTACTTTCATTAATTTATTTCATTGAATTAACCTTTTGTATCATTTTATCAGTTAAATCATATTTAGCGTCATAGGCAACGGTCGAATTTTTATTCAAAATGAAGTCAAGATTATTTTCTTTTCGTAATTGTTCAGCTGCTTGCTTCACACGTGTCTCAAAAGTTGAGTTCATTCCTTGCAAACTAGTTTGAACTTTAGATTGCAAGCCTTGTTGAGTTGAATTAAATTCATTTAATTTTGACTGATATTGGGTCTGAAGCTTTTTAATATCATCTTCTTTCATTTTTTGCCCTTGGGTTTGGGCTTGACGTTGAAGACCTTCTAACTCTTTACCCAACTGCTCAAGACGAGTTGTTGTTGGTTTAACAGATTGATTTAAACTTGCATTTTGTTGTTTTAAATAAGTACTACTTTCAACAACTTTAGCAAGATCAATAACGCCATAACCAGCTGCATTAGTCATAGCAGAAACTGTAAGGCCCAATCCTAACATTAATATATTTAATTTTTTCATTTAAATTTGTGTCCTTATTGCATGTTTAGTCAAGTCGTACTTAGAAAGTACGACCGATTTCAAACTGGATCTCTTTAGTTTCATCACCAGGCTTATCATTTAGAGGGAATGCATAGCTAAGAGATAATGGCCCAATCATAGTGATCCATGTGAAGCCAACACCTACGCTATAACGCATATTACCTAAGTCGAAGCCATAGTTATCTTCACAGTATTTTTTAGCATCTGCGATTTGCTGACCATTCATAATCATAGAATAAGACCCAACGTCACACTTGGTATCGAATACCTGACCGCCTTCAGCAAATAAAACTGGACGTACTTGGCGAGTCCAGTCCCCTTTGAAAGGTAACGGTAAAGCTAATTCAGTACCAAACTGAACTAAAGCATTACCACCCACTTCTTCTGGAGAAGAGTCATTTTTACCTTCCTCTTGTAAATTCACGCTTGAATATTTCGGCCCCAAGGTACTGTTGTCATAACCACGAACAGAACCATAACCACCCGCATAGAAGTTTTTATAGAATGGCAAATCATTACCATAACCAAGCTTACCATAACCACGCAATACAAAACCTGAATTACCGATTGGTAAAAATGCTTGTGTATCATAAGTTACTTTTTGGTAATCGACATCACTACCCGGCAAACCAATTTCAAGTCCTACTCGATGAGACATACCTGAAGTTGGGAAAATTGGACGGTTTAATGTGTTATATGACCAACCTAAATTCAAATTATAAGTAAAGAACTCACCCTCAAATGCACTTCCATAAGGCTCAGAAGTTTTGCCATCTGGACACTTATACAATCCTGTTGTTGGATCTTTCTCAAGGTCAACGAGGCAGTAAGTACTTGTTGAAGTGGTTTTCCCACCATTTGCCTTTAAGTAGTCACGTACATAAGTAGAGACATAAGGACCAGTTGTTACTTTAGTATTATCAACACCGACAGAAGCACTTAGGCTTTGGTTTTCATCAATTGGGTAACCAAAACTTAAACTACCACCAAAACTATCGGTAACATAGTTATTAACGTTGTAGTCATCATTTAGCTTTGTTTTACGATAATAAACGTTATAACCGCGGCTTACCCCATCAATCGTGAAGTAAGGGTCGGTAACACTTAAGTTATAGTAGTCTTGAGTTTCAGAACGAGATAAATCGATCGAAACACGATTACCCGTTCCCATAAAGTTAGTTTGACTCAAACCTGCTTGGAAAGTGATACCACCACTTTGCGAGTAACCTACCGCTAACGTCGTAGTTCCCGAATGCTGTTCTTCAACATTTACGTTTAAGTCCACCTGATCTGGTGAATTTGGAATACGAGCTGGTTTAATATCAACTGTTTTGAAGAATCCAGTACGCTCTAAACGAACCTTAGACAAATCAATTTTTTCATTACTCGCTAAAGCGCCTTCCATTTGACGCATTTCACGACGCAATACTTCATCGGCAGTTTTACTATTACCTGTAAAGTTAATACGACGTACGGTTACTTGCTGACCTGGGTTTACATAATAGTTTAAGTCAACAACACCCGTTTCGTTATTAATTTGCGGAACAACATTTACATCTGCAAAGTAATAACCAGCATTACCATATTTACGCAATAACAATTGCTTAACAGCATTTACCTTTTCTTGAGAATAGGTATCGCCATCTTTATAGATTTTTAAAGCTTGCAGTTCTTCAGGTTTATAAAGTGCGTCACCTAAAAATTTGGTTTGACCAAATTTGAACTGACTACCTTCCTCTACTGCAACTTCAATAAAGATATTCTTTTTATCTTCACTAATATTAAGCTGTGAGTTATTGATATGAAAATTGATATAACCTTTATTCAGATACATAGCACGCAAAGCTTCAAGGCTCGCTGCCATTTTTTCTCTAGCATAACGGTCATTACGAGTTACAACTGAAGCCCAACCACTTTCTTTAACTGCGAAAGCTTGTTTAATTTCACTGTCTTTAAAAACAGTATTACCAATAATATTGATATTAAAAACTTTAGCTGCCGTACCTTCATTAAAATTTAATTTAAGTTCAACACGGTTATTTGGGCGAGCTATCGTATCAACAGTTACATCAGCATCATAACGGCCTTGCTGAGTATATTGCTGCTCTAATTCAGTTTCAATTGTTTGTAAAGCTGACTTCTTAAAAACTTCGCCTTCAGCAATGCCCATTTTTTTGAGGCCTTGCTCTAAAGCCTCTTTAGGAATAAGTTTGTTACCCTTAAATTCAAGTTTTGAAATAATTGGGCGCTCTACGACATTAAAAACTAAAGTATCGTTATCTCTTGATGCTTTAATATCGTCAAAAAGTCCAGTGGCATACAATGTTCGAATTGCTTCTGCGATCATCGGTTCATTAACGCGATCGCCACTGTTGATTGGCAACATGGTAGAAACATTTGCAGGAGTAAGACGGACCAAACCATCTACACGAATATCTCGAACAACGAAATCATCAGCTGCATATGCTTGTTGTACCGCTGCCATAGCGCTAACAAGTGCCAAAGGCATTAAAAAATGTGTGTGCCGCATGCCAGTTTTTCCAGTAAGTTATAAATCCATATACGTTTACAAACGCATAAAATCGTTAAATAAAGCTAAAAGCATCATACTACCGAGCAGTACCATACCAATTTTTAGACCAAACATTTGTATTTGTTCAGAAACAGGCTTCCCACGAATAGCTTCAATAATGTAATAAACGAGGTGCCCACCATCAAGCATTGGAATTGGTAATAAATTTAAAATTCCAAGACTTACACTCATTAAAGCCATAAATGAGATAAAAGTCTGCCATCCCATTTCTGCACTTTGTCCCGCTACTTTCGCGATTGTAATTGGTCCAGAAAGATTCTCTAGACCAATCAATCCTTTAACCATTTTTACTATTGAACTCAATATCATGCTAGAGATTTGGCTAGTCTTATCTAGCGACATCTGGAAAGCTTGTAATGGAGTATATTGAATTGTTTGCTTATATTCGTCAGGAATTGTAATTTTTCCTGCATCGCTTTTTACGCCTAAAACCCCACTCACTTGCCCCATATTGTCACGCTTTCCTTGGGGCATAACTTGCAAATGAACGAGCTGACCATTACGTAACACATCAATACCAAGTAATTTTTCTGGTGAATGTTGCACAATTTCCACAACATCAAACCAGTCTTTCATTACTTGACCATTAATTGAAACAATACGATCACCGACTTTCATTCCTTGACGAATTGCTGCCCCATCTGCAGTCAACTCAGTTACAACAGCGGGAATAACGGGACGATAAGGTAAAAAACCTAATACATCTAAAGCTGATTCATTTTGATTTTTTAAAAAATCTTTAATTGGTAAAACAATATTTTTTTCAGTACCTGCACGATCTACATCGATATTCAAGTTACCAGTTTCACCTACACGATCAATCAAAGCAAAGTTAAGTTTTTCCCAAGTTTGAGTTTCCTTTCCGTCAACAGCAATAATCTTGTCACCTACTTGTAGTTGAGCTGTTGCTGCTGGCGAGTTGGGTATAACTTTACCCACTCTTGTATTTAGTTGTTCCTGTGCTGGTAAAAATAAAATCCAGAAAAGTAAAACAGCAAAAATCAAGTTAATTAAAGGTCCAGCCGCAACAATTGCTATACGCTTCCATGGTTTTTGACGGTTAAATGCATAAGGTAAATCTTGCTCTGCAACATTACCTTCACGCTCATCGAGCATTTTTACATAACCACCTAGAGGCAAAGCTGAAAGTTGGTACTTAATTCCAGATTTTTTTGATGTCCATTTAAGTAATGTCGGACCAAAACCGATGGAATAGACTAGAACCTTAACACCAAGTTTTCGTGCCACCCAATAATGACCGAACTCATGAATTGCAATTAATGGACCGAGCAAGAGAGCTGCTGCTGCAATCATAAATAATGCGCTCATTTCAGCCTCCTATACTTGATATATACTGCTGTGCTACATGTCGTGCTACTTCGTCTTTATTCAAAATAGACTCGATATTATCAGCAACTGAGTTTTCCAATTTTTGCAAAGTATGCTCTACCACTTGTGGGATATTTGTAAATCCAATCTGTTCCTTTAAAAATGCAGCAACGGCAACCTCATTTGCAGCATTTAAAATAGTAGGTGCCAACCCTCCCGCACGCATTGCCTGACGAGCTAAATCAAGTGCTGGAAATTTCTGGATATCCGGTGCTTGAAAATTAAGCTGAGAATACTCAAATAAATCTAAAGCAGGAACATTAGTCTGTAAACGTTCTGGCCATGCTAATGCATGGGCAATCGGTGTACACATGTCTGGATTACCCATTTGAGCCAATGTTGAACCGTCAACATATTGCACCATAGAATGAATAATACTTTGTGGATGAACAACAACTGTAACAAAATGTTCAGATATTGAAAACAAATGACACGCCTCGATCAACTCCAACCCTTTATTCATAAGAGTAGCTGAGTCAACTGAGATTTTCTGTCCCATAGACCAGTTGGGATGCTTACAAGCCTGGGCAGGAGTAACTTTTTCTAATTGTTCTAACGAATGGTTTAAAAATGGTCCACCTGAAGCGGTCAATAAGATTCTTGATACACCCTGTTGCGGTTGTCCATTTCTTTCAGCGTCTAAATAGTTATGAGGTAAAGACTGAAAAATAGCGTTGTGTTCAGAATCTACCGGTAATAATAATGCCTGATGATCACGTGCTGCTTGCATCATGATTTCACCAGACATGACCAAGGCTTCTTTATTAGCAAGCAATACGCGTTTACCAGCTTTTACAGCCGCTAATGTTGGTAATAAACCAGCTGCTCCAACAATTGCAGCCATAACTACATCAACATCAGGGTGAGATGCGATACTTACCAGCCCTTCCTGATCAGTCAAAATTTCAATATTTTGTAATTCACTCTTTACAAATAAAGCTGCTAATTCGTCAACTTTTTGCTTTGGAACAACTACAACTTTTGGTTGAAATTGTTTACATATATCAACCAATTCAGAAATTCGACTATGAGCTGAAATTGCAAATACTGAATACTTATCAGGATGTTGATTTAAAATTTTTAAGGTACTTTGCCCAATGGAACCGGTTACACCCAATATGCAAACAGATTGTGTCATTTATAAATCTACACCAATAAGTTTTAATATATACATTCCCGTTGCAAAGATCGGGGCTGCAGCAAGTAAAGAATCAATACGATCTAAAACACCACCATGACCAGGTAGTACACGTCCAGAATCTTTAATACCAGCACGACGTTTAATCATCGACTCAAATAAATCACCTAAAACTGAACCGAATACTGTAATCAGTGACAATATAAGAAACAGGATTTGCTGAATTAAAGTTAAATTTAGATACTGGTATTGCACAACCAACATTACCAGTATGGTCGTGATAACACCACCATATAAACCTTCTACTGATTTGTTCGGACTTACCGTTGGTGCTAGTTTTCTTTTACCAAATTTACGGCCAACAAAGTAAGCACCACTATCTGCACCCCACACGAGCAAGAACAGATACATTAACCACCATGGCGAACTTTGCCAAACAACAAAAATTGAAGTTACCGCAGCACAAACTAAAATAATGCCAATTACATATAGAGTAGCGTTATACCACCCATCAAATTCAGGAAAAGATTTGACCCAATAAACACTTACAAGCCAAGTCAAAATTGAAGCTGACCATAAAAGTAATGCAATATCATGGAAAAATAGAGCAACGCCTGAAACAAATGCAACAAGCAGACCGTAGCACCAAGCTTTTGGCTTTACAGCATTTACAGTTTCATGAGGCATTAATTTATACCATTCATACCCCGCTACTCCTGCTGCTACAATCATAAGAACCAACATTGGATAATGTGATTGCGTAGCAAACATACAGCCTAAAACAACTGCGACAAGTACCAATGCGGTAACAATCCGCTCTAACATTATAAGTTCTCTATTTTCTCTTGCTGAATTTGTTCAGATGTTTTGCCAAAACGACGTTCACGTCCCGAAAAAACATTCAATGCATGATCGAATTCTTGTACTGTAAATTCTGGCCATAAAGTATCAGTAAAATACAGTTCAGCATATGCTGCTTGCCATAACAAGAAATTAGATATGCGATAATCTCCACCTGTACGGATCAATAAGTCCACAGCAGGCAGATCGTTTAGACTGACATATTTTTCGAACAAATCAACATTTATTTGATCAGCACCAAATTCACCACGGGAAACCGCTTCAGCAACTTGTTTTGCTGCATTTGCAATATCCCACATCCCACCATAGCTCACAGCAATAGTTAAGGTCATAGTGTTATGGTGTGCTGTCTGTTGCTCTGCATCTTCCATTAAGGCAACTAGGTGTGACGGTAATCTGGAACGATCACCTATGAAACGCAAAGCAATATTAAATTTCTTCATGCGAGGTATTTGCTCATGAATAGTTTCTTCAAGAAGCTTCATAAGCAGATCGACTTCAAATTGTGGTCGATTCCAGTTTTCGCTTGAAAATGCAAAAACCGTTAAAGCACGAATACCTGTTTTTTTACAATGTTCAACGATAGGATCAAGAACATTTTTACCCTCTCGATGTCCATCACCTTTTTGCATTTGATTTTTTTTTGCAAAGCGGTTGTTGCCATCCATGATGATGGCAACATGCTTAGGAAGATGATACTCTTCTGAATCGGTCATAAAATTAGACCTTCATCAATTCTGCTTCTTTCGCTGCAAGACGCTTGTCTACTTCTGCAACATATTTGTCAGTGATTTTCTGGATATCGTCACCTGCACGGCGCTCATCATCTTCAGAGATTTCTTTCTCTTTTAATAATGCTTTGATATCACCTAATACATCACGACGAATATTACGAATTGCAACTTTTGCATTTTCAGCTTCGCTACGCGCAATTTTTTGCATATCACGACGTGTTTCTTCAGTTAATGCAGGTAAAGGTACACGAATTGCATCCGCAGTAATCGGGTTTAAACCAAGATCACTCTCACGAATTGCCTTATCAATAGCTGAAACCATTGTACGTTCAAATGGCTGAACAAGAAGTGTACGAGAATCTTCAACACCAACGTTTGCCACTTGATTTAAAGGCACATCAGAACCGTAGTAAGGAACCATTACCCCATTTAAGATTGATGGGTGTGCACGGCCGGTACGAACTTTAGCAAACCCTAGTTCCAAAGACTCAAGAGTTTTCAACATACGCTGTTCGCTGTCTTTTTTCAGATCGTTAATCATATGATCTACCTTACTTATTTATTCAAGGATGTTTTAACAAATTTAATTTAGCGCTAGTATAAAGAGCTTTCGTCAACACGTACATTATTTAGTAACGCGTGTACCTTCTTTTTCGCCCATGACTACTGACAATAGCGCGCCTGATTTATTCATATCAAAAACTTGTAATGGCACATTATGGTCACGACATAAACAAATAGCTGTCAAATCCATAACACCAAGTTTTTCGTCCAATACCTGATCAAAGGTTAAATGATCATATTTAACCGCATCTTCGTATTTACTTGGATCTTTATTATATACGCCATCTACTTTGGTCGCTTTTAGAATTAAATTTGCTTCAATTTCAATTCCGCGTAAGCAAGCTGCCGTATCAGTCGTAAAAAATGGATTTCCTGTACCAGCAACAAAAACACAAACTTCACCTTGACTCAAGTGACGGATAGCATCACGACTTGAATAAGACTCTACTACTGTACCAATTGGTAATGCAGACATAAGGCGAGTTCTGATATTACGGCGAACCAATGCATCACGCATAGCCAAGCCATTCATTACAGTTGCAAGCATACCCATTTGATCGCCTGTTACACGACCAACCAAGCCATCCTTTTGCAACTGACTACCACGATACAAGTTACCGCCACCAACAACGATACCCACTTGCACACCCAAGCCAACTAAGTGAGCAATTGAAAGGGACATTTGATCAAGGACTTGAGCATCAATACCCATGTCTTTGTTACCTGATAATGCTTCACCAGATAGTTTTAATAAAATGCGTGAATAACGGGGGCTAATTGTTTCCGCCATGAGTTTGCTCCAAAACCTCTTAAACTGAATGCTTTTTTGAATCGTTATCGATTAAACCGACTTAATTTTAATTAACTTTGCAAATAAGTCGTATTCATCCGCATCGGTGATTTCGACTTCTAACATATCGCCTGGTTGAATCGTGCTCTTATCGATATCTTCTACAAAGACATTACCGTCAATTTCCGGAGCATCGGCATAAGAACGTGCAACAGCAACAGGATATTCATCTTCCAAACTATCGACTAATACAGTCATCGTTTGACCAATACGTTTTTGCAACTTAGCAGCAGAAATTTGTTGCTGCACTTGCATAAAGCGCTCGTAACGCTCTTGCTTAATTTCTTCAGGCACATGATTGGGTAAATCATTTGCCGTAGCGCCTTCTACTGGTGAGTAGGTAAAGCAGCCAACACGATCAAGTTCAGCTTCAACCAACCAATCGAGCAATATTTGAAAATCTTCTTCAGTTTCGCCTGGGAAACCCACTACAAATGTAGAACGAATCACAAGATCCGGGCATTTTTCACGCCACAATTTAATTTTTTCGAGTGTATTTTCACTGTGAGCCGGACGCTTCATTAACTTAAGAATGCGCGGGCTTGCATGTTGGAATGGAATATCAAGATATGGCAGGATTTTACCTTGTGCCATTAAATCAATAACCGCATCAACATGTGGGTATGGATAAACATAATGTAAGCGCACCCAGATGCCAAGTTGACCTAGTGCTTCACACATATCAAAGAATTTTGTTTTAACAGGCTGGCCATTCCAGAAATCAAGTTTGTACTTGGTATCTACACCATAAGCTGATGTATCTTGGGAAATAACCAAGATTTCTTTAACACCTGCTCTTTTAAGCGCAGCGGCTTCTTCGAGTACACTTCCAACTGGACGCGATACTAGATCGCCACGCATACTTGGGATAATACAGAAGGTACAACGGTGGTTACATCCTTCAGATATTTTTAAATAGGCATAATGTTTTGGTGTTAAGCGAATTCCTTGTTCAGGAACTAAATCAACAAACGGGTTGTGTTTAGGTGGTGCTGGGACATATTCATGTACAGCTTCCATTACATCTTGATAAGCTGCTGCACCAGTAACCTTTAAAACATTTGGATGCATTTGACGAATTTTGTCTTCGTCTTTACCTAAGCATCCAGTAACGATTACTCGACCATTTTCACTCATGGCCTCGCCAATTGCATCTAGCGACTCTTGTACCGCAGATTCGATAAAACCACAGGTATTAACAACAACTAAATCAGCACCATCATAATCTGATGCAACTTGATAACCTTCAGTCTTTAACTGAGTTAAAATTCGTTCAGAATCTACCAATGCCTTAGGACAACCTAAAGAAACAAAACCGACTTTGGGGGTCTTCATGAATCTGCGCTCCACTTGAATGCGCGTATTGTATGTCTTTTCTTGTCTCAAGCATAGGTGGAAAGCCTACTCTTTGTGTAATGCACCAAAATACGACCAACATTTGCACCAAAACTCACCTTTGCACCAAGTTGGATCATGTTATTATCTATATTCAAGCCATCAGTTTTGATCAACCGATATAAAGACCGATTTCAGCGCGTTTTTAAATACTTTAAAACTTTAAAATAACCCATAAACAAAGTTGGCGTATATTTTGCATCGTTCATGTTCTATAACGGTGAAAATCCGATAACCAATGAAGATGCCATTGCGCTATTTTAAGACAGGAACGATTCGCTAATGGATCAACACAACCCTATCGACTATCGCCTATTGGTAGACAACTTAACTACTGCGATTTTATTGATCGATAGTAACTTGAATATTTTTTACTTAAATTCTGCCTGCGAAGCACTATTTGACATTAGTTTGCTTCGAGCTTCAGGACAGCCGGTTTTGAATCTACTTCATGCGCCTGATGATACTTTTAATACACATGAAGCGTTATTAAACACTATTAAAACGGGTCAACCTTATACTCGTCGAGAAGCGGTTATTAATGTCAACTTTAAAGACCTTCATGTTGATTATACAGTGTCTCAATTAAATGCAGGTAAAAGTTATCACCCATTACTCTTAATTGAGCTCAATCCGATTGATCGTATGTTAAAGATTTCTAAAGAAGAAAATCTGGTACAACAACATCAGGTGGCTAGGCAGCTTGTGCGTGGCGTTGCGCACGAAATTAAGAACCCACTGGCAGGTATTCGTGGTGCAACTCAATTACTCGCACGCAGTTTGAATGATAAAAGTTATGCTGAATTTACAGATGTCATTATTAATGAAGTAGATCGCTTAACGAACTTGGCAGATACCATGTTGGGTTCTAGACAACTCCCAAGTTATGAAAATGTTAACGTACACGAGCCTTTGGAGCGAGTGCGTTCACTTATCGCCAACCAGACAAAGAAGAAAATTAAAATTATACGAGATTATGATTTGTCTTTACCGGATGTTAATGCCGATCGTGATCAGTTAATACAGGTCATGCTCAACATTAGTGTAAACGCAATTCAAGCTATAACAGAAAACAAAGCATTTTTTATAGATCACGAACCGGAGTTAATTCTACGTACACGTATACAACGTCTTGTCACAATTAACGGTGTACTAAATCGATCTACAGTGCGAGTCGATATAGAGGACAATGGACCAGGCATTCCTGAAAGTATTTTGGAGTCAGTATTCTATCCATTGGTTACTGGACGAGCAAAAGGTACTGGGCTTGGCCTGAGTATTGCACAGAATATTATGCATCAACATAACGGAATGATTGAATGCCAATCTGTTCCTGGAAAAACAATTTTTAGCTTATATTTACCTTGGGAGTCAGACCGTGTCGCGAAATAAAATATGGGTTATTGATGATGATCGCGCCATGCGATGGGTATTGGAAAAGACCTTTAAAGAGGAAGGTTTTGATGTTACCAATTTTGAAGAAGCTCAAACTGCGCTTGAACGTTTGCACCATGATGCTCCCGATGTCATCTTAACTGACATCCGCATGCCTGGAATTGATGGTTTAACTTTTTTATCTAAAGTCAAAAACACTCATCCAGATTTACCTGTCATTATTATGACAGCACATTCTGACTTAGAGTCTGCCGTATCAAGCTATCAAACAGGCGCGTTTGAATATTTACCAAAGCCTTTTGATATTGATGAAGCTTTAGCTTTAGTCAATCGCGCAATCCTGCATATTAATAAACTACAACAGCAAGAAGCTACAAAAACAGCCTCACCTCTTCAATCAACAGAAATTATTGGTGAATCTCCGGCAATGCAGGAGGTTTTCCGTGCTATCGGCCGTTTATCGCAATCTCATATTACTGTTTTAATTAATGGTGAATCGGGTACGGGTAAAGAATTAGTTGCTCATGCTTTACACAAGCACTCCCCACGCCGTGCCAAGCCTTTTATTGCTTTAAATATGGCTGCGATACCAAAAGACTTGATTGAAACCGAGTTATTTGGTCATGAAAAAGGCGCTTTCACAGGGGCAAATACTCAGCATCAAGGCCGCTTTGAACAGGCAAATGGCGGAACACTGTTCCTTGATGAAATTGGTGATATGCCATTTGAAACTCAGACTCGATTGCTTCGCGTACTCGCTGACGGTGAGTTCTATCGTGTAGGCGGACACATTCCCGTTAAAGTAGATGTTCGAATTGTTGCGGCAACGCATCAGGATTTAGAAAAGCTAGTAAATGAAGGTCGCTTCCGTGAAGACTTATATCACCGCTTAAATGTGATTCGTATTCACATTCCTAAGCTTGCCCACCGTAGTGAAGATATTCCAATGCTTGCGCAGCATTTCCTTGCGCGTGCAGGTAAAGAGCTTGGCGTAAGTCCAAAAATCCTACGCACTGAAACAACGGACTACATGCAACAGTTACCATGGCCGGGTAATGTACGACAACTTGAAAATACTTGCCGCTGGCTAACTGTAATGATTACTGGCCGCGAAGTTTATCCAGAAGATTTACCTTCTGAGCTCAAACAAGTTCCATTGCAAAAGAATAGTGATTCTAGTCAACCGGCACCTTCATTTGAGCGTATTTCTCTACATCATTGGGATGAACTACTAAATCAATGGGCTATTCAAAAGCTTAAAAATGGTGAAATGAAAATTTTGGATATTGCCACACCAATGTTTGAACGCACGTTGATTAACGCAGCTTTGCAACAAACACGTGGACGCAAACGTCACGCAGCGGAATTATTGGGCTGGGGTCGCAATACCTTAACACGCAAGTTAAAAGAACTTGGAATGGATTCTGCAGATGATGACGAAGAAGATGAGCACAAGGTGACTCAAACTGAAGCCTAGAAATCTCATTATTTAACTTCAGAGCGGTTAAGTCATTCTTAGCCGCTTTATTTTTAAATCAGATTTTTCTTAAAATATAATGTAAACACAAGGTTACATCATCAAACCCTTCTACAACCAACTCTAAGCTTATATTTTGTATTAGTTTATTTTTTGAATTAGTCACTTACTGTTCAGCATATGATCTAAAAAAATGGTTATGGCCATCACTAAAGATAGTTTTGCTATACTAGATAAGCAAAGTCAGTTGTTGTTATTAAATTTTATGCATGATTCAGTCCTGGATTCACATCACCTTGCATGTGAGAAGCCTCAAACACGCCGCGGTATTGAACGTCGTTTAGCTCTATTGTTAAGCGCGACCGAGCTGTTCCTAGAGAAAGGATATGATGCCGTATCTCTCGATGATATTGTTAATCATGCTGGTGGCTCCAAGGCTTCTATTTATAAATATTTTGGCAATAAGGAAGGACTTTTTACTGCTATTTGTGATCATAAACGTGAAATGTTTTTTAAAGATATTTGCATTCCATTCCAACCTGAGAAAAGCACTTTAAGAGAATATCTGATTCAAACACTTAATCGTGTATATGTTCATATTATTCAGCCCGAACATGTTGCATTTTTAAGACTTATTATTGAACAGACCGAATGTAACACTGTCCTCATACAATACTTATATGACAAATGGGTACATAATTTACAAAACACACTTACTCAAGCATTAGAGTTTGCGGATAAATCAGGCGAAATTACATGTAATTCTCCGTATTATTCTTCACTCATGTATTTTGGGATTTTACGAGATATTGAATGGCGTATGATTATGGGTATGCCAGCCCTTCCAGATGAGAAAGAAGCTTTTGATTATATTGAATATTGTGTAGATATTTTTTTAAAAGGCCATCATAAAGTCTAATTCTTTTGCATTTTAAAATGCTTATAGTATAGTAGACTTCTTTTTTCCCACATCCACCCAGCCAACAACAGATAATTGTTATATTTCAAAACAATTATTATGGAGTAGCTACATGGCTCTAAGACATTTCCTGACTTTACGTGATCTATCCACTCTAGAACTTAATCGCATTTTAGAACGCGCAAGCGAGCTTAAAAAAATGCAACATGACAATAAGGTCTACCAGCCTTTTGTTGGTAAAGTATTGGGAATGATTTTTGAGAAATCAAGTACGCGTACACGTATCTCTTTTGAAGCAGGTATTAACCAATTTGGCGGTAGTGCGATTTTTTTATCGCCTCGTGACACACAATTAGGCCGTGGTGAACCAATCGAAGATTCAGCACGTGTAATTTCAAGTATGCTTGATATTGTGATGATTCGTACTTTTGGTCATGACATTGTTGAACGTTTTGCATCTTATTCAAAAGTTCCTGTAATTAACGGCCTAACTGATGATCATCATCCATGCCAGTTACTTGCTGACTTACAAACTTATATTGAACATCGCGGCAGCATTGAAGGCAAAACCGTTGCTTGGATTGGTGATGGCAATAATATGTGTAATTCATATATTGAAGCTGCGCACATGATGGGTTTCAAACTCAAAATTGCATCGCCAAAAGGATATGAACCTAAACCTGAATTTTTAGCGGAGTTTGGTCATTGCGTTGAGCTTTATGATAATGCGGAAGATGCAGCAGTAAATGCTGACCTCATCGTGACTGATGTATGGGCAAGTATGGGCCAAGAAGAAGAGCAAAAACTTCGTGAAAAAGCCTTTGCTGATTTTCAAGTTAACGAAAAATTAATGAGCCTTGCTCACCCAGATTGTTTATTCATGCACTGCTTACCTGCTCATCGCGGCGAAGAAATTTCTGAAACCATGCTCGATTATAAAAATGCAGTCGTATGGGATGAAGCAGAAAACCGTCTCCATGCTCAAAAAGCTTTAGTCGAATTTTTATTAAATGAAAATTTAAAGAAAGCTTAAATTTTGAGTTTAAAAAAACAGCATCTTTATGATGCTGTTTTTTATTTTATAAGACTTGTACTTTTCCAGTTAATTATTTTTAAAAATTTGATAACGTTGCCGAATATATAAGCAGGCTGTATTTCAACTATTCTCTAGAATCGTGTATAACATTCTACACAATAAGCTAAGCCTACTCTTGTAGAGTGCGATCATGACAACCCTTGAACAATCATTATCTCAAATTCCCGCATTTTCGATTATTCATGAACATTTATTTAGCTCGGCCCAGCCTTCTGCTGAACAACTAAAATTGATTAAAGAGTTTGGTTGTAGCACAGTCATTAACCTTGCTTTAACTAATGCTTCAAATCATCTTGAGAATGAAGACCGTATTTGTTTAGACCTTGGTTTAAATTATATTCATATTCCAATTGATTGGGAGATGCCTTCTGCTGAACAGTGCTTATTAGTTTTAGATTTGATTGATCATTTAGTGCAAAATGAAATTGTTTGGATACATTGCGCCAAAAATAAACGCGTAAGTTGCCTTATGTATGTCTATAGACAGTTTTATATGAATATGGATATGCCGACTTCTCAGGATTTATTACACGAAATTTGGGAACCTAATGAGACTTGGACTGGACTCATCCATAGTATTACCTTACAGCTACAAGGCCGTAAGGCAACTTTAGAACTTCAACAGTCTTTGCAGCAGGCCGATCACTTGGTGTGATGAGAGACTAAAACAGTCGCTGTAGCCAAAATACCTTCTTGACGACCGGTAAACCCAAGTTTTTCGGTTGTCGTTGCTTTAATACTAATTTGATTAATATCTACATTTAGAACATCAGCAATGCTTTGACGCATTTCAAGATTATGCTTAGCTAATTTTGGGCGCTCGCAAGCCACCGTAATATCGGCATTATTTAACTGATAACCACGGTCTAAGATTAATTGATAAACATGCTTTAACAATACTCGGCTATCTGCGCCTTTGTATTCTGGGTCAGTATCAGGAAAATGTTGTCCAATATCTCCAAGCGCTAAAGCACCTAATAAAGCATCACATAGCGCATGAAGTACAACGTCACCGTCAGAGTGCGCTTTCAAACCATGTGTATGTGGAATTTGTATACCCGCCAATGTAACGAAGTTCCCCTCTTCAAAGGCATGTACATCCATTCCTTGTCCAATACGAATCTGAGCAACCATATAAATTATTACCTTCCATAAAAACTTAAGAAATCTTGTATTCAGCCGTTCTGTTTCGCTATAGTACACCTAGCAAAGTAGACTGAAAGTATAAACGATCATGCTGTCTAATACTGATATGAATCAATTGAAAAGATTAAGTTTTGTCGTGACACTGAGTTGTTTATGTTCACCTTTTGTCTTTGCAGAATCAATAGACTGCTCCAATACTGGAGCTGAGCTTAAAATCTGTTCAAAAACATTTAGTGAATCGAGAAAGCAACTCAATAATAAATATCTTTCTGCATATTTAGTTACTGATGCCCCCTTACAGCTTTTACAGGATACGCAAAAGTTATGGTCTAAACATACTCAGCAATGCAAGAGTAATACATGTATTCAACAACAGTTTGATTTACGTACTGATGACTTAAATTTTTATGCTTCACTTAAGCAAACGCTTACCCAGCATTATCTTAAGTTTGAAAATGGACATATAGCAGCTCAGCCTGTACACATTCAAGTCCATCAGCTCGCGAAAGATAAAATTAAGATTGAAGGGATAGCATACCGCAATCCAAATAACCGCAAAGAAACTCAAACGATCTCATTGATGGCCTATAGTTCACCTGAACAAAAAAGTGAAATTTTAGACAATGAGCACAACTGTAAATATCAGTTTAATTTTCAAAAAGCTTTACTTAATGTGAAAACTCAGCAAAAAGGCTGTGAACGTTTTAGCGGAATCTACCGCCTATATGATTAACGCTTAAAATAAAAGCCAGTGTTTGAACACTGGCTTTTTACTTTCTACGCTGGATATTTTTGAGCAATATCCTGACCGACTAAAACTGCGGTTGCCGCAGACAAAGTCCAACCTAAATGCCCATGCCCTGTATTATAAAAAACACGAGGTTGTTTAGATTGCTTAACAACAGGCAGCATATTCGGCATCATTGGTCTTAACCCTGCCCAAGGCACCACATGCTCAGTTGAAATATCAAAGTTACGATTAACCCAATTCACTAATGGTTGAATACGATCAGCCCGTATGTCGCGGTTATAGCCATTAAACTCAGCAGTCCCTGCCACACGCAGTCGATCTTTACCTAAACGAGAAGTCACAATTTTTGCACTTTCATCTAGTAAACTCACCCAAGGAGCATTCTTTACGCTGTGCTCATCTTTTAATTGCACGGTAATTGAATAACCTTTTACTGGGTACACATTTACTCGCTCACCAATCATATCGGCAAGTTGATAGCTCCCTACACCACCACAAACAACAAGTACATCACCTTCAAGCTGAATGTTATCAGACTCAACCAGATAAGGATGCTCAGCACTTGGTTGACAAGTTACAACTACTTTGTCTGCGCTGCACTTAATATCCATAACTTCTAGGCCGAACTTATATTGAACGCCATATTCTTTAGTCTTCTCAGCCAAAGAGGTTGAATATTTATGAATATCACCCGTCGCATCACTTGGTGTGTAATAGCCACCGAAATAGTCACCCGTCAAAGATGGTTCTATTGTTTTCATTTCATCAGGTGAAACCGAATAGCGTTCCAATGTACCTTTGTTCAATACGTTATTAACTTGTTTAGCAATCTCGTAGTCAGCCTTACTGTGATACATATGGAGGATTCCACGTTTCTCCAAATCAAACTCAAGCTGCTCTTTTTCAGCAACTTCAAACAAACGCTTACGAGCCAGCAATGCCAAACGAACCGTCTCAATCGTATTCGCTTCATAGTTTTTAATATGTGATAGAAATTCAACTAACCAACTATATTTATGCAAACTAAATGAAGGGTTCAACAGTAGAGGAGCATCTTTTTGTCTCATCCATTTAAAGCCTTTAATGACGGTGGCTTTTTGGTTCCATACTTCGGCGTTACAAGCCGATAATTGCCCTCCATTGGCAAATGATGTTTCCATTGCAGGATATAAATGTCGATCAATCACTGTGACTTGATAACCCAGTTGCGATAATTCATAAGCAGAGGTAACCCCTGTGATTCCCGCACCTATCACAATAACATGTGGCATAACAGACTCCTCAGAAATGCAAAAACATTTCATCAGTACAGCCCATCTGTCATTGGTACCTGAGAGTTTCGACCCCAACGTTACCTTTTAACGTTTAGATCTTCCCCTTCGGTGAGTTTATAATTTATAAGTTATTGTTTTCCATTCTTATAAATCTAAGCTTCTCTCCAGATTTTTTAATTATTACAGTCCTTTTGCCTGAGAGTTTCCGGGCTTGTTGCTCCTTCGGCGGGTTCTTAAAGAACCTCTCTCCCGCAATAATTTTGTATTTATATAAGCAATGTATCTGCCACATTGAAAAAAACGCATTCTTTTCTTGTAAACTTTTGTATAAGCAATCTTAAAATTATAAGACACTGATTTAATTAGAAAATAAAAAAGGTGAATTTTTATAAATTCACCTTTTACACTTAAATTAGAGTTTTCCGTTGAGCACTTGGTCTGAAACCGTACCTTTCCATTGCTCACGCAAGGTGGGTAAGTAGAATTTTTCACCAATAGTGACCAGTTCAGCATCAATCAATGCATGAACTTCGTGCATAAAAATATAATCTAGAGTAACTAAAGAAAGCTGATGATTTTTTTGCGCTGTTTTCTTACGTTTTAGCTGTGCTTGTTTCACTAGATCATTTGCAAAGTTTTTATCTTTATAAGCAGTAATTGCATTTAAACGAAGCTCAATAACACCCCATCCCGCTAATAGCTTTTTAAAGATTTCAAAATCTTTTGAGGTTGATTCCCACGTTACGTTTTCTAGATCATTATCTTCAGGTAAAACTGGTAATAATAAATCCGCTGTACTTGGGAAAATCTTTTTAAGATTTAACAGAAACTTAACCGGCTGATCACTAGGATAATCATTAAATTGCACATGTTGTTGGGTATCTGTCAAATAAATAGAGAGCATTCAAAAATCCTTAACTAAGCAGCTGTTTTTAATAATTTTATCTCTAACTTTGCGAAATAAATGCAAAACAAAAAACAATATAAAAACAGGACAAGGTGGGCATTTTAACAATTATGACGGCTTATTCAACGCCAATTCGCCATTAATTAGTGAAAGTTTCAGCCTTTGTGATAAAAAGCTCTCCGAAGAGAGCTTAACTTTAAATAGAACATCAAAAATCCGTTGTAATTCTTGGTTTCGATTAACCTTGATATTGATCAACTTTATAATTTGGCTGATCTACAAGCAGTTCAATAAAAGTCGGAATAGATGTAGTGTTAAGCAGATAAGGATTAAATTCATCAACATGATGATGATGAAAGAACTCTTTTATTTTCGTGTTAATGGGAGCAAATTTCATACTCCAATGTTTAAATAGCCGTTGTTCGGATGGTTCTGAAAAGATGATTTCACAGTTCTGATGTCTCGAATCTTTCAAAATTAATTTATAAAATAGCGATTCGACCTGTTCTTTCTCTCCTTCCAAATACTGCAAGAAGTATCCATTACCATAGTAAAGCACTCCTGTAATATCATTATGTGAATTGAATTTGACAGCTTCGGTGAGAATATCAATTAAATCTTGTTTTATTTGACTATGTTCACTATTGGTTTTACTTGCATACATAAAGCCTATTAAACTCATAGCGATACTCGAAGATAGATTTTAATGTCCATTCTGACATCTACCCTCTCTTCTTACAATGTAAGCTATTTAAAACCTTGTATTTCAAAAGTAAAGATTATTTTCTTTTTGAAAATGACAAACTTTAACAACCCGAAATCTTTTGTAAATTAATGCCAACCTAACAAGCTAATTAGACACTATTAATTTTAGTACAATTGAAAATTATCTTTAATGTATGGATGTCTAATGGAGAATCATGAAGTTATTCTTCAAGACGAACATCATAAACAGTTTAAGATTATTAAAGTTCAAGATGTTCGTTTTGATAAGAATACCCTTAACAATAGCTACCAATGGTTATGGATATTTGATCATAGTTCAGAGTTTTTTCCATTTGAGTTATGGGATCAGCTTGATCATGCAACTATTCATCAAAAGATCAAACTCGACAATCAAGTTTTCAGGATTATAAAGATTCTGACGAAGAAAACGAAAGTTAGGCCCTCATGAAAGATAAGTACTTAACCAAGTTAAAATCACTGAAACCAATGCTTTCGGCTGTTCCATCGGAATCATATGACCAGTATTATTAATTATCTCAAGCTTTGCATGGGGTAACTGATCTAATAATTCTATAGCTTCTTCCTTAGAGCGCAGCTGGTCCTCTGCACCAGAAATGATTAAAGTTAGACATGTGATTTTACTCATATCATAAGAGCTTCTATCTAACATAGATTGTTTAACGAATTCTTCATAACCCAAAGCTTTCCCCATCTCTTGGATTCTTTTTACAAGAGTACGATTCTGCACATTTGATGGATGAAGTGTTTTTTCAATCGATATTGAGCTTAGCCCATGGAAATTTTTCCCAGAGTTAAGTTTAATCGCCGTTAACTTTTGACTCTTCTGTTCTTCTGTATCTGAGCGTAGTGAAGACGCTATTAAAATAAGTGCCTTAACTTTTTCAGGAAATTGCTCCACTATAGATCTAGCGATATATCCTCCAAGTGAGAATCCAATCAGTACAAAGCTTTCTGGCGCATGTTCAACAATATTTTGAGCAATTTCTTTGATTGTTTGCCCTTGTTTTAAAGTAGCTCGAGATATATTCCACTCTTTAGGCATTTCATCTATGAGTTCATTCCAGAGAGATTCATCAAGCATATAACCAGGAATTAAAACAACTGAAATTGGCTTTTGATTCATAAGTTTTTTAATACCTTACTTGTAAATTATAGCTAACAGTATTTTATGCTAATAAAAAATCTATAATTAGAATATTGAAGTAAAAAATAAAATCACTATATAAATTAAACAGAAATAACTGTGGAAGCACGCCAGACTAAAACATTCCCTTTTATGCTTGAAGGAGATACACATGAAAGTTAGAGCATCACGTACGTATTCCGCTTCAGCAAATAATTATTTTATTTCTAAGGAATATGATTGTACTGTTATTCCTGTAAAAGGAATGTGTTTTATAGACTCTGGTTTAACTGAGAGTGGAGTGATTGAACCAGTAGAGATTATTGAAGTGACTATAGAACCAGAATCTAACTCATATCATGTTCTTTTAGCACGCGATATACATGAGTACGAAAAAGAAGAGCTAAAAAAGAAGTTTGAAGCTATGAAATCTCATGATTGGGAATACATAGACGGCTTACTTTGATATTTTCCAATTTCAAGATACAAGCTAAATCCTTCCACCCCAAAAGAGCCCTCATTTGAGGGCTTTTATATAAATATTAGCGCGTACACTTTTATTAATGATTTATCTGTATATACAGATAATAGAGTGCACAGCATATTGTATGCTTAAAGATTTTAAACATATTTAGCTAAGAAGTTTATTCACATTCTTTTCAATTAATTTTTTGCTTTGGTTATTAAGTATATAAAAGTATCCAATCAATCCAAAGAATATGACTGCATAAATTATGACAATCCAAATATATTTAAATATATTATCGAACAACATATGATTTAAGACATCTACATCAATATTGATACCAAAGTTATGTACATATCGACTTAAGAATAATGCAATACAATAAATCAATATTGGAACCGCAAGAACTCCTGTCCATATATTGATTTTATTTTTCTTAACTTCTAGTTTTTCAAAATCATCTTCTCCAAAATATTTTTCAACTTCAATAATTTGCTTATTCAAATCATCTTTTAATGATATAGGTAATCTGTTGTCTTTAATATGATATTGAACGTTTTTCAAGATTTCTGCACTTTCTAATGCCTCACCTAAAATTGTTAAATTTCCCATAGAAAAACCAGAATGTAATTAGTAAAACCATGGATTTTAAGGCAAATTTTATGATTAAAAGCACTTTTTAACACAAAAGTAATAAATTGAGCTGAGTTAAAAAATATTCAAAAGAAATACGAGAAGCCGAAAATGTTCCAAAGATTTCTAAACATAGCTTCCTCTCACTATATTTCTCAATTTTTTTACACTATGAGAACGATTGATATTTTATTCTGAATTATACGATTATTAAAAAGTAAGTTTTCATAGGAGTTAAGTATTTCGAATTACTAAAATAAAAAGCACTTTTGAAATAGCTCAAAAGTGCCTTTTTATTGATTGAGTTTCTAAAAATATGGTTATTTTTACATAGATTACTTACTATTTGGTGAAACCATCTTTTCAGGTTTAACTACTTCGTCAAATTGTTCCGCTGTAACCAAACCAAGCTCAACAGCGACCTGCTTCAACGTTTTATTTTCTTTATAAGCAGTCTTTGCAACTTTTGCAGAATTTTCATAGCCGATTACTGGATTTAAAGCTGTAACTAGCATCAGAGAATTATGCAAGAAGTGATCAATCTTATCGCGATTAGGCTCAATTCCCACCGCGCAGTGATCATTAAAGCTATTACATGCATCACCAAGTAACTGAATAGATTGCAATAAGTTATAAGCAATCACTGGCATAAAGACGTTTAATTCAAAGTTACCTGAAGCACCTGCTACGTTAATGGTCGTATCATTTCCAAGCACTTGCGCAACAACCATGGTCATTGCTTCACTTTGTGTTGGGTTTACTTTCCCAGGCATAATGCTTGAACCAGGCTCATTTTCTGGAATACGGATTTCACCAAAACCACAACGAGGTCCACTTGCCAGCCAACGAATATCATTCGCAATTTTGTTTAAGCTTACAGCCAAAGTTTTTAATGCACCTGATGCAAAAACAGCGGCGTCCCGTCCTGCTAGTGCTTCAAATTTATTAGGCGCGGTTACAAAAGGTAAACCTGTGAGTAATGCAAGCTGAGCTGCTGCTTTTACTGCATAGTCAGGATGTGCATTTAATCCTGTACCTACCGCTGTGCCACCTAATGGCAACTCATATAAACCACTCAAAGCTTGTTGTAGTCGAACCAATCCATGCTCAAGCTGTGATACATAGCCACTAAATTCTTGACCTAAGGTTAATGGAGTAGCATCTTGCAAATGGGTACGGCCAATTTTGACAATATCCTGAAACTCATCTGACTTTTTTTGCAAAGTCGCTTTGAGCTGCTCTACAGCAGGGATGAGTAATTCATTAATTTGCAAACTTGCTGCCACGTGAATGGCCGTTGGAAAGGAGTCGTTTGTTGATTGAGCACGATTAACGTGATCATTTGGATGTACTGGTTTTTGGGCACCTAAGGCTTGTCCTAATTTCTGGTTTGCAATATTGGCAATCACTTCATTGCAGTTCATGTTACTTTGCGTACCAGAACCTGTCTGCCAGACAACTAAAGGAAATTGGGAATCCCACTTGCCATCAATTACCTCTTCAGCAGCACCCACAATATATTGACTCAAATCTTGTGGTAGTTGTTCAAGTTCAGCATTGGTTATTGCAGCAGCCTTTTTTACCAAACCCATCGCTCGAATCATGGCACGGGGTAATCGTTCCTGCCCGATTTTAAAGTTCTGTAAGCTGCGTTGAGTCTGTGCCCCCCACAATGCTTCATTTGGAACTTCAATCTCACCCATAGTGTCATGTTCAATTCGTGTTTGCATAGAAACCTCGGTTATCTCAATAAAGAACTCACGGGCTGAAGCAAGTGTTTGCTCTGGCTAGTTAATTTTGAATATCGTACTCAAGCATACCAGTATTGTAAATAAGAATCATTATCTCATCTTCCATTTAAAGTATTTTGATAGAAGCGCCATTCATCTTCGATCATTTGTTTTAACGGGCGTTTTGGTGCCCATTGCAGTAATGTTTTGGCTTTTTCAATATTAGCTCCAACTTGATCCAACTCAACATGCTTATAAATTGCTGTTTGTGTTGGAATCTCAGCTTGAGTGATTTGTGAAATTTCATCGAGTAATTGACGAATTGAATGAACTTGGTCATGTGCAATATTAAATGCTTCACAACAATGCGTTTGTTCACGCAGCCAATGTAAGCTCGCAATGACGGCTTCACATAAATCTAAAACATGTAAAAAACTACGTTCAGTCGTATGATCTGACGTTTCAGCTTGATCTTGTAATTCAATTAAATCACGTTGCATTGCTGCGACTTGCATCGCAAGCGGAACAATATTTTTAGGGAGCTGAGCGACATACTCTCCGAGTACCCCATGTTCAAATGCACCTACGATATTAGACAATCGTAAGATCGCAATTTTCCACTCATGGTCAATTTTATAAGTATCACGGATAATTTCTTCAATCATCTGTTGAGACTTAATGTAGGGATTAGGATAAGCATAATTAAATTCTTCTGTTTCACTCAATTGCAAGCCAGATTTCCCATAAGCTGCAAGGCTAGACAGATGAATGAAGTGACGAACACCCGTACGTTGCATGGCACGAAGCAAGCTCATGATACAACTAACATTATCATTATAATATTCAAGAGGTTTAAGGTTAGATTCTTCAATTGATTTGAATCCGGCAGTATGAATAACTGCATCAATTGAATATTGCTCAAACACCTTATTCAGCGCTGGTGTATTGCGTACATCAAGTTTGACAAATGGAACGTACATACCAGAAATAAACTCTAGCCGTTCCAAAGTTTGCAAGGTTGAATTAGCCAAATTATCGACGATTACCACCTCTTGCCCTTGAGCCATTAGACTCAACGCAATGTGTGAACCGATAAAGCCTAAACCACCTGTCACTAAAATCATTGTATACTTACCTTTCTCTTAATGTATCTACGCCCATTTAGACGTATGACCATAGTGAATTCTCAATGAGTACATTACTACTAATTACCTCTGCTCCTACTTCCATTCATGCTTGGCATGCGTTAGGACTTGCTCAGGCACTCAAAAGTAAAAATGAAGACTTCCGTGTATTCTTTTACCAAGATGGCGTGCAGGTTGCTAATGATTTTCAATGGGTTCCTGACGACCAGCGTAATTTAACGCATGAATGGCAAAAGCTTGCGATTCGTCTTCCTGTTTGTGTGAGTGCTGCCCTCGCTCGTGGTATTACAGATGCAGAAAATGCCAGTCGCCATCACCTTACTCATCACAACCTTGCCAAAGACTTTGAACTTGTCGGGTTAGGTGAACTTGCTGATGCAGTACAGTCAGCATCTCGTCTTATTCAATTTTAAGTTACTTTGTTTGCTTAGATTGTTGCTTTTAAAAGGTATATTGTGTGAAATCTGTACTCGTCATTTTAAGCCAAGCCAATTTAACCAGTCTTCAAATCAATGAAAGCCTTTCTGCTACTATGGTTTTAGCAACCTTTGGCTCACCAGTCAAAGTATTATTGAAAGATGCTGCTCTTAGTCTTTTGCAAAATGATTTGAGCTTTGATCAGTTTCGTCAGGCTTTCAAAGTGGCCTCAAATATGGTCGAAAGTTTTGAGTTCTACGACTTGAGCCCTATTCTGATTGAATGTAAAAATCAGCAGCATCCTCTTGTACAAAAAACCGAACAAGAAATTGAATTCGTTCAGTTGAATGCTGAATTTATTCAATCTTTTGATCATGTTCTATATTGGTAGATAAAGGTGTAAGTTTAATGAATCCGTCAACACTTTATCTTGTGCAATCTTCTTACCATTCTATGCCGAAGATTATTGAGGAATTACGCAATCTTTTTCGGGTAGGTGATCAAGTTGTTTTTATGGGTGATTCTGTTGCACACCTTTCTGCTGAAATGATTCAACCATTCGAATCTGTTTCATGCTTAAGCATCGAAAAAGACTTACTTGATACAGATACTTTATTTCAGGTGAAGGTATTAGATTACGATCAATTTGCTGATCTGGTTTTAACGTTTAATCGCTGTATTTCTCTTAAATAATATATTTAGGCTGGTTTCATGAATTTAGAATTAGACCAAGATGGTCATTTGGTTGATTACACAATCTGGAATCCTGAAGTTGCGCAAGAACTTGCCAAATCGCTTGATCTTGAACTCACCGATTGGCATTTTGAAGTTTTAGCAGCTGTACGTCAGTTTTATCAACAGTTTGGACATTCTCCAGCAACTCGCCCGCTCATTAAATTTTTAATGAAAACGGTAAGTCCAGAGATTAATAATGCAGTTTTACAGCAACAATTTAATACTGGTTTAGTTGCCCGTCATTTAAGCCGTTTGGCAGGTGTTCCTAAACCAGCAAATTGTTTATAAAGTTAAGTAAACTTTTTGGCAGCAGCGACACATAAAATAGTTGTTGCTGTGACCACTAACATTGACCAGCTCACATGTTCGTGTAATAAAACCGCTGCAATACCGAGCCCCATTAAAGGCTGTAAAAGTTGTAGTTGGCTTATGGCAGCAATACCGCCTTGTGCCAGTCCTTTGTACCAAAAGAAAAAACCAATGAGCATACTAAACAAAGACACATAAATAAGACCAACTAAAGCAGATGGAGACACACTTTGGAATGAAGCTGGCATATAGAAAATAGTAAGCAACAACATAAAAGGTAAAGACAAAATAAGTGCCCAACAAATGACCTGCCACCCACCTATTTTTCTTGAAAGTACACCGCCTTCTGCATAGCCAAAGCCACAGAAAATAATTGCCATTAACATATAAAAGTCCCCTATTCCAAGTGATGTATCACCAGAAAGGAAGAACATATAGGCAAAAACAACCGCACTCCCCAATACTGCAAATATCCAGAAAAATTGATTGGGTTTTTCTCCGCCTCTCAGTACAGCAAATATTGCAGTTGCGAGAGGTAAAAGGCTAACAAAAACGATTGAATGAGCCGCATTCATGTATTGGAGAGCAAGCGCTGTAAATAGAGGAAAACCTATCACCACGCCTAAAGAGACGATGGCAAGAGGCCACCAATCTTGCTTGGCTGGTTTTTTTTGTTTTAAAACCAAAATAAGAATAAGGCCTAAAATACCTGCAATTGCCGCACGTGCCGCAGTTAGAAAACCCGGTTCGAACCCCATTACGGCTACGCGTGTTGCTGGTAGTGATCCCGCAAAAATAGCCACGCCAATAAAACCATTCACCCAGCCATTCATAAACCTATTCATAATTTTCTCCGTCACTATACGAAGAATTTAAGCTGTGCTAAGGTGAATAAACCAGATACAAAGCAGTACAATTCAAAAGAACTGTAATGCATTAATAACCAGTACAGTTCGGATTGTAAGCCAGTGAAACAGAACAAAACCAAAATTGAAATTGTCATTTCAGAGATTGAGCAACAAATAAAAAATCGGTCTTTAATGCCTGGAGCACGCTTACCATCTGTACGCAAATTAGCGAATGATCTTGGCTTTTCGGTTTCAACCGTCGTAGAAGCCTATGAAAGATTAATTGCTCTAGGCAAAATCGAATCAAGAACTGGGTCTGGTTTTTATATTGTTGGTCCGCTTGCCCCTCTTTCTTTAAGCGAATTAGGTCCCAAATTAGATCGCTCAGTCGATCCATTATGGATTTCACGCCAATCTTTGGAGGCGAAAGCAGATGTTTTTAAACCAGGCTGCGGTTGGTTACCCGATGACTGGATGCCATTAGACAGTATCCGTAAAGCATTAAGGTCGGCCGCAAGAAGCCCAGATGATTGTTTGATGGGTTATTCAACGCCATTAGGATTACCAGCTCTACGTGAATTACTGGCAAGACGCGCTCAAGCAAAAGGTATCAATGCAAATCTTAATCAGGTACTTTTAACAGACTCAGGAACACAAGCGATTGATTTGGTTTGCCGATTTTTACTAAAGCCTGATGATGTCGTTCTCATTGATGATCCTTGTTATTTTAACTTTCATGCATTACTTAAGGTTCACCAAGTCAAGGTTATTGGTGTTCCCTACACACCAACAGGTCCTGACTTAGAGGCATTTAAAGAAGCAATTGAAACTTATAATCCACGTCTTTATATCACCAACTCAGGAATTCATAATCCAACTGGCGCAGTACTTTCTCTTTCTACGGCGCATCAATTATTAAAACTTATTGAACAATCAAATTTGATTGTTGTTGAGGATGATATTTTCTCAGACTTTGAATATAGCCCTGCTGCTCGGCTTGCTGCTTTGGATAATCTTTCTCGTGTAATCTTTATTGGAAGTTTTTCTAAAACGTTATCAGCATCTATTCGTTGTGGCTATATTATTGCTAAACCAGAATGGATTGATCAGCTCACCGACCTGAAAATTGCCACAAGCTTTTCTCACAATGGTGTATCAGCTGAAGTTTTATTAAGTGCTTTAACAGATGGTTCTTATCGTAAACATATAGAATTATTAAAGGTCCGTTTAGCAAAAGCAATGCACGATACCATTACTCAGTTAGAACCTTTGGGTATAAAACCATGGATTAAGCCTCAAGCGGGAATTTTTGTTTGGTGTCATTTGCCAAAGGGAATTGAAGCTTCAGAAATTGCAAAATATTGTATTAATCATCAGGTTATTCTTGCACCAGGAAACGCGTTTAGCCAAGCTTCCAATGCTGGTCAATTCATACGCTTTAATGTAACACAGTCAAATCATGACCACATTTATAAGACTCTAGCTGATGCGATTCAACAAGAGTCTTCGTAATTTATAGAGAGGAAAATTAAGCTTGTTTCTGTTTTTGCTGCATATATGCAAAATAACCCGGCCCAGCTGAAACCTGAACTTGTTTTGCATGTAAAGGTTCACGGCAAACCGAACATACCATGACTGGTTCAAATTTATGACCACAAGTTTTATGACGATATTCTAAAGGTTTGCCTAAACCTTGATCCATCCATTTATCTGCCCAATTCGCCATAGACAAAATAATTGGATAAAGTTCAAAACCTTTATCAGTCAATTTATATTCAAAGCGTTCCTGACGATCAAAATAAGGAGCTTTGACTAAAATTTCATATTCAACCAAACGCTTTAAACGATCCGAAAGGACATGACGAGTGACACCTAATGACTTTTGAAAATCGTCAAAACGGCGTATTCCCATAAAAGCATTACGTAATATTAGCATCGTCCATCGATCGCCAATCACTGATAGCATACGAGCAACCGAACAAGGTTGATCACCGATGTCGTCCCATTTCATCTTTATGCGTTCCTCGATATTTCCTAGCCTAACGGCCCTATTGTTTATACCCTAAACCACTTACCACGAGTTATGCAAGATTCATTATAAAAATAACTTTTTATCAACTTTATAAAAGAATTTTTATTCTAAAAAAATAGAAAGCTATTATATAAATTCGCTTAACAAATATAACTCACCCAATTGTATAGTGAGTTATATCTACTATTACTCATCATTAATTTGAGATGAATACACCCTTCAAAATATGACCTGCTTCTAGTTTCACACTTGCTGGAATTCGCACCAGACAATTGGCCTGCATTAAATTACTGAGCATGTGTGATTGCTGTTTTGCCAGACTTTTAACTTTAAGTTGTCCATTGTTAAAATAAGCATGCATTCTTAGAAAACGCTCGCGTGCATCTTCTTTTAAATCATGATCTAAAATTGCACTAAACCACTCTGGCTCTGCTGAGTTTCCCTGCAAAGTGTCAAGTAATGCTTTACCGTACACTTGCATTGACACATAGACCGCAGCCGGATTACCTGGTAACCCTAGCAAATAACAACGGTGATCTTTTTCCGTGTGAGAATATTCAGCAAAAAACAGTGGCTTACCTGGCTTTTGTTTTACTTTCCAAAAGATCTGTTCAAAGCCAGTCTCAAAAGCGCATGGTCGAACAAAGTCATAATCACCTACTGACACTCCGCCTGTGGTTATGATGACATCATAGCTATTTTTTAACTCATTAAAGTAATGCGTGACTTGTTCCGCTTCATCGGCCACATGAATGAGTTCAATCTCTAAGCCATAATCTTCAAACCAAGCTTTTAGTAATGGACCATTTGCATCAAAGATTTTACCTTCAGCAAGATCTTCTGCTGTTTCGGCAACTTCATCACCTGTGACTAAAACAGCGACTTTCGGCGCACGATAGACTTCAACGGTTTGTACACCCGCCATACTTAAGGCAGCCGAACTTCCAATATTTAAGAACTGTCCTACTTGAGCAAGCAACTGCCCTTGCTTGATTTCTTCACCGGTAAAGCGGATATCAGCTTGAGGGCGTATATGCTCCGTTAAACAAATTTCTTGAGTCGAAACAACCAATACGATTTCTTGCCTCGCTACATGCGTTGTCCCTTCAGGAATTTTGCCGCCAGTAAATATGCGAATCGCTTGCCCTTCACTCAGAGTGTCATGACTTTCGCTTCCGGCACGAATCTCGCCCGTAACCTGAAACTTTTGATTATTTAAATCTTCGGCATGACAACAAAGTGCATAACCATCTACAGCACTTTGAGAAAAGCTTGGTAGGTTAATTTCTGAATAGATTTCTTTAGCAAGATACCTACTTAGGCTATTTTGAAGAGGTTGCTGAATCGAACCTAATTTTTCAGGTCGGTTACTAATCAGTTCAATTGCTTCATCTACGCTAATCAATCCACGTTCTGCACCACAACCAGTCATTACTCATAGCCTCCCGGATGTGGTAAATCACGGCAAACATCAAAAATATGGACTAAGGCAGGTAAAATAGCAGCCATTGATTCGCTTGCTCCACCACGGCTTCCCGGTAAAGTCACTACTAAAGAGCGATCAATAAAACCAGCTACTCCACGCGACATTGCAGCATATGGCGTGCGTTTTTGTCCAAATGAACGCGCAGCTTCCATTAAGCCATCTAGCTTACGCTCAAGAAGAGGTTCTAGTGTATCAACCGTAATATCACGCTTACCAATTCCAGTTCCACCAACGGTCATAATGCAAGCATATGATTTGCTCAACTCAAGCACTAAGTTTTTCAAAGTATCCGCTTCATCTGGCAAAATTTGGTAATGAATTGGATCGAATCCTGCTTCGGTTAAAGTTTCAACCACAGATTTTCCGGCAGTATCGGGCTTTCTACCCGCTGCTACGGTGTCTGACAACACAATAACCGCAGCCGAAACGGGTTGACGAAGAACTCGCTTAAAGTGTGATTTACCACCTTTTTTCTTAAGCAATTTACATTGATCCATCCAGAGCTCTTCTGGTTCACAATGTGGTTTTAACATGTCGTAAATGGTTAAGCCGGCAAGACTTGCAGCCGTTAAGGCTTCCATTTCTACGCCAGTTGGACCAATGGTTTCAACTACTGCAACGATCTTTACAAAATCATGTTCTAGTTCATATTCAACATCTGCCCGATAAATCGGCAGTGGATGACATAAAGGAATCAGCTCATCAGTACGTTTTGCTGCCAAAATTCCTGCAACACGTGCAGTTTTTAATGCATCACCTTTTTCCGTATTCCCTTGTCTTAATAATTCAATACAGTGCGGTGGTGCATATAAAATTGCTTGTGCTTCAGCAACACGATAACTTTCCGGCTTCATTCCTACGTTTTTCATTATTTATCCTAGTCTTACTTATTTCAGTGTGAGTGCTCATGGCCGGTATGATGGTGATGCTTGTGTTCGTGCGGTGCATCCTTACGAATACAGCAGCCCTCTACATAATGACTCGTGCCATCTGTAAAGAACTCTTCTTTAAACACAGGCACTTCATGTTTAACCCGCTCAACCGCTTCTTCGCATGCTTGAAAAGCTTCACGGCGGTGGGCTGCATAAGCAATTGCAATAATGGCTGTTTCACCGACATCTAGATGCCCAATCCGATGAACCACTCGCACATAAGATACCTGATACTTTTTCTCAATTTCCAGTTCAATTTCACGTATCATTTTTTCAGAAAGCGGTTTATACGAGGTATATTTCAAAGCCTTAACCGCTTTACCTTCATGATGATTACGAACAGTACCCATAAAAATATCAATTCCACCGCATTCAGGAAATGATTCAATAGGATCAAAAATATCTAGGCTTAAAACCTGCTCTTGAATACGTGCAAAATCTCGCATGACTCATCCTCCTGCAACTGGTGATAATAAAACCAAAGTACATGGCTGACTTAAAGCTGATTGCCTTGTTATGACATTATCGCCAATAGCGCATGCACATTTTTCCATGGCCTGTGTACATTCCGGATGTAACGAAACAATTTCATTTAAGACATCTTTAACTAAAATATCGGTGGGGAAAACTAACGAAAGATTTTGTGGAAGCAATTTTTCAATTGCACCAAATGATTCGATTTTAATTTGGATAGATTGCTGCATTTATCCCCCAAGCATATGCATACTGATTTTACGGGTTTGTTGATGTTGTAAGGCATGAAAGCCTTTAGCTTTATGCCAAATATAAGGATGGACCAAATTCTTTAAATTTTGGATATACATATCGTATTCTGGTGTACGTTGTTTACTTACCAGCGTTTGAAGCTGTGGCTTAATATTTAAACCCTGCGGCGCAAAGAGACAGTTATAGAGTTCACCTTGTGCCGTTAGTCGTATACGGTCACATTGATGACAAAATGAATGAGTAATGGTAGAAATGATGCCTAGCGCGTAGCTATTGTTAAGTAAATATTGGCGTGCTGGCTCATGTTGCTGCTCAATCACTTGTACTGAATAATGTGGTTGCAACGCCTGTAAAATTTCGGCTTCACTCACCACATCTTTATTTGACCAAAGTGCATCACCATCAAGTGGCATGAATTCAATAAAACGTAGCGGAATATGATTGGCGATAGACCATTTCACCATCGGTAGGATTTGATCGTCATTTTTATCTTTCATTAACACGCAGTTAATTTTAAAAGGTAGCCCTGCATCTTTTGTAGCTTGAATACCCTCAAGAACTGGTTCTAACTTTTTCTTAGTGAGCTCTTTAAATTGAATCGGATCTAGGCTATCTAGACTAATATTTAAATCATCTAGACCGGCATCTTTTAATTGCTGAGCGTATTTTGCAAGATAATGTCCATTGGTGGTCATTGAAATACGCTTTAAACCTAATGCTTTTAAAGCTTGTAAATCGCGAACGAAGTGAACAATACCTTGACGCATTAATGGTTCACCACCCGTAATACGGATGCTTTCAATACCTTGTTGCACCATAAAACTGCAAAACTGAAAGAGCGCCTCAAAACTAAGCAAATCTTGTTTATTTAGCCATTCAGGATGTTCAGGCATGCAATACACACACTTAAAATTACAGCGATCAGTTACTGAAATACGTAACTTTCGCTTGATGCGCCCATATTGATCTTGCAAAAGCATTGGCGCAGTTTCAGAGTGATATTGTTTCATTATTTGCACTCATATCGAGAACAGTTCAAATATTGCAAGCACTGATTATGAGCAATTAAACTTTTAAAATTGCGCCTTAGTAGTGCTTTGATCTTTATTGCAAAATTTGTTCCAATTCTATTTATCATCCATAACTTTTTGGGTTGTATTTGAAATTTCGGCCGTACCGTTTTAGCTCAAACTTTAAAGCTTTATAAAATCAGTGCGGCGTCAACCTTTTATATGCCCTACTTTATTTCTAGCACTTTTCTAAACGGATGGGTACATATTTATGGTAAGGTGTTTTAGATAAAGGGTCACAATGCTCACCAGAAATGAGCATGTTTAATTGTGGTCCAATCGGTTCTCCACCTTGAAAGCGCATGCCATAACCATGTGGAAGCGCAACAACTCCTTTTCGCATTCCCTCATCAAAATCTACAGTAACCTGAATTTCTCCATGTTGTGAGATACATTTGATTTGATCACCCATAGCTACATTTAAGGCCTCTGCATCTTCAGGATGAATTCGTAAAGCTCCTTCAGCATCTACTTTTCGCCATGCTGGGTCACGGTAAATTTGGTTGGCGTTATAACTACGTCGCTCACCTGATAAGAGGATAAAAGGAAACTCTTCTATATTAACGTTATGGCTTTTCAAGCTTGCGAGCTCAGTTAACATCTCGGGAATAGCTAGACGTATTTTCTTATCTTTATAAGCTAGCAGTTTCCAGACTTCGTCATATTCATGTTGCGATAACACGACACCTGACCGCTGCTTTAAAATTTGTTCAAATAAATGAACACCTAAATTTAAAGGATTACCTTTGTAACCTGCACGGCGTACCGCTTTGGTGTGTAAAACAGCATATTGAATCGACAGTGGTAATAAAAAAGCAACTGAACCAGCTGATTTTTCTAAGTGTTTACCTAAAGTGCGATAGAGAATTGAGGCTGCAAAAGGAATGTATTTTTTATTTCGTGCAAAAGTAAGTCCCAATGCCGACAAATAAGGTAAATAAGCTATTTTTTTCGAGTCGACTGAAGCTATTTTTTCTAAAATTGGAAAGCGTTTTGGAATCACCTGCATAGCTTCAAGTAATCGTGTATAAATTTCGGCTTCCGGTAAAGTGTTTGCTTGAGCAGCCAATACGGGATGTCTTAGGTGAAAGCCATTCTTAGGGAACTCAAGATTAAAGCCCGTAAATTCCCATTTTTCAAACTGAGTGTGAGCCGGCAAAATGTAGTCCGCAAGCCTAGCGGTTTCCGTCATGGCAACATCGACCACAACCAACAAATCTAATGCTTTAAATGCTTCCTCATAAGCTGGTGTATCAGGATACGTTAATAGTGGATTACAGCTATCTACAAACACAGCACGAATTCGCTTTTCCCCTGCTTTTAAAATTTCATCGGGTAAAATATTAGGCGGGAAGAACCCAGAAATGGGGAACATTTTATGGTAAACACTCCGTCTATATTTCGGCTTTCTTTCATCTGTATCACTTAAGATTGGAATAAACATGGTATGCAAATTATTGGTACCCTGTTTTCCAAAGTTCCCTGTCAGTAAGTATAAAAGCTTTTCTAAATAACCATTTAATGTCGTATTTAAAGTATGTTGAATACCTAAATCGATACGTACACAGCCTCTTTTTGCTTTAGCAAAGTCTCGAACAACCTGATAAATCAAATCGACAGGTACATCTGCTTTGGCAATATAGTCTTCAATTGGAACTCGGCTAAATGCTGTTTTTACGTCTTCAAAACCGTGCGTATGCTGCTCAATAAACGCTGCATCATAAAGCTTTTCTTTAATAATAATCGCAATCATGGCCGACATTAAAAAAGCATCTGTCCCCGGTTTTAGTTGCACATGAATATCAGCTTGTTTTGCTGTTTCGGTAACACGCGGGTCAAACACCACCATGGTTCGATTCGGATCTTTCTTAATATGTTTTAGCGTGTCTCGGGCGTTGGGAATGCCATGGGCCTGAAAAGGATTTGTTCCAATAAAAAGTACATAATCTGCGTGTTCAACATCTTCTGTGGTATGGCAAGCCTGACTACCAAATAAACGACCATTGAGCCAAAAATCACCCGTTTTTTCTTGAGCAAGTGAGTTGTAAGCATAATAACTTTTCATGGCCAGCAAAAGTTGTCGACCATACGCTGCACCTAAATGATTGCCTTGGCCACCACCCCCAACCGAAGCAAAAGCAGTCCCACCAAAATCATCTCTAATCTGCACTAATCGATCAGCAATTTCTTGTATGGCAACATCCCAACTCACTTCTTGAAATGATCCATCGGGCTGACGTTTTAAAGGTGTAGTCAAACGGTCTGCGTGTTGCTGGTAATGCTGTAATCTGGCAGCTTTTTGACAAATGTAACCTTGAGAAAAAGCATGTTCGGGATCACCTTTAATTTTGACAAACTGGTTATCTTTAATTTCAACACTTAAACCGCAATTTCTAGAACATAAGATACATGCGGTCACATCTGTTTTACTTTGCTGAGCTGCGTCCATCATTTTTCTGGCTCCGTTTATTTTTATACATCTAGCTAGAATTAAAATAACAAGTTCCAAAATAGAACTTATATATTAGATAGTCAAGAACGCATCACTTTAAAATTTGTTTATAACATCACTTTAGTTTGTAAATTAATAAAATCTAATGTTTAACTCGCGGTAAATATCTCTTTAAAAGCATTGATTTGTTTATATTGTTGAAGCTCATCCAAAGAGTTAATGCTATGAAAAAATAAGTTTTGTTTTTGGAATACGGCGACTTGTGCATGTAAAAGCTTAAAGGACTCTTTTAAACTTAATCGTTGTTTGTCAATTTGCTCTCTTATCGTGATCAGGCTTTCACGCTTTAATAAGCAAAATGGGTATAAAGCATCCCCATTAATTGAAACATAGGCTGCCTGAGCTTGTTTGTTTTTACGAAGTGCGCTGTGTAATTTCGCAACGACTTGCGTAGGTATATACGTCACATCACAGGGAATACACAAAACATAATCTGCTTTTACATGTGACCATGCGCTTTTCATACCCATAAGCGGGCCGAAAAAACCCGAAGCATCATCTTGAAAACACTTAATATCAGGCACAATACTTTGATAAATCGAATAATCACGATGACTATTTACCCAAATTTCAGATACAGATGACTTTAGTTTTTGATGAATTTTGAGTAGTTGCGTATCGCCATCGAATTGCTGCAACAGCTTATTTAAACCATTCATACGGCGGGCTTGTCCACCCGCCAAAATGACCAAATCAGTTACGGGATATCCCTTATTCACACTTCCACCTCCTGTTGGCAAGCTTTAATCAAGCCACGGATTTCAGGTAAACATGAACCACAATTACCACCTGCTTTTAAACAAGCCGTCACTTGTTTTTCATGAGTAATATTTTGAGTTTTGATTGCATCTATAATTTTGTTCTTACCTACTTTAAAACAACTACACACTAAAGGCCCATCATTATTAGTAGCCGACATTGGCATACCCGCTAGTAAAGCTTTTCGGTGCAAGGCGCTCAAACGTTCTCGTTTAAACAGACTCGCTACCCAATCACGGTCTGGCAATAAATCTGGCGGTGCAATATATAGACTTGCAATTACAATGCCATCTTTCAAAATAACGCTATGGCTCAGTTGTGAAGAGATATCTTCTATGCTTAACCATTCAAAGGTTTCATCGGCAAATGGTAAAAAGCTTTTCAGATTCTTTTGAGTATCATGAAAAGTTTGGCGGTCTGCAAGTTCATAACGATTGGTTTTCACCATTTTGACTTTGGTCCACCATGCACAGTGATGTAGCGATTCTTGAATATGCGAATCGTATCCTTCACGAATATAGAGCACACCTTGCCAAGTGGTATAGAACGGCTGAATAGTTACAGGCGTATGTTTGAACTCAGGTTCACCTGAAATTGCATCAACTTCTGGATTAACGACTTTACCAATGCGGGCGTCGGATGCAACCTGTTCAGTCCAGTGAATCGGTGCAAAAATTTGCCCACGACGTACCCCCGATGAGAAGGTCACACGTAGTACACAACTGCCCCATTTCGAACGAACTTCTACTAAGCCTTGATCACGTACACCAAATTTCAAGGCATCACTCGGATGAATCTCGCAAAATGGTTCGGCACGGTGACTGGTCAAATTTGGTGACAAACCAGTACGCGTCATGGTGTGCCATTGATCACGAATACGTCCCGTGTTCAAAATGAGCGGATAATCTTCTGAAACTGCATGTACCGGATCGATTGCAACAGTCGGAATCAATTTTGCCTTGGCATTTTTATGACTAAACTGGCCCTTGCCAAACAATTGTTGAACGGCTTTAGCGTCTTGGTTTTTATCCCATACTGGCCATTGAATTGGTTGTAGAGCGTCGTACTCCACAGCGCTCAGATTCATTAAGCCTTTTAAGTTAAAATAACGGAAATTATTACTTTGTTCACGAGCATCTATGTCTGTATTGTCTTGTGCAGATAACGCTGCATGCTCATTGAAAATATCAACAGCAGTGGCGAAATCAAAACCATTAAACCCTAATTTTTTCGCGACTTGGCTAACAGACCACCAGTCTGCTTTTGCTTCACCTGGTGCAGGTAAAAAAGCACGCTGACGTGAAATACGGCGCTCAGAGTTAGTCACAGTTCCATCTTTTTCTCCCCACCCTAAAGCTGGAAGCAAAACATCGGCATAAGCCGTAGTATCCGTATCGGCACAGATATCTGACACAACGACCAATTCACATTTCTCTAAAGCACGTTTCACCTGATCGGCATCTGGCAGACTCACGACTGGATTTGTCGCCATAATCCAGATGGCTTTAATTTTTCCAGCTTCAACGGCACGGAATAAATCAACTGCTTTTAAGCCAGCTTGAGTTGCAATAAATGGGCTATCCCAAAAGGTTTGCACTACTTTTTGATGTAATGGATTATCTAAGTCCATGTGTGCCGCTAGCATATTGGCTAAGCCACCCACTTCTCGACCACCCATCGCATTGGGTTGGCCTGTCATTGAAAATGGTGCGGCGCCGAGCTTACCAATTTTGCCTGTTAGTAAGTGACAATTAATAATGCTGTTGGCCTTATTTACGCCCTGACTTGATTGATTCACACCCATTGAAAATAGCGTGATTACCTTTTCAGTCTGCGCAAATTTCTCAAAGAACTGCTGTAATTTATTGAGTGCAATTCCCGTACGCTTTGCCACATATTGAATATCAGTTTCTGGCTGGCTGCTTGCCAAAACATCTTGCAGACCTTCGGTATAAGCCTCTACAAATGCCTGATCGGCATGACCATTTTGATATAGATATTGGAATAGACCGTTAAACAATGCGACATCTTGGCCCGGTAAAATCGGTAAATGTAAATCCGCTTGTTCACAGGTACTGGTAAAACGTGGGTCAATTACCACCACAAACATATCCGGATTTTGGCTTTTAGCCTGCATAATCCGCTGATACAGCACCGGATGGCACCATGCAGTATTAGATCCGACCAATACCACCATATCTGCATGTTCAAAATCTTCATAACTCGCAGGCACAATATCTTCACCGAAACTCCGTTTGTGACCTGCCACCGCAGATGACATGCAAAGGCGTGAGTTGGTATCAATATTTGCAGTACCCAAATAGCCTTTTACAAACTTATTCACCACATAATAGTCTTCAGTCAAAAGCTGACCTGAAACATAAAATGCAATGCTGTCACGACCATATTGATCGATACAAGATTGGAATTTATCGGCAATTTTATTGATTGCCGCATCCCATGTCGTTACCACCCGATCAGCTTTGCGCCCCATCATTGGCTGTAAAACACGTGTTTCTAACCCTAAAGTATCCGCAAGTCGGCTACCTTTAATACATAAACGCCCAAAGTTGGAAGGATGCTCAGCATCCCCCTCAACTTGCACCACAGGTCCTTGAGGTTTTTGTTGGACGTTTACGCTAACACCACAACCTACACCACAATATGGACATGTTGTTTTAGTGTTTTTTGCAACATGATCGGAGCTATCGACTTCAACGCTTGGAATACTATTCATAACTGCTCCTTTCCCTATTTAGCCTGCATTTTTTAATGCAAAATCTCGACCAAATAGCAGTTTATTTCTAAATGAAGAAACAGGTGTTTGGTCTGCAATTAACTCTGCATACCACATGCCATCTTCAGTATCACCAAACAGTACTGCACCGATTACCTGATCGCTTTGAATGATAATACGCTTATAAATCTGGCGTTTTTCATCGTTCAGGATAATGTCTTCATAATCATCTTTCGGCTCAAAATTACCAGCCGAGAATACATCGACACCACTGACTTTTAACTGAGTCGGCACAGTTGGTGCTTTAAAAGTTAAGCTGCCGTGCTCTGCTAAATGGGTCGCGCAAATAAAAGCTTGCCCCCATAGTGGCTCAACCAAACCAAAAGTTTGACCACGGTGTTCAATACACTCACCCACCGCGTAAATACTTGGGTCAAATGTTTGCATGGTGTCATTCACCAATACACCGCGATTGCAACGTAAACCAGCACTTTGTGCCAAAGCAATATTTGGACGAATGCCCACGGCGAACACCACAAGGTCTGCATCTAAGACCGTGCCATCTTTCAAACGGATTTGCTTCACATGCCCATTTTCATCACCAATTAACGCTTCAGTATTGGCTTCGGTAATGATTTGAATGCCTTTTTGCTCAATGCTATGACGTAATAACTGACTTGCACGCCCATCAAGTTGACGTTCCATAATACGGTCCATCAAATGTAGAACTGTGACATTCATACCGCGTTGTTTTAAACCATACGCCGCTTCTAAACCTAGTAAACCACCGCCAATCACCACGGCGTTGGTTTTTGAACCGCAGTATTCAATCATGGTGTTGACGTCATAAATATCGCGGAAAGTTAACACACCCTTTAAGTCAACACCTTGAACTGGTGGAATAAATGGTGCCGAGCCTGTTGCCAGAATTAAACGATCATAATCAACTGTCTGACCTTTTTCGGTGTAAACCACTTTACGTGGGCGATCAATTTTTACGGCTTTATCACCGGCAATAAATTTAATGCCTTTATCGTCATACCACTTTGGTGGATGCAACATAATGTCTTCAATGGTTTTTTCACCCGATAAAACCGGAGATAACATAATGCGGTTATAGTTACCCCAAGGTTCTTCACCAATCACCGTGACTTCATAACGGTCTGGGGCCATATCAAGTAAATCTTCTAGACAACGCATCCCTGCCAAACCATTCCCGATCAGCACCAGTTTAAGTTTGTCTTGTGATACACCTGTATTGGTAATATAAGTTTTTTGCGGCACCGCATTGACCCAAACACGGCCATCAACAATTTTGCTCGGATAAACTGCCAATTTTTGGTCTTTATCTTCTAAACAACGGCCCGTTGCCAAACTAAAATGTTGTTTATAGATTGGCGATGCAATGACACGCTCACCTTGTAAATCACCAATAATGCCGCGGCTCATCACATTCGCTTGGCTAAACGGATCTTTATTACTCAGCACGTAAACACGTTTTTCATGTCCTACACGAAAAATTGCTACCACTTGGCCACCCACTAGTGCACCCGCACCAGTGTTTGGGGTTAAATCATCGAGTGCACAAACGTCAATCCATTGATCATCAGGAAGCATATTTTTGTCTTGTACAATATTCATAGAAACTCTCCTTTATGCTTCAACCATTGGAATACGGTCTTCTGAACGTTCAGCTTCGGTTAATGGACGAATTTGACCACGTTCAGTTGTAAATTGAATGTGTGGATCGGCCTGTTCATTTGCTCCTGCGTTGATATACGTTTGGAAGCGTTTACGAACTTCAGGATTTTCCACCGCAGTACGCCATTCGTCTTGATATGTGCCAATGATGTGTTCCATACGGCGTTCAAGCTCGGCAGCCAAACCAAGTGAATCATCCACAACTACAGATTTAAGGTAATCTAAGCCGCCTTCCATGTTGTCGCGCCATACACTGGTACGTTGTAAGCGGTCTGCGGTTTGAATGTAGAACATATAGAAACGGTCGATGTAACGGATGAGCGTTGCTTTATCAAGGTCAGATGCAAGTAACTCGGCATGACGTGGTTTCATACCACCGTTACCACATACATAAAGGTTCCAACCTTTTTCGGTCGCGATAATACCCACATCTTTACCTTGCGCTTCCGCACACTCACGAGTACAGCCAGACACTGCCATTTTTAATTTATGCGGTGAACGTAAACCTTTGTAGCGGTTTTCAAGTTCAATCGCCAAACCAACCGAGTTATCTACCCCGTAACGGCACCATGTGCTACCCACACAAGATTTCACGGTACGCAATGATTTACCGTAAGCATGACCAGACTCGAAGCCCGCAGCATTCAGCTCTTCCCAAATGAATGGAAGCTCGTGAACTTGCGCCCCGAACATGTCAACACGTTGACCGCCAGTAATTTTGGTGTACAAGTTATATTTCTTCGCAATTTGACCAATCGCGATTAAACCATCTGGAGTCACTTCACCACCTGCCATACGCGGTACAACCGAGTAAGAACCGTCTTTTTGGATATTACCCAAATAGTAGTCATTACTGTCTTGTAAGCCTGCATGGCTTGGCTCAAGGACGAAATCGTTCCAGCAAGATGCTAAAATATTTGCGGCAGCAGGTTTACAGATATCGCACCCTAAACCATGACCATGTTGATGAATCAAATCATCGAATGTCTTAATTTCATTGACACGAACCAAGTGATACAACTCTTGACGCGAGTACGGGAAGTGTTCGCAAATGTGGTTATTTACAGTCACACCTTGACGTTGCAACTCTGACTTCAACACTTGTGTCACTAATGGTGCACAGCCACCACATGCTGTTGCTGCTTTGGTGCATTTCTTTAATGCACCTAAAGAGGTCGAACCATCGCTAATTGCTTGGCAGATGTCCGCTTTTGATACGTTATTACATGAACAAATGGTCGCGCTGTCTGGAAGTAAATCTACACCGCTACCACCAGACTTACCTGCTGATTGTTCAAAGCCCGGCATAATCAAGCTTTCCGGCACTTCAGGTAAAGCCAGACCGTTTAACATCATTTGTAAAAGGTCGTTGTACTCTTTCGCATCGCCCACCAAAACCGCGCCCAACAATTTGGTTTTATCTGCATTTACAACAATCTTTTTATAAACCAGCGCATGCTCATCTGCATAGAAATAGCTTAATGCACCCGGAGTCATGGCATGTGCATCACCTACAGAGGCAACGTCCACACCCATCAACTTCAACTTGGTGCTCATGTCTGCACCGGCGAAGCAATTACACTCTTCATCTAAAATGTGTTTTGCTGCAATACGCGCCATGTCATAGCCCGGTGCAACCAAACCATAAATTTTATTTTGCCAAAGCGCACATTCACCAATGGCATAAATATTGTTATCTGAAGTTTGGCAATAATCATTAATGACGATACCGCCACGCTCACCAATCGCCAGACCACTATTGCGTGCGAGCTCATCACGTGGACGGATCCCCGCAGAGAATAAAATGACATCTGCTTCAAGCTCGCTACCATCTGCAAATTTCATTACATGTGTAGTGCTGTTACCACATTCGATAGATTGTGTCGCTTTTTGTGTATGAACTTTTACACCAAGGTCTTCAATTTTACGGCGTAAAACTTTACCGCCCAAGTCATCAATTTGAACTGCCATTAAACGTGGTGCAAATTCAACAACGTGCGTTTCTAGATCTAAATCACGTAAAGCTTTTGCAGCTTCAAGTCCAAGTAAACCACCACCAATGACTACGCCTGTTTTTGCATTAAGACTCGCTGCACGAATCGCGTCTAAGTCTTCAATCGTACGGTAAACAAAGCAGTTTTCACGGTCATTACCCGGAATTGGCGGAACGAATGCATACGAACCGGTTGCCAACACCAATTTGTCATAGCTGATGACATCACCATGATTGGTTGTGACTGTTTGTGCAGCTGTATCAATTGCAGTTGCTTTTGTATTTAGACGTAAGTCAATGCCATGAGCATCAGCAAAGTCAAAACGTGCTAAAGATAAATCTTTTGCTGATTTCCCAGAGAAATATTCTGTCAAATGTACACGGTCATAGGCGATACGAGGTTCTTCCGCGAGAATCGTGATTTCCAGTTCATCATCTGCTTTTTCTAAAATGGCTTCGATGAATTTGTGGCCCACCATACCATGACCAATCATTACCAATTTCATAGTGTTTCTCCTCAAATCACGTTGCTTTTAAGCTGCGTTATTGCGTTCTCAAATAGACGTTGTTTTTTTGCCTTGTGTTCTACCGAGAAGCGAATCAATCTCACAAAGCATGTAGCTGCTTGGAATCCATTTTTCCCACTCGTTAATGACACCCAATGCACAGCAAAGTCATAAAAAGAAATAAAAAAAGCGAGCCCCCTCATAGAGAAGGCTCGCATCGCTGGAACTGAAAAATTAAATAATTCAGATGTAACTTTTTTATGCAATAAAAATAAAGACATGGCCTTCACTCCGACTGAACGTAAATTCTTTGTGTGCACAGTTGCACTCACAAATTCGATCAGAACGGACATCGTTGGCCGTCTTTAAAACTTATGGTCGTCTTCGACCTGTAATTAAGTAAGCATTTTGCATGCCAATTCTTATATAAATTTAATTTATTAATTTTTTATATTTAACTTCAAATAGATATAATTCACCCAGCTATCTTATAAAAATAATGTCTTATTCTATTTGCCCCATCGCGGTACACTTAAATGGTTAAGATAAGAATATGTCTTGCCACAAAATGAATCGTATTTTTGCACCAAGACTGACCACATTAATTCTTTAGCTCGCTGAAATGCCACTTAAACTGGATTTTTTGTTTAGTTTTGGATGGCACTAATCTTGCTTAAAACCTGATAACAAAAAACGCGTCGAATTGGCGCATTTTCTTAGCCTGATTTTCTGAACTTATGCCAAAACTCAAAATAGCCCTTATTGATGATGATCATGCGCGAGCAGACTATATAAGAAAAAGTCTGCTTGAAAATGATTTTGAAGTGGTCGCTTGCCTTACTTTGGACCATTTAAATATTTTTCGTCTCGAGCATTTACAAGCCGATGTGATCTTGCTCGATATGGATCATCCTCATCGTGACATTATTGAAAGTTGTGTGAGTAGCTATGACCTACCGACTGTCCTGTTCACTAAAAATTCAGATAAACACACCATCAAACAAGCCATCGATGCGGGAGTAACGGCTTATATCGTAGATGGCATAGACCCTGCCCGTTTACATACCATTTTAGAAATCTCGATTGAGCAATATAAAAAGCACAAAAAACTCGAAGGTGATTTAAAAGAGGCTCAAACCAAATTGGCTGACCGTAAAGATGTTGAAAAGGCCAAAGTGTTACTCATGCAACTCCACGGTCTGCCTGAAGATACAGCTTTCCAACTTCTCAGAAAAAATGCCATGAGTCACCGTATAACGATTGGAGAAATGGCACGGCGGTTACTTGATGCCCAAAAATTACTAAATGATCAACTAAAGGATGAATAAATGAGCACATTAGAAAAGACTCAATTACAACTCGGCTATATTCCTTTGCTTGATTGTCTTGCATTGCTTTGGGCAAAACAAAGAGGCCTCTTTGAGGAAGTCGGTTTAGACGTCACTTTAGTTAAAGAAGCATCATGGGCAAGTCTTCGAGACCGTCTTGCTTTTGGTCTATTAGATGCAGCGCATTGCTTATCTGCAATGTTACCTGCGGCGGCAGTAGGCACAGATCAAATTGGCACGCCACTACAAACGTCACTCGTTTTAAGTGAAAACCGTGCTTTCATTAGCTTAAGTCAAAAACTTACTCATCAACTTGCAATTCAAAAAAATGATACGGCTCAAGTAACAGCGCAAAAAGTGGCAGATTATCTCGAACAAGGTCACTCCATTTCTTTAGCGCATGTATTTAAGCATTCTATTCATCATTATTGTTTAAGAGAGTGGCTCGCCTTAGCAAAGCCTGAACTTGCTCAATCTATCCAGCTCAAAACATTACCGCCACCTTATATGGTCGAAGCACTCGATAAACATGTGATTGATGGTTTTTGCGTCGGAGAACCATGGAATACTCAAGGTGAGCTTTTAGGCTTAAGTAAAATGATTTGCTCAAGTCAAAACATTATTCCACCTGTGGCTGATAAGGTTCTAGCCGTAACTCAAGAATGGGCTGAACAGCATCCACAAACACTGGTCGCACTCACCACGGCAATTATGAAAGCCCAGCAAGAATTGAGTAAGTTAGACGATTTTGCTCCAATTTTAAAATTATTAGTCGAGTTTGGAATTGTGCGCTTCCATTGTTCAGAAGAAGTACATGTCGACAAATACTATATGATTCAGGATATTGTTCGTCATTTAGTAAAAGAAAGTGCACTTCCAAAAGTAGAAGACTTTTATTGGCTGCTCGAGCAAATGCAAAAATGGGATGAACTTCAACTCGACCAAGCACAAATCACAAGCTTGGGTGCTCAATGCATTAATCTTGAGGCTTATGAACAAGCTAAACAACGCTATCGTTCATAACTTTTCTACTTATTAAATCGCCATAAAAAAAAGCTGTCTTTTATGACAAAGACAGCTTGAAAGACCCATAAGACAAAATGCGAAACACGCATTACTATATTTTCTAGGCTCAACTGATCCGTTGAAAATATAGCGCTTATGGAAATGATCATATCTATCTAAGCGTATCATTTTCAGACATTTTCATATCAATAACTGCCACTTGATCACTTTCAGTTCATTATTCAAAGCATCTTAAGTCAGTCTTTAAATACCTCTCTCTTCTTTAAGCCTTAAATCTACCCATGCTCACTACAGAATAGTGATGCATCAATTACACGGGTGAGGTCATAAATTTCATTTTATTTCTTCAAAATAATTTCTCGCATCTGTCTTAATTAAATTAATTTTTTTAGCTCTAAAGTAATTTATTGCCTATGTCATTATATTTAAAAAGATTTATTTATTAATCCTTTTGTAAAACTTAAATATTACGATTCAAATAATTAGATAAAAAAAATTAGTGAAAAATCCTCTAAGTCCCTCCTGTTTTTAGTTACAAACCGCAACAATCATGGCACAAATGGTAATAATAATTAAATTAATAATCATTATCATTCACACCACATAAAAACCTGAGAAGATCTACCATGATCCATGAAAATATTCTCGACTGCATAGGTAAAACGCCACTACTACAATTATCAAGGCTATTCACGCATCAATCGATCTCAGTGATTGCGAAAATGGAATTGTTAAACCCAGGAGGAAGCATTAAAGACCGTCCGGCATTATTCATGCTACAGGAAGGCCTGAAATCTGGAGTGATTAATAAAGATAGTCATATTGTTGAAAGCTCATCAGGGAACTTAGCGATTGCGCTTGCAATGGCCTGCAAAATATATGGATTAAAATTTACTGCCGTTATTGACCCGAAAATTGCCTCAGCAAACTTACAAATGTTGAAGCTCTACAAGGCCAATATCGAAATGGTCTCTGAAAAAGACCAAAACGGCGGTTATTTAAAAACCAGAATTGACACTGTAAAACGACTCTGCCAACAGCTTCCAAATGCTGTTTGGATTAATCAGTATGCAAACCCAAATAACTGGAAAAGCCATTATTTTGGAGAAGCAGAAGAAATCCTAAATCAAATTGATCGCAAGATTGATTACCTCGTGATTGGGGCAAGTACCTCTGGCACGATTATGGGCGTATCTCGTCGCCTTAAAGAAAGATTTCCAGAATTAAAAGTGATCGCAGTCGATATCGTCGGTTCTGTGTTGTTCGGTGGTACATCTGGTCCACGCGAAATTCCTGGGATTGGTGCAAGTACTGTCCCACCGCTACTCTCCCCCGATGAAATTGATGATGTCATTTATGTAGATGACTATGAGTCGGCACTCGGTTGCAGAGAACTTCTTGAACATGAAGGAATTTTTGCTGGTGGTTCAAGTGGCTCATCAATTTCAGCCATCAAAAAACTGATTCCAACCATTCCTGATGGATCGTGCGTCTTAACGCTGTTGCCCGATCGCGGCGATCGTTATCTCGATCTTGTTTATGAAGATGAATGGTTCGAAATGATCAAGAAGCGTCACTTCAATCGAAACGTACGACGTCAAGAAAACCTTACTTTACAAAATGCTGTTTAACCTTCTCCTTAGGAAATATTCATGAGCAATTTGGCTACCCTTCGCTACTTAAGTCAATCAGATTTATTAAATCTTGGCGCAAATCATAGTAATTCATTTATTGAAGCGATTACTGAAGGTTTAACCCTGCATGCAAATAAACAGTTTGTTCAACCTTTAAAACCTTATCTTCGCTGGCAAGGTGCTGACCATATTGCCGACCGTATTATCGCAATGCCTTGTTATTTAGGCGGCAACGACCCAATTGCCGGAATCAAATGGATTGGTTCAAGACAACATAACCCTAAAAAATACAATATTCCGCGTGCGAGCGCACTGATTGTTTTAAATGACTCAGAAACAAATTATCCAGTTGCGGTGATGGAAGGCAGCCTCATCAGTGCCATGCGAACCGCCGCCATTACGGGTGTTTCGATTAAGTATCTAGCAAAAAAAGACTTTTCAGACATTACCGTGATTGGCTGCGGACCAATTGCTCAAATGCAGATTAAAACTGTGCTTGAACAATATGCTCAAGTGAAAAAAATCCATTTATTTGATGTGAACCCTGAAGCAGCTGAAAAACTCAAAGCGTTGTTTTTATCGGAATATCCACATCTAGAAATTGAAATTCATGACAGCGCTAAGTCTGCGATTCAACAAGCCGATGTCCTCATTACCTGTACAGTTTCAGATAAACCTTACATTCCATTTGAGTGGCTTAAAAAAGGCTGCTTTGTTTCAAATATTTCAATTATGGATATCGAGCCTGAAGTCTTCTTAAAAGTCGACAAAGTGATTGTAGATGACTGGGACCAATCAAACCGAGAAAAGAAAGTCATCAACGTGCTGGTTGAAGATGGCTTATTCAGCCGTGAAAAACTACATGCTGAACTTGGCGACATCATTATTGGTCATAAAAACGGCCGCGAACACGAAGATGAAATCATTTTGCTCAACCCAATGGGCATGGCGATTGACGATATTGTCTGCGCTAAATGGTTCTTCAATGCTGCACAAGAACAAAACGTTGGCACGGTTCTACCGCTTTTATAAGAATAGGAATAACTAAAATGTTAGATCGGATTTACACAGCACAACTACAAAAAACGATAGATGCACTCTACATGGAGAATTATGGAGATTTTAGAGATCATATTTCCTATAAAAAGCCTTATCTGGCAATTACTCTCAATGATGAGTTGGAACTCTATTTCAGCTGTTTAAAAGTAGATGGTGTAAATCCTTTCTATGTTACCCAACCCGAAGTTTTGCTTCATAACGCTTTAAACAATACAACGTCTGAAATTTCTATTTCTGAAGTTTTTAACTATTTAACCCAAGCAAATTGGTGGCCATCGCCACACCATGAAAAAGCGATTAATTATTGGCTCGACAACTTAGTGACGGCTGAAAAAGTTCCTCAAATTTTACAGTCAGCCCTTTCATTTTCTTCGCCTTTGATTACTAGTGAATTGCTATCACTGGTAGCTGATCGTCCATTTCATCCATTCGCTCACTCAAAAGGTGAACTTGCACCACTCACAACTCAAAAAGAAATTGAGGTGTACTGGTGGGCATTTAAGAAAGATGACGTGATTAATAATATGGAGTCGATTCCTCACAAAGAGCTTCTGTTATCAGAAGTTGAGGAAAGTCTTATTGCTGACAAAATGGCTCAGCTTTCAGATGATTACTTAGCCCTGCCGTTGTTAGAGACGCAACATCGCTATTTAAAGTTTGAAGAAAATAAGTACGACGGTATTGACCTAAACCATGTCACCACCATTGGTTTACCGACCTCTTCTTTAAGAACGCTTATTCACAACACAAACCCGACTCTGCATTTAAAACTTTCAACCAATGCCAAAACATTAGGTGCAATCCGCTCCATGCCAGGTCGTTATTTAATGAATGGTCATACGGCTTATGATTTTTTAAATGACGTCATTAATGAAACTGCTTTATTAAAAAATCGTCTCTTTTTGAGTAATGAAACACATTGGTGGGTACTCGGTAAACAAGAGCCGATTGTAAAAAATTTAGGTGTAATCGGTTGCCAAGTCCGACATTTACCGGATATTTGCCGAGACCAAAACGTTACTCCAATCACTATGTCAGCTTTAAGCTGTACCTATGTTGACCCTTGGGAAGCTTTAGGCGTTGAAGGTGACAAATGGTCATTACTAAAAGACTTAAGTGTTCATTTTATTCAAACATTCTTAACGCTTTGGGCGAAAGGCATCATGCCTGAATGCCACGGGCAAAACACCATGGTGTGTTATGAAAATAATAAGTTTAAATGCTTTATTTTACGTGACCACGATACCTTAAGAATATGTACCACAGCCATTGAAGAAAGTGGTTTTACACCTCCGGTTTATACCATTGACACGAGTACACCGAACAATCTTATCTTTACTAAAAATGAAGACTTATTTAATTACTTCATTACCCTAGGAATTCAAATTAACCTCTACCCGATTGCTTTAGCTACCTTGAAATATACGGATCGTACAGAAAGCGATTTTTGGGAGATGGTTCAAGATATTATTCAAGATTTTGTAGAAACCCAACCCATTTCAGAGCAAACAAAATCGCAAATTCAAACCTATCTTTTTGACAATAAAACTTGGCCATTCAAACAGCTACTTACGCCTTTACTTGCGCAAGAAAGCGACTCAACAGGCATGCCAAGTAAAATCGGAACTACGCCAAACCCTTATCACAGCTTATCTGTTTCTAGCTATGAGACCATGGATATCTAAATCATGCGCTCATCTCGCCTAGATCATTTCATTATTTTGCTCTGTCAGTTTTTTTCTACTTTCGGGCTCATGGTGCTGATTCCAATCATGCCGCTCTATATGGAAAAACTGACGGCACATATGAGTGCTCCCACTATCTGGGCAGGTTTGGCACTCGCGGCTCCAGCTATTGGCAGCTTATTTACAGCACCGATTGTTGGCCACCTATCCGACACATTCGGCCATAAAAAAGCCTTGTTACTTTCTCTGGCTGGTTTCTGTATTTCAATACTGCTCATGGCGAGCGCCCAGCATTTATACCTGTTTATTTTCGCGCGAATTTTACTCGGTTTTTGCGGTCTTTCTGTGATTTTAAATGCCTATGTTTCATATCTCTCGAATGAACAACAACGAGGCGCCGCTTTTGGGCAACTACAAAGCAGCGTAGCGCTCGCTTGCTTATGTGGTCCCGTGCTCGGCGGGATATTTATGGATCAATGGCGGGTTGAAGTATTACTCAACGCGACAGCATTTGTTGTGATGACACTCATTGTGATTGCGTCATTTGTATTAACCAATCCCGTTAAAACCGAAACCACAAAAACCAAAGAGAAATCTAAGCTTCCAGCTTTCTTTGATAGAACGATTTTTTCATGGTTAAGCGCCGGCATTTTGGTTCAAGCGGGCGGCTTTGGTCTAGTGTCTTGCTTCGTTTTATACATTAGTGAAATAAGCCAAAGCACTCACTCATCGTTATCTGCTGCGAGTTTAACGGGAACCATTCATGCGCTTTCATGGGGAGCAGCCTTTATTGCTGCAACCTATTGGGGGAAAAGAAATGATGATAAAGGAGACTCTTTTAATAACTTCATTTACGCATCCTTAATTTGCGGCATCACGATTTTCGCATTGATCTGGGTTTCTAATCTCTGGCTGATTCTTGTATTACGACTCATACAAGGCTTCTGCTTTGCAGCCCTTATTCCTTCGATCTTGCACACAATTTCTCTAAAAGCTGGCGCTCAAAGCCAAGGAAAAGTGATTGGCATTTCTAACAGTGCCTTTGTCTTAGGACAGCTTATTGGCCCAATCACGATCACGCTCACCTACTCATTTTTCAATATTACTGCTGCATTAATCTGCACCTCACTATTTTTTATCGGTGCGGGATTAGTGGTGATTTTGAACAGATTCTTAATGGATACAATTTTAGAAGAGGCACAAGAATGAACTCAATTATTACAACCGATGCATGGTCTTATAAACTTTTCGAACAGTACCTGAATACTTTCTTTCGTGAACTCAAAGTAAATCTTGAAAAGCACATTATCCCAGCTCAAGATTCTCCTTTATTCACCCTATATGCTGAGCAACCAGACACACTGTATTTTGCTTATACGTTTAATGCGTCTAACACGATTGTTTATGGTGCAGTTCAGCATCTTTCAACTACGGGTTATCACCGATATCAACGTGGTTTTGTCCTGCAAAACTTAAACGACAATACATTTGACTCACTCACCAACCCTAAACAGTTAGTGAAACTGATTACAGATGAGTTGAATAGTCTATTTAAAGATAAAAACCAAAATAAGAACCTGTACTCCGATATTGCCAATAGTATCGAAAATACAAAATTCTTTTTAGAAAATAAGCCTTCCCAAACAGCAACTAAAGCGTTAAGCGGTTTTCAGGCTACGGAACAAGGCATGTTATATGGGCACCCTTTTCATGTGACCTCTAAAGCCAATTTAGGTTTCTCTAAAGAAGACATGAAAAAATATAGCCCTGAGTTAGGCGCAAGTTTCCAACTTCATTACTTTGCAATCCATTCTTCTTTAATCCAAAAGCTTGTAAGTGAAGAACAGCTTTCTCATCGTATTGAAGATGAAGTTTTAAAAACTGCAAAAGAACGTTTACAAGAAAACTTAGCAAATTACGAGCTAATGCCAACCCATCCGTGGCAAGCTAATTTCTTACTTCAACATCCATCTTTAAAGAAACATTTAGATAGCCAAGACGTGATCTATCTGGGAGCTTTAGGTCAAACCGTATGGCCGACCTCATCCGTTCGTACAGTATGGTTGCCTCAATCAAATCTATTCTTAAAGCTATCAATTGATGTACGAATTACCAGTTTCATTCGTAATAACCCAATGGATGAAATGGAACGCGCGATTGATGCGAGCAAAATTATTATTAATCACAAGATTAGTGAGCAATATCCAGACCTTGTGATTCTGCCGGAGTTAGAGGCAAAAACAGTCAAAATTCCAGAGCTTGAAAGTTCATTTGGCATCCTCTATAGAGCTGGGCTCACTACTGATGTATTAGAAAATACCCGAATGCTGGGCGGCTTGGTTGAAGAAAATGAAAACCATGAAATCCCACTTTTAAGCTTTATTCAGCAAGCGGCACCCAACCAAAATCTACAATCGAAAGATGCGAAAGACTTCATTACTTTCTGGTGGAAACAGTACGTTAAAGTTTCACTGATTCCATTAATTGAGTTGTTTGCAAATAAAGGCATTAGCGTAGAAGCGCACATGCAAAATAGTTTAATGGAATTTAAAAACGGCTATCCACATCGCCTTATTCTTCGAGACATGGAAGGCATTAGCATTGTTCCAGAAATGATAAAAGACGACTCATCTATTTCTGAAGATAGTACCGTTTGGTTCTCTCAGAAAGATGCGTGGACCTTTTTAAAATATTACCTTGTGATCAATCACATTGCTCATCTCATCAGTGCAATTGCACGAGTTACGGCCATTGAAGAATCTGAACTTTGGCAAGCCACACGCCTTACGCTCACGCAAGAAAATTTTAGCGCAAAAGGTGAGCAATACCGCGATTTATTAATTAATTCACTCACATTACCAATCAAGGCAAATATGTTAAATACGCTCTACCATAGTGGTGGCAACCCAATCTGGATTGAAGTTGAAAACCCTATTTATAAATATCGCGGCGCAGAAGCACTTTGCCCTCTTCAACCAACACAACAAACCAATTATAAAACCCTCGCGGAAAATCGCGTGATGGGCCAATTATTAGAAGCACTCATTTTTGAAAATACTTTTAAATACGAGTTTTCTAAAGGTCAAATCAAGTTCTATATTTCCGATACCGTTTTTTATACCTGCGCGGCCAAACGACACTTTAGTTTTAAACGAATTAAGTTAGATCCTTCAAGCTTAGTCCGTTCTGATATTACTTTAGGCACTGAAACTCGCCCTAACTTAAAAACATTACTTGCCGATCTAAAAAATATTATTGAAGCTGACCCAGTTAAATGGCAAAACTTTAATGATGAACTCAATTTAACTTACGTTAAACATGCGCAAACTTTAAGCCAAGCCCCTGCTCAACCTTTAAGAACCTTGTCTTATTTAGAACAAGAAGCACGGATTACCAATGCACATTTATATCACCCAAGTTTTAAGTCTCGTATCGGCTTCGATTTAAAAGAAAACCAGAAATATGCACCCGAGCTTTCTGAAGGTTTTACGGTTCAATGGGTTGCAACTCATAATAGTCTATGCAAACTGGTTTTAAGTGAAACCATTAACTTAGAGCAGCTTTATAAACAGCATTTTTCAGAAAAAGATCTACAAGCCATTAACAATCAATTGAAAGAGCAAAATGTAGATTTTAAAGATTATATCCTCACTCCAATTCACCCGTGGCAGTGGGATAAAATTATTGAATTATATTATCAAGATGCAATCAGCAACCAACTGATCATTCCGTTAGATATTGAAGGTCCGACTTATTTACCGCAACAGTCCATTCGCACATTATCAAATATTAGCGACATCTCAGCGCTTTCTCTTAAATTGGCAATGAACTTGGTCAATACCTCGACCTCTCGTGTATTGGCACCGCATACCGTTCAAAATGCGGCAAAAATGAGTGACTGGCTTTATAACATTATTGAACAAGACCATATTTTAGAAAAACAGCGTAAGCCTGTTATTTTAAGAGAGATCGGCGGTCTTTCAGTGAACCAGCAAATTGCGCTACCTGTTCAATACGGCGCACTGGCTTGCATTTGGCGCGAAAGTATTTACAGCTACTTAAAAGAAGGCGAATCGGCAACGCCAGTAACAGGACTAATGCAACTCGATACAGACCAAAAACCGCTAATCGATGAGTGGATCCAAGAGTATGGTATTGAGTTCTGGTTAGAAAAATTACTTACCAATGCTTATTTACCAATCATGCATATTTTGTGGTGTCACGGTCTCGCTTTAGAGTCACATGCACAAAACATGGTACTAATTCATAAAAATGGCTTACCCGTTAAAGCTGCTTTGAAAGATTTCCATGATGGAATTCGTTTTAGTCGTCATCTTTTACGTGAGCCGAACTTTTTACCCAACTTACAAGATGCGCCAAAAGAGCACGCCAAGATTAACCCGAACTCGTTCTTGGAAACCCACTCTCCAAATGAGTTAAGAGACTTTACTCAAGATGCGCTCTGGTTTGTAAATCTGGCTGAGTTAGCGATTTTCTTAAATGAACATTATGACTTCGATGAAATCAAATTCTGGACCATGTTAAGAACCATCATTAATCAGCATAAAGAAGCTCACCCAGAGTTTAGCGAACGATATGAATTGTTTAACTTTACAGATGACACCATTGATATTGAACAGCTCGCAAGCCGCCGTTTCCTTCCGGAAATTCGCTTAAGAGTACAAACCACGCCGAACCCGCTCAGCCTTATTAAGGAAATTGAATATGAATAAGCATTCGATTTCTTTTAAGAAACGAATAGCAAATGGCGAGACGCTCTACGGAATCTTTTGTTCCGTAGCTTCTCCGATTAATGTCGAGCAAATGGCACTTGCGGGCTACAACTTTATTATTATCGACTTGGAACATACTTTATTTACTACGTCTCAAGTCGAGACGATGATTTTAGCCGCTAGAACCATGAATCTTGATGTCTTTGTGAGGGTGCCGTTAAACGCCAACCATTTAGTTCTACCTCTGCTCGATGCAGGGGTAACGGGTATTGTTTTTCCGCGTATAGAAAATGCTCAGCAAGCACAAGAAGCCGTGAACTATTGTCACTATATGCCGCTTGGGCAAAGAGGTCTCAACTCGACAAGGTTAAATCGATATGGCATGGATGATTTAGCTAGTTTTGTTCAACACGCAGCAAACGAAACGGTTGTCGTTGCCATGATAGAAAGCTTAGAAGGACTAGAACAACTAGATGAAATATTAAAAGTTGAAGGTATTGATATTATTCTAGAAGGTGCTGCCGACCTTTCTCAATCTATGGGAATGCCATGGCAATCTAGCCATCCAAAAGTGAAAGAAAAAGTTCAAGAGATGTATGCAAAGACTAAAAATAGTCAAAAGCATTTCTGTGCTATTCCCCGACAACCTGAAGATATTGCGGCATGGAAACAACAATCCGTTCAGCTTTTTGTACTCGGTGATGACCGCAGCATTATTCGCCGTGCTCATCAAAATCATTTGAATTCTTATAAAGAAATCTCATAAATTTTCAGTTGTGTAGAGCGATGGGTGCACCTTCCTCTACACAACAATTAATAAAAATAAATTTTATTATTTTTTGTCCAACAACGATATTGTGAATTACAATCATTCTCACTTATAATTCGACAAATTTAAAATCACTCTCAGGGCGAGACAATGGGAAATAAGATAAAAAGTCACAAACTTTTTACCAGGAAGTCTGAAGTAAAAAATATCATTCCACTCCTTTCACTTGGTGGGGCCATCTTTCTCTCAAACTCGGCCTTTGCAGCCTCAGCCTCTGAAACAACAGATGTTGAAAAAAAGCCTGAGGCACTTCCTACAATTACAATTACCGCTTCACGTGCAGATGAACTCTCTACCTCTGCCAAACAAGTCACCAAGCTAGATGAAAAACAAATTGAACTTTTAAGAAATGGTTCATCTGGAAGTATTGCAACCGTTTTAGCAAAAGCCGTACCGGGCCTGTCAGATTCAAGCCGAACCATTACCGATTATGGTCAAACTTTACGTGGCCGTAATGCCCTCATCTTGGTTGATGGCGTACCAATGAACCTTACACGTGACACATCACGCGGACTTTCAGCAATTGACCCTGAAAGTATTGCCAACATTGAAGTGATTCGAGGCAGTAACGCAATTTATGGTGGTGGCGCTGCAGGTGGTATTATTTCAATTACCACGAAAGCGGCTGGTGGCGAACCTACAGCAAAAACAGTTGTTGGACTTCAAACACCTTTAACAAATTTCCGTTCTAATGCTTTAAGTGGCGATATTCATCAATATTTCACAGGCAGCTTTAATGCTTTTGACTATGCACTAGACTTTGGTTATCAGCGTATTGGTAGCCCGTACGATGCAAGTGGTGACCGTGTTGCACCAGAACCAAGTCAGGGCGATTTATATGATTCTGATGGCTATAGTATCGGTGGTAAACTTGGTTATCATATTGATGACAACCAATACCTACAATTCGCTGCAAACTATTATAATGCCGAGCAAGACTCAGATTATGCATCTGACCCAAGTGTGAAAAATGCTCCTGCTGGAACTGTACCAGCGAAAGCAATTAAAGGCTTAAAGCTCAAAGACCAAAATAAAAACGAAAACCAGATCTACAATTTAACTTATAACCATAAAGACTTTTTTGGTAATAAGGTTGATGCACAAATTTATTATCGCGACTTCTTTACACGTTTTTCACCATTTGATGCACGAAAAAATGCAAATCGTGGAGGACAAGTAGATCAGATCTATCAAGAAAATAATGTACTCGGTAGCCGCTTAACTGTTACTACACCACTTGAGTTTTTAGGTGACACCTCACTGGTTTGGGGTGGTGACTTTAGCCGCGAAAAAAGCGAAATGCCTTTAGATATTTTCGATCAAAAAATTTATGATCAATCTGGTGGCTTAGAGTTTGTAAAAATTGGCAAACTTATTTATTTACCTGAACTCACTACGCAAAGTGTGGGTGGTTTTATACAGTTAAAACACCGCTTTAATGACCAATGGTCAGCAGAAGCTGGTACGCGTTATGAAGATAGCTATGCCCAAATTGATAGCTTTGTTCCTTTATCACAATTAGGTAAGCCTAACCCTTACACCGTTGAGGGCGGAAAAGTGAAAGCTGATGCATGGTTGTACAATGCTAATGTGACTTTCTCTCCAAATGACCAACACTCGATTTATGCATCTTTTAACCAAGGTTTCCAATTACCTGATGTTGGTTTGATTATTCGTAATGCTGGTGAAGGTTTTAACCTTGGTTCGTCATTCTTAGAACCCGTAAAAGTAGATAACTACGAGTTAGGCTGGAAAGGAAACTTCAATAACTTCTCTTCAAGTTTAGCGGTCTTCCACTCCACTTCCGACCTAGGTGCTGTGCAATCGTTCAACAATGGTTTAGTACTCGCTAGAACCAAAGAAAAAGTCACTGGTGTTGAAGCAACTTTTGATTATCTTGACGATGCCAATGTTTGGGGAACTGGTGGTAGTGTTACATGGATGAAAGGTCGTGAAAAGCCGCAAAACGGTGCTGAACAAGACATGACAGGCTTCCGTATTCCACCATTAAAACTCACAGGTTATATTTCCTATAGTCCAACGGAAACATGGACGAACCGCCTGCAAGCTACTTACTTCGGTTCAGAAGATTACCGTTTAAATGGCAAAAATAGTTTTGGTCGCTATGATGTAAAATCTTATACAACAGCAGATTTAATCAGTAGCTTTGCGCTTAACAAAAAAGACACTGTGACGATTGGTTTAGAGAACATGTTTAACCGCAAGTATTATCCTCTATATAGCCAATTATTACGAACTAGCGATAACACTAGCCATTTAGTGGCAAATGGTGCAACGCTTAAAGTTTCTTATAGTCATAAGTGGTAATCAAAAACTGACATTGAATGTGTCACAAAAAGGAGATCAATGCGATCTCCTTTTTTATTAAAAATATTAATTCCTTATCTATTTTTTCCATTATTAACCTGAGGTAAACCCACAGAACCACCCTAGCATTCTGCTAAAAATTTTGTTAACTTGATTTTGTTACATATTCAAGATGCAACTTTTTCATCCAACACCCCTCATCGCTGTGTTTATGAAAACAATATCAATATGTAGTTTTACCAATATTTTTCACGGGGCAAATCATAATGGAAATCTCACACCGCGAAATTTACGCCCTCGTAGACATTAATAATTGTTATGTGAGTTGTGAGCGACTATTTAATCCCAAACTTATTGGTCTACCAGTCGTAGTACTTTCTAATAACGACGGATGTGTTGTATCACGTAGTGAAGAAGCAAAAAATATGGGTATCAAAATGGGTATTCCATGGTATCAAATCGAACAAGAAGCTCTTCAAGCAGGTGTACACGTCTATTCAAGCAACTACACTTTGTATGCTGAAATGTCACGTCGCTTTTTTTCAGTTCTTGGTGAGTTTTTCTCGCCCGATGATTTAGAAGCTTATTCTATAGATGAATGTTTTATTCGCCTTACCCCTTACCTTCAATCTCTAGATATTCATTCTTATTGTGTCAAAGTCGTAGAAACCTTAGAAGAATGGTTAAGCTTACCCTGTTGTATTGGCATCGGATATTCAAAAACTCAAGCAAAATTAGCCAATCACTATGCTAAAAAAATTAGAAGCTTTAATAGAATTTGTAATTTCACTACTTTAGATCCTCTGCTTCTTGAAGACCTCATGCAACACACTTCAGTCAAAGAAGTCTGGGGAATTGGCTATCAATTAGTCAAACAATTACGGAGTTATGAGATTTATTCATGCTTAGACTTAACTTTTGCCAATGAGCATCATCTAGCAAAAGCTTTTTCTGTGGTTATGGCGCGTACCATTCGTGAGCTAAAAGGCCAATCCTGTATTCAACTCGACGATCCTGCAATTGTCACCAAACGAATTTTAGCATCACGTAGTTTTGCTCAAGCTTTGTCCAGCATTGAAATTATTAAGCAAGCACTTATTTTTCATCTCAACCGTGCTCATCGCCGTTTAATGAAACAAGAACAGCTCTGTGCCTGCGTTCAAGTCTTGCTTTATGAAAAAATAGATAAACCACCTTATAAAAAAGCATCTTCTCAAGCGATAGGCTTAAATTATGCAACAGATGATTTATGCATATTAACAAAAGCAGCCATGCAGCAAATTGATGTTTTATATAAAGAAAATAAAAAATACATTAAGATTGGAGTTTTATTTTGTGGGTTGCATCCCCGCCAACATCACATTGATGATTTATGGCAACCTCTTGAGTTGATTCAGCAAAGACAACAATTAATGCAAACGCTCAGCACAGTTCGTAACCGATTTGGCAGTCACTATTTACAAGTCGGTTATCATTCCCGTAATCCATCTTGGCACATGAAACAATGTCACCGTTCAAAAAATTATCTAACTCGATGGAATGAGCTATTAGTGATTGGAGAGAACTCTATAGCCGTTACACAAAATACATGAACTGTTTTTGTCAATTCAGTTTAAAATAAGCTCCATTAAATTACTTGAAATTTTGTCATTTTTTAACATTGCTAAATCATCGCAAAATTTACAATATATAAGCCGAATTTGGTATACCCTTTCTGCGACGATGAAAACAAATTATAAAAAAATTGTAGAAACATATGCCATAATAAGCAAACTTTGCAGACATCTTGCAAAGAATATTTGCAACTTTAGAGCTGGAGCAATCTGAATGAGTTCGACCATTTTGGTGATTCATGGACCGAATTTGAATTTGCTGGGAAAACGCGAACCAGAAGTATATGGTCATCTTACCTTAGATGATATTAACCAACAACTTATTAGCCAAGCTCAACAAGCTTCAATCACATTAGATACTTTTCAAAGCAACTGGGAAGGTGCCCTTGTTGATCGTATTCATCAGGCACAAACTGAAGGCGTAAAACTTATTATTATTAACCCTGCTGCCCTCACCCACACTTCAGTTGCTCTACGTGATGCCCTGCTTGGCGTTGCGATTCCATTCATTGAAGTTCATTTGTCTAATGTCCATGCAAGAGAGGCATTCAGACATCATTCTTATTTATCTGATAAAGCAATTGGCGTGATTTGTGGTCTAGGTGCAAAAGGCTATCGTTTTGCGCTCGATTACGCTATTGAAAAAATTCAACCATCTAACCCAAACTAGTTTAGGAATAGTCGCCCATGGATATCCGCAAAATTAAGAAACTCATCGATTTAATGATTGAGTCTGACTTGCAAGCGATCGAAGTTAAAGAAGGTGATCAATCAATCGCTTTAACTCGTCGCAATCCTGTCGTTGCTGCGGCTGGTGTAGCACTTCCGGCTGCTCCTGTTGCAGAAGCACCAGTTGCAAAAACACCGCGTGGAGCAGTTGAAACTTCTCCAATGGTTGGCGTGTTCTACGCTGCTCCAAGCCCAGGTGAAGCACCATTTGTTAAAGTAGGCCAAACAGTATCTGCTGGTGAAACTTTGGGTATTATTGAAGCAATGAAAATCATGAACCCAATTGAAGCAACTCAAAGTGGCGTGATTGAAGAAATTTTAGTGAAAAATGGTGAAGTTATCCAATTCGGTCAACCTTTATTCCGTTATCGCGCGTAATTACCCCGGGGACGTCTATGTTGCAAAAAGTTTTAATTGCAAACCGTGGTGAAATCGCTTTACGTATTACCCGGGCTTGTAAAACATTAGGAATCAAGACTGTTGGTATCTATTCAGATGCCGACAAGGATTTGATGCATTTACGTTTTGTTGATGAAGCAGTATGTATTGGTCCGGGCGCAAGTAGTGATAGCTATTTAAATATCCCGGCAATTATTACTGCTGCAGAAATTACCGGTGCTGATGCTATTCACCCGGGTTATGGTTTCCTTTCAGAAAATGCTGAGTTTGCTGAAATTGTAGAAAGCTCAGGCTTTACTTTTATTGGTCCACGTCCAGAACATATCCGCCTTATGGGGAATAAAGTTTCTGCGATTGTTGCCATGAAAAAAGCTGGCGTACCTACTGTACCAGGTTGCGACCATGCAGTAACCATCCACAATGCCTTGGCAGAAGCGAAAGAAATCGGCTTCCCGCTTATTGTTAAAGCGGCTTCTGGTGGTGGTGGTCGTGGTATGCGTATTGTTGAGCGTGTAGATACACTACTTGAATCAGTTCAAGCAGCGCAGCGCGATGCAGAAATGTGGTTCGGTGATGATACCGTTTACATGGAACGCTTCTTACAAAAACCTCGCCATGTCGAAGTTCAAGTTCTTGGTGATGGTAATGGTCATGCAATTCATTTATATGACCGCGACTGTTCATTACAACGTCGCCATCAAAAAGTACTAGAAGAAGCACCTGCACCAAACCTACCAGAGCAAGCTCGAGCTGATATTTTAGAAGCTTGTGTTCATGCATGTCAGTTGATGCAGTATCGTGGTGCTGGTACGTTTGAATTCTTATTTGAAGACGGTGAATTCTTCTTTATTGAAATGAATACTCGTGTTCAGGTTGAGCACCCTGTAACTGAAATGGTTACCGGTGTCGATATTATTGAACAACAGTTACGTATTGCTGGTGGCCTAGGACTAGAGCTTCAACAAGAAGATATCAAAGTTCAAGGACATGCAATTGAATGCCGTATCAATGCAGAAGATCCTACAACCTTCTTACCTTCACCAGGTAAAATTGAAAGTTTCTATGCGCCAGGCGGCGCTGGTATTCGTTTAGATTCTCATATCTACCCAGAATACAGCATTCCACCTTACTATGACTCTATGATTGCTAAATTGATTTCTCATGGTAAAGACCGTGAAACTTCAATTGCTCGTATGCGTCAAGCACTAGATGAAATGATCCTTACGGGAATTAAAACAAATATTCCTCTACATAAAGATCTTATTTTGCAAGATAAGAGTTTCTGCTCTCAAGCAATGGATATCCATTACCTTGAAAAACACTTGTTAAAGCAAGTCGAAGAAAAGAAAGCTGAAACTGCATAATAAAAAAAGCCTCTTATTTTTAAGAGGCTTTTTTTATATCTATAATTTTATGGTAATACCCGACGTAAAGTCGCAAAGCACTGCTCACCTTTAGCTGTTGAACAGAAATTGATTGTATGGTCGTTTTTCCATTGTACAAAATACTGTGAAACATCACCTGTTTGGTCTTGTTTCTGACCAGAACAATCTACTTTATTATTGTCAAATTTAATTTGCATTACTAAAGCGGCTAGCTGCTCTTTAGGGTCATCAGATGGTTGATATTCATAAATACCATAAGACCATTCCTGACCGCTTTTGATCACTACATCATTACTACTACGAAAGTTATAATATTCCACACATTTCTTATTATTTGGAATTTCCATTCCCCATAATCCCATAATTTCAGGGCGCGTAACAATACGTATAGCATTAGGATTACTTGCGGTCCGAACGGGTTGTTCAGCTGGCTGTTGACTAGCCGTTTCTGCCACAGCTAAACCAGAACAAGCCCACAATAATCCAATAATATAAATATTTTTCATAGATTTATTAATCATTAAACGCATGAAGTTAAGTTAGCATATTTTTTGACAAAATCACTGCTCCATAACCATATAAAAACAATATTTTTCAACTGTAACGTGTCACAACAAGTCATCAAACAATTTTATATTTACTTGCTTTTTTCAATATAAATTCTTTGTTTTGCATGATCTCAAGCTTAGGTAGTTGAAGAATCGACTTGTTTCGGAAGCCACTTTACAAAGCACAAACCTAAGAGCACAACCACGCTGGCACACATAAAGATGAGTTCACCAGAAAGAATTTTCCAGAAATGCCCAGCCAGAACACTACCGAAAGCTACACCTAACCCCCACATGGTACTATAAAGTGCTTGTCCACGCCCTTGCTGTCCAGCAGAAAAGTTTTGAAAAATAACTCTCATTGCGATCAAGTGAAATAAACCAAAACTAAAGGCATGTAAGCACTGCGCAAAAAGTTGACCAATAAAATAATGTGAAAATACTGCAACTAGCATCCAACGTATGCTCGTCACTAGCAGACACACTATCACTAAACTGCGCCACGAAAAACGTTGAAAAATATTTGAGGCAATTGAAAACATAAAAATTTCAGCAAAAACGCCCATGGCCCATAAAAATCCAATTTCAGTCGTACTGAAATTCAAAGATTTCAGAAAATTACTATAAAAACTATAAAAAGGCGCATGTGAAAAAAGTAGAATAAATTCAATTGCAAAAAATACAGCCACTGTTGGGCGCTTAAGAACAGGAAGTAAAGGTTCTAAATATTTTTGGGAACTAGGCGCGCTATCAGGTTCGCGAATTGTGAAAGACCAAATAAACGCCAGCGACGCGATAATTAATAGTAAAATTGGGAGCATTGAAATAGGCACTATTTCTAAAATAGCCCCAATACTGAATACCCCAACAATAAACCCCACCGATCCCCACTTACGAATTTTGCCGTAAAGTTTAGCTTTTTGATCACCCAACCAAAATAAAGTAACTCCCTCAAATTGAGCTAAAATCGCATTTTGAAAGAAACTAAAAATAAGCATAAGCAAAGCAACTGATTGAAAAGTATTTGGCACTATAAAAATAGCCAACCATATACAAGATTCCATCCAAGTTGCTACCCGAACAAGCAACATTCGCTTACCAGATTTATCAGCAATCCAACCCCAAACTAAAGGTGCAAAAAAACGCGTTACAATCGCAATTGAGGATAAAACACCAATTTCTTGATAATTAAATCCCTGATCTTGAAGATATAAATTCCAATAAGGCATGAATGTGCCCACGATGGAATAGTAAAAGAAGTAGAATCCACCAAGTCGAGTTTGGATAGTAAGTGGTTGAAACAATTTATAAACCTTTGTATTTTCATGAGGTTAAAATTCGGGATAGCTATCACGCATGTAGCCATTTGTCTTTAGTACTACTAAGCATCCACAAATTTTGATTCGTAGATTCACCGAATAAAATACAATTAAACATATCAGAGCATCTCAGCCTTTCAATTTTAACACTTTGTTTTCCAATACAAATCATTAAATGATTGATAGTCTACCTGTGTCTATAAGTATTTTTTATTGATAAGAAAGAATAAATAAAGAAAAGAGAACTGTAATTTAATTTGTACAATCTGTTAACTTATGTAAAAATACATTTAATATTCATAAGGTATATATTTATCAGATGTTTTTTCTTATTTTTTTAATTTGTCTTTTTCTGTTTTTACTCATCCTAAAACAACATTACCGCTAACTACCTATCACCCCTACCTTTTGTTTAAAAAACCTATCTGCCTCTTTTAAATTAGAACAATTAAACACCAAATTTATAGACCACTTTTTAAATGCTAAGTGTTCAACTCAAATCCAAAAAATATACTCAACATAAAATTCCAATAAATTCTTAATAAATTACTGTAACAACTATCGCATCTGAGTAATTACCCGGAGCTGTTGAAATAGTGGTACCTTGCGGAATTTTTCCATAGACATTTGTACCCTGAGAATTGCCCGAACCTGTTTTAGAAACACCTCCAGAACCTCCAACTGCGCTTACACCACCAGTAGTATCCCATACCGCACTATAATTCGAGTTCTGATATAACTGATATGGGATATATTGACCACTACCATTTGTCATCTGCCTAAAGCCACCAGCAATACGGTTATTTCCATCCCCCAAATAAATACTATATGGCAGTCCATTATTACAGGTCGTATTTACTACTCCTTGAGCTGTATAATCACGAGTAGTCTTACCAATATCATTAATATTTCCAAAATCGACATTTGATGTTGAATCTATTTGACACAAACTTGGCACAACATAATTAGCAGTTATGGTGGTATTACCCGAGTCCCAACCTCCACCACTACCCCCCTCACACACAGTGCTAGAGCTTGCTTGCATGTCCCAAAATAGCTGAACCGTACCCGTATAGGTTCCTTTAGGATATGCCATGAGCGAACCCGTACGAGCTGTAACTTTTATATTTACTGAGTAACTTATAACATTCTTTGAAGAGACGGTTTTCACAGGCCCATACCAGACATTCGAATTTTGATTAGTGGTAGAAGAGCCAGCCCCACCTACACTTGCAGTTACCGTATAGGGTAATGAAACATTATTATTACTACTGGTGGTTCCAGTAAAAACGGTTTTCATACACATATAACCTGAAATTTCTGGTGTTGAACGTGCTCCATAACAACGTATTGTCCCAGTGTATGTCAGTACTGCATCATTGTTAATTGTTGCAGCAGTGTATGTATATGTGCCAGAATTTGGCGCTGTAGCTGTGCAATCTGCATGGGCGGAATTAAAAAATGTAAAGATCAGGCATAGCAAACCCGTTCCCAAAAAATATTTCAGGATAAATGAAAGTGCTCTAAATGTTGTGGGTTGGTTAAAGCTAGCAATATTTATCGACATACATAAGGCCCCAATTTTTTAGCACTGTATTGCTTATTTTCATACGCAAAAACAACTTGGCATGAACCATGATCCAGAAGATCAACTTCAAGTTTGTTTTGCTTTAACAGGTTTGGAATAAACACTTCACCGTCGTAGCCAACCACCCCATCTTGCTGACCATTAATTCGAACCGTATAACCCGGCATCAACGGTGAGTTGTTTTGATCAACCAGTTTCACTAATCCAGAAATGACCTGATGAGCACCGAAGTCAATCAAGGTTCCTTGGCGGTAACCTACAAACGCTGTCTGATTCGTAGAGCTAACTTCCCACTCTAAAGGTAAATATGATGGGTCTAGGTAGATATGATGAGACATGTAGGGTCTTAAATTCGCAATTAAGAATCGGCCAGACTTATCGGTCGCACCTAAATTAACACCACCATTTAGAATTTGGCTTTGCGGCCCTGCATTGGTTACGACCGCATAGCCCTCTCCAATTTCATTGGCCGCAAATATACGTCCTGCTGCCGCAACCAGTGAACCTGTTGCTGAAAGTGCAACCTGATCGTTATCTCCAAATCGGTTATAACGTCCCGTCAGGTAAGCTGCACGAGCACGGTAAGAAGCATAGACCGATGCATTGTTTTGATTCGCATCCTGATCACGCTCAACATAGCCTCCCCATCCAAATGCACCGATTTGTGGATCGCTAAATCCATTTATTTCTTGTCTATAGGTTGTTTTACTACTTTCATTAGAAATACTTGTAATCGCATTGACTCGGCTAGATGGTGTATAGCGCAACGCAAAGTAAATACCATAGTCTTTTTGGTTTTCATAATCTTTATAAGCTGATGTATAAAATCCCCAGTTTTTGTTCAGGCTTCCGCTTAAATTGGCAGATACTAATTTATTAGCATTGTCGCTATATTTGATCTGGTTATAGCCCAAATAAACGCCATAGCCTGCATAAAAATTATAGTTAATTCCGGCCCTAAAGATCTCATCTGCCAGCGCACTGTAGCTTAAATAATTTTTGGGTTCATCATCGGATTGATTATCTTTTAAATATCGAACTTGAGACACACGGGCAAGGTCAAAGTAGTTATCAAACACTTTGCGGTAACTGGTGTTAAATGAAATGTTCTTACTGATGCGACCTTCTAAACCCAGCAAGGCAGAATAACCGTTTTCATCTTTATACTGGCTCGCTGCGATGTCAGCATTAATTACCCCAAAACCAAACAAGTTCTTGGCAAAACCAGTCCCGAGGTTCGATAAACCATCTGTTGAAGCCTCTGCACCACCACTTAAGGTCAACGAGTTGCTGTAACCGTATCGAATCGCACCCGAAGCAAAAGTGGCATCATCATAATCGTTTGAATACAGTCCGTAGTTATAGCGTGGAACCCCGACATCTACTGAGAATTCATTAATGCCTTTTGCCAGAATTTTAGATGAAAAATAGTAAGCCTGTTTAGTAATGCTCTGCTGACCTGTTGCATCGGTAGTCACAAGCGTGACTTCATTGCCTGAAATAAATGGGAGCTGCTTAATGTCAAATGGACCAGATGGCACAAGCCCTGAATAAATCTTTTGTTGGTTAACGTATAAATCTAAAGTCGAAGGCAATGCAGCCGAGCCTGAAAATTGCGGTAGTGCCGAGGTAACAAGATCACCTCGTTGAGTATATGCACTCGACCACTGGAAACCGGCAAGACGGACACTGCTCCCCCAGTCTGGGCTATTGGAAATAAAGTCCCCTAGGGTATATATCCTGATCTTTTCAGGGTCAACATATTGCCACTTACTTTCTAGGCGCACCCATTTTTCATGGCTATAGCTATTTTCATTACTACCGTTATATAAAACCCCTAAAGAAAAGTTACCGATTGCACTGTTAAAAATACCCTCAGCCGAACCAGAGAAAACATTCTCATCATTGGTCATAGTCTGATACAGGCTGTAGTTCAGAATAGCCGCGTTTAAGGGTTTCATCTTTAGCAATTGTGGGCTAGTGACCTGCTGGCCACTTAAATCAACTGAGTAACCCGTTAACATGTTCAGTGGAACTTTTAGGTTTAGAGACTGCTCATTTTCGAGATATTTAAACTGGATTCCGTTAAAACCATTAATACACACCCACTGGTTATCTGGGATATGTTCATCCATTTTTAGTCTTAAAGTTTTTAAATCACGAGAGCGGATATATAGTTTTCTATCTTGATCCTGCCGTACCGATATTAAATCCTTAGAAATATTTGAGTTAACAGAAATATTTAAAAATAGCTGGATATATCCCTGATCAGAACCAAATGCCTGATGAGCAGAATTCGGAACTTCCGGAATACTTGGTAAGACAGCATTGGTACTATCTTGTAATGATTCAGCAGCAGCATGAATCGGCAAGTACATAACACATAAGGCACTTACGATATATTTCATATGTGCCTCTTTAAAGAGATGTTTGCTTACCGTTAATATTTAATGAAATATTATATTTATGATCTGCTTGAAATTTGAAATCAGGACTAATATTAAATTTTCTCGATTTCCCAGCAAGAATATAACCATTCACGGTGTTTACTTTAATGGGATAGCTTTTATTTGCTGTTGTATCCACAAGTATTAAGTTATTTAAAAGCGCATGCCGATTACCAAGATTACTTATGGTGAGATAAGCGTTATTTTGTTCTTGTTGTATTGACCAATTCAGTTTAGTAATCGCATCTTTATTGACGACAAATACAGGTAATGACGAACGTAGTAGTACGTTAACCCCTTGATCAGCTTTACGACTATCAATCGGTTTTGGTAACTCATCAATAATAATACGATAAGTTTTTTCACCAGAAATAAGTTCTGGGTTAATTCTAACTACACGTAAGTTATAAGAGTCACTAGGTTGTAGTTTTAGAAATGGTGGACTAATTACAATCTCATCCGTAGGGATTAACTGATCTTGACCAGCATTTTGTCTCCATTCAAATACACGCACCTGCAAATCAGCACTTTCATTTGACTGGTTATATAAACTAATGGAAGATGCAGCCTGATCACTCAATATTTCAACACTAACAGGTGAAAGGCGGATTGATGCTGCATTTAGCATACTAGGCAAAAATAACAATAAACTTGTCACAACAAAGATATTTTTTTTCATGATTTGCCCAGAACTACTTTTCTCAAATTGAGCTAGCTCCTTTAAAAAGAGCTAGCGATGACGCAATAAAACTTATTAAAAATTAATAAGTCACTGTTACAGTCACAGTGTCAACATAGCTACCTGCACTTGGTAAAGTCGTTCCTGTAGGAATACGACCATAGACGTTAACTGTTTATGCTGCACCAGTACCAGTACCGCTATATGCAGTTGTTGCAATACCAATTGCTGTTGCACGATTAGTATCTGAGAAAAGGTTGTAAGGAATGTATTCGTTGCTAGCCGCCCCACCAATCATACGACGTTGTGTCGATTGAGCATTTTTCCCTGCGTCAAAAGCCAAAGTCCATGGCACAGTGTTGTTACATAACACTTTAATTGCAGTCCCACCTGTTGTTGTGGTGTCTGCATCTACGTTGCTTGCAAGCGAACTTAACGTACCAAAGTCTAAAATTGCATTTGACGTAGTACCTGTTGCAGAAGTGTTGAGAACACAACTGTTTGTAATCGTTGCTTTAACAGTTAGTGTACCGGTTGCGTTAGCTGCATTTGCAACATTGATAGATGTTAAACCCATAGCAATTGCTGATAAACAAATGAGAGACTTATTCATGGTTAAAAACCTTTTTACATTACGCCAATAAAATTAATAGATGTAAAAATTAGCCTTCCCCATCACAATCACTAGTTCTTCTGACTGTTTTTTCAAAGCGTTATTTTTTTACTCTACTAGTTGCGCATAATACAAAAAAACAACAAAAACACTAATGTTTGTTTCATTCCAAATATCAATTAATAATCAAAATTTTGATTGATTTCTCAATTATAAAAATTTTTATGGTTATCCCCACTCTTTTTATTAATTTTCGATAATTTCATTTATATTTTTATTAGTTTTTCTAAAAAATTTTAATTTTTCATTAGTTAAAATTTACCATAACCATTTATATTTTATAATTTTTTAAAGTTTGGTCAAAAAAATAAGAACGAAAAGTAAGCACCTGATTATTCTATATATTTTAAATGAATAAGAAAATAATACTTTATGAATAAGAAAGCTAAGTGTTTTATCACATCTTTAGAATTTTTTTAGATATTTCAATGGCTAGAGGCGGGTCTTCACTACTAAAAATATGTATTGCTAGCTCAACTATTTCTAAAAATTAAATGAAAAATCAAACCTAATAATCTTTGCATTTTGTTATACCGTCCTTAAGCTAACAATTCCATACTTGTGGTTTTAGTTCCTTCTTGGCAAGGTATGTATCAGTAAAACATTAGGAATTTGTTCCAATATGGCGAGTCCAGCACAAATCATTCGACATAAATTTCTCAATACATTCTTTTCACGCCATTCTCTCTGGTTTTTATGTATTTTTACTGCGCTCAGCATCACATGGTTTCGAACCGTCTATACCCCTCATAGTATCTATTATTTTATTTCTGATACTCTCCTTAATGGTTTATGGGTAGTTACAGGAGCTTTAAGCCTATTAGGCCTCTATGATGTTTTACAAAATAAACATTCTATTTTAAGAAACTACCCAATTATGGGACATTTTCGTTTTTTGTTTGAAGATATACGCCCCGAAATTCGTCAATACTTTATTGAAGCGGATCAAGATGCTCTACCTTTTTCTCGCATGCAACGAAGCTTAGTTTATCAACGTGCTAAAAACGAAAATGCAGATAAACCTTTTGGCTCAATTATTGATGTCTATCAAGAGAATTACCGCTTTATTGTCCACTCAATAAGCCCTTGCCCACCAGCTGATCCAAAGAGCTTCCGCATTCAGGTGGGTAATGCACAATGCCTTCAACCCTATAGTGCATCCATTATGAATATCTCTGCCATGAGCTTTGGTAGTTTAAGTGCCAATGCAATTCGAGCACTCAATAAAGGAGCGCAATTAGGTGGGTTTTATCACGATACTGGTGAAGGTAGCTTAAGCCCTTATCATCTCGAAAATGGTGGAGATATTGTTTGGCAAATTGCCAGTGGTTATTTTGGTTGCCGTACCCTAGATGGAAAATTTGACGAGCAAAAATTTGCTAAACAATCTCAATTGCCACAGATCAAAATGATCGAATTAAAGCTTTCACAAGGTGCAAAACCAGGCCATGGCGGTATCTTACCTAAGCATAAAATTACCGAAGAAATTGCCCAAATCCGTGGCGTTTCACGCGATCATGATTGTATTTCTCCTGCTAAGCATTCTAGTTTTTCTACCCCAATTGAAATGATGCATTTCTTACAGAAGCTGCGAACATTATCTGGCGGCAAGCCAGTTGGTTTTAAACTGTGTATTGGCCAACCTTGGCAATTCATGAGTATTGTTAAAGCAATGCTTGAAACAAAAATTGTTCCCGACTTTATTGTTGTGGATGGTTCTGAAGGTGGTACAGGAGCAGCGCCAATTGAGTTTAGCGATAATATTGGCACGCCATTACGCGAAGGCTTACGCTTTGTCCATAACACTCTTGTGGGTGCAGGGCTAAGAGATCAAGTTAAAATTGGTGCTAGTGGTAAAATCATTAGTGCTTTTGATATCGCTAGCACTTTTGCACTCGGTGCAGACTGGGTTAACTCAGCACGTGGTTTCATGTTTGCCGTTGGGTGTATTCAGGCACAAAGCTGCCACACCAACCAATGCCCTGTAGGTGTAGCGACTCAAGACAAAGATCGTCAAAAAGCAATTGATGTACCAACCAAAGCAGAACGAGTATTTAATTTTCATAAAAATACGTTGCATGCATTATCAGAAATGATCGCTGCTGCGGGTTTACGCCATCCTTCTGATATTAAAGCTCATCATTTGGCTCAGCGAGTAAATGACCGTGAAATTAAGAACTATGCTCAGTTGCATTTTTTCTTGAAAGAAGGTGAACTTTTACAATCTGAACTTAATAATGACGATGATAATTTCTACTATCGAATGTGGAATATGGCTGATGCCAATCATTTTTAATTTATATTAATTTTTATAAGTTGAGCATCACCTTTATAGTGTGATGCTCTTCCATATTTAAACCTAATATGTGATTTTTGCTTAAATTTCACTCCCCTTTTAATTTGTATTTAATAGATTTTTCACCTAATATAAAAGTATAAATAACGTACACATTTTAATTTTATTTAATAAAAATTTTTTAATGCTTATAACAAGAAGGTACCTCATCATGTTGAAAAAAACATTCATCTCTTCTTTTGTTGCAATCGCTGTAGGCTTAAGTAGCTATGCTGTTGCTTGTACACGTGCCGTATATTTAGGTAATAATCAACATATTATTACTGCTCGCTCAATGGATTGGAAGGTTGATACAGGTACCAACTTATGGATTATGCCAAGCGGGGTTAGCCGTGACGGTAGCGCTGGTCCCAATTCAATAAAATGGACGTCGAAATATGGGAGTGTAATTGCTACAGGTTATGAAGTTTCCACAACAGATGTAATGAATGAAGCCGGTTTGGTTGCTAATATTTTATGGTTAGTAGAGTCTGAATACCCAGATGCAAAAAAGACAGATAAGCCTTTATTAAGTATTGCAGCATGGGCTCAATATGTACTTGATAATTTTGCAACTGTAGATGAAGCCGTTAAGGCCTTAGAAAAAGAACCCTACACTATTATTACCGACAATGTTCCCGGTGAAACACGGCTCACCACCTTACATTTATCTATTTCTGATAAAACAGGTGATAGCGCAATTATTGAATATATTGGTGGAAAACAAGTGATTCACCATAGTCGAAGCTATCAGGTCATGACCAACTCACCTACTTTCGATAAACAACTTGCACTTGTTGAATATTGGAAGCAAATTGGCGGAACAATTATGCTTCCCGGTACGAACAGAGCATCTGATCGCTTTGCACGTGCATCATTTTACATTAATGCTATTCCTAAAAATGATAATACAAAACAAGCACAAGCCTCTGTATTTAGTGTGATTCGCAATGCATCTGTTCCCTATGGATTAAATACTCAAGAAGAACCTAATATCTCTTCGACTCGCTGGCGAACTGTTGCCGACCACAAACAGATGCTCTACTTTTTTGAATCCGCTCTCTCACCAAATGTATTTTGGGTCGACTTGAAAAAGATTAACTTTAAAGATGGTAAAACACGTAGACTTGATTTAGGACCCGATCAAAGCCATATCTATGCAGGTGATGCCACCTCTTCCTTTAAAATTGCAAAACCATTTGTATTTTTAGGTCCAACTACGCGTTAAATTATGTCAAAATTTATTACTCTTAACATAAATAATATTAAACATACGATCTTGGAATTTATATGATGAAGAAATCTCTACTCTTATTGGGTTCATGTCTACTTACTGCGGCTTGTAGCACCACACAGGTTAGTACACCAGCTCCTAAAGAGGTAAAGACAGCTGGTCAACTAAACTGCTCACCAACTGAACTATGCCCAAGCTTATTGGTTAAATGGAATGAAAATCAAAAAAATCAGCTTCGAGTAGATGTTCATTTAAGTAGTAGTTATAACTTTTATGATATTAACGCTTTGACCTTTGATATTGATGGCAAACGATTCAATTACGAACCAGCTCAAGCCACTGAAAAGACAAATGTGAGCCGATTAGTACCTAAACATTCAACCACTTACTTTGTTATTCCAAGTCAATTTCTACAAGAATTTAAAAATGCTCAAAATGTGAATGTTTTAATCAAAACAGATAAAGGAACAATCGAGCGCAATATGTATAGTCCACAAAAGCAGTCTTCGGTTTATAAAAACTTTATGCAGCTTTATCAGAATTCAAAATAAACTACAAAGATTAAATAATGCATCTATCTAGAATTTTGGATAGATGCATGACTTTTCTAATAATAAAAATGTTTTGGCTTTGCATGCAAGAAGGCCGGAATCAAGCCCGTTAAAGCCGCACGTATATCCGCACGCTCATTAATTAATTGATGAGAGCCTTCTTCAAGCATTAACAACGTTTGGAGTCTAAATTTACGACGAATAAATTCAATGTTGTAACGCCAATCAACCGTCTGATCGAGAGCACCTTGTGCAAGCCAGACTGGGATACGGCAAGCAGGTCGCTCTTCCATTTCTTGCATCCATTTTGACATTGCCAAAATCCAATCCATGCCCATCATTCGAGGTTGCAAAGGATCTTTTAAACGAATAAAACGCAAAAATTCGGGATTATGATTATTACGTCTAAAATGCCTTGGTACCTGACGCTTAATACGGCGAATAATACCTAATCCAACGGGGTTATGCCACCACGCGGTTTTTGCAGGGCGAATTAACGGAGAAAGTAAAAGTACTCGATCTACAATCGGATCTTGGCGTTTTTCAGCATATTCTAATAAGTGATGCATCCAAATTGCTCCACCCGTACTTTGACCAATACCGACCCATGGTTTAGGTAACTGATCTGCATGTTTCACATATTGATAAACAGCCATCAAAACTTGCTGGTAATGATCAAAGTTTTTAATGCTGGCTGGTGAACCATCACTTAATCCATGCCCCGGCAAATCATAAGTAATGATACTAAAGCCCTGCTCAAGAATTTCACGAATAATTGGCTGGTAAATACCGCTATGCTCAAGATAGCCATGCAATAGACAAACTGTACCTTGTATTTTTTCTACTTTAGGTTTGAAAACTTGCACATGCAAACGGAATAAAGGCATTTGAACATAGCCTTGCCAATGGTCACATTCAAGTAAATGTAAACCATACAATTTGCGATAGGCCAGCAAATCACGAGAAGGTTCTTCTAATGTATTTAAATTAAGCGGACTCAAAACCTGCGGCGTAAGATCACGGTTAGGAACCGGTAAATCTAATTGTTTTAATACGGCAGGATTGAGAAATGGAATATCTGACATTAAGGAACCTCTCGACAATCACTTGAGCCAAACAACATGTCACGAATTGTCGCAAGTAATTCATAATTTGCACGGCGGCTATGATCATAATTTTGCACACTTGGTTGCCAACGTGTCAGTGGAGTTGGCATTGGAGCTACAACAGGAATAGTTTCTATACCATTTAAAGCAAACAGTCGGCGTGTACGTGGCATGTGGTATTCATCTGTAACCAACATGACTGTTGGTGCCCCGCCTTTTTTCTGAAGCAATAAAGAGCTAAAACGAGTATTTTCACATGTATTCATACTGCGCTTTTCTAATAGCTTTGCATCAACACCGCGTTCTTTTAACCAAACTTGCATATAAGGCGCTTCTACACCGCTAAGCACAATAGGTAAATGATTTTGTTTTTCAACTTCTAAAGTTTTTTCTAATCGCAAACGCGTATAGCCATTAACAACAATATCCTTACCATTTTTATCTAAGGTTAATCCGCCACCCAACACAACAATTGCATAAGGTTCTGATAACTTTTTAGGTTGTACTGGTAATGGATTTTTACGCACATACTCGACTTTTTGTTCAGGTTCACTGACAGCTTTTTGATGCTCTGGCACCACAGGTTTTCTTGCTAAAAACTCTGTATATTGCTCAGTAAGCGCTTTATTTTCAGAACTATTAATAAAAAGTGCTTCGTCAACAGGACTACTCGCCTCATCTGCAGCATCAATTTCTGAGTTTTTAGCGACTAAAGGAACCGTTACAGATGCGGCTTGCTCTTCCGAATCCTGTTCCTTTTCTTCTAAAAGAATAATTTGCTGCAAAGCTTTATAATTCTCTTGAATATAGGTCAGATCAGATGTTCTTTTTTCACGTAACGCTTGCTCTGTCAGTTTTAAATAGGCTTGACGAGCGATCCATAAATTCGAACCTGGCTCTAAATTATCATGCTCACTTAAAGCAGCCTGTCTCTGGCTCTCAGCAGCGACTTGATTAACATCAACAGGTACAAAATAGTTAAGGCCAGCTACAATAAGTTTTGAATAAAATGGCGAATATAAAAAAACCACGAAACAGCCTAATAGTACAAATAGCACGGTGACTACTTGTACTAAACGTACCATTAAGTGTACTTTTGGCATAAAACTATTCCGTATGATTTTCAATTAAACCTAAACTGTTATAAAGCACAGGCTCTGGTTCTAACATAATATGGAAAAGCTGATCAACATCACGTTGTACAGCCTGATAAGTTTTCCTTACATCAGCTAGAGATGCATTGGCATAATTCACCAGAACTAATGCCTGTTTATGGAACATCCCTACCATATCGAGTTGCTTCCCTTTCCAACCCGCCTGATCAATTAACCATCCTGCTGCAATTTTAACGTTTCCGTTAGCTTGAGGATAATGTGGAATTGTTGAGAATTGTGTGACTAAGCGTTCAAACTCTTGAGGTTTAATAACTGGATTTTTGAAGAAACTCCCGACATTAGGATACTCTTTTGGATCAGGAAGTTTACTTTGTCGAATATGGATGACCTGATTTTGTAAATTTTCGGCAGTCTGATTGTCTCCAACTGCTTGTTTCAAGTCGCCGTAGTTAAGTTTTAAGTGCGGCTGTTTAAGCAATTTAAAAGTAACATGCGTGATAATGTAACGGTTCGGATCATCTTTAAAAATACTATGGCGGTAAGCGAAATGGCAGTCGGCCGCTAAAATTGTCTGAGTTTGCTTTAATTTACGGTCATACACTTGTACTGACTCAATAAACTCGCCTACCTCTACCCCATACGCCCCAATGTTTTGTACGGGTGAAGCACCAACTAAACCTGGAATAAGGGCTAAATTTTGCAAACCAAACCAGTTCTGTTCAGTGCTGTATAAAACAAAATCATGCCAGACTTGGCCTGCGCCAACTTTAACCCGCACAAAATCATCATCGTTTGATAAAACTTCAATTCCCTGAATATCAAGATGAATCACTAAAGCATTGATCTGCTGCGGTAATAACATATTACTACCGCCCGATAATACAAGTACATTTAACTGATACTGCTCAGCAAACTCTAAAGCTGATTGAATATCTTGAATACTGCCAACTTTAGTATAGTGAGAAACAGTTGCATCTAAACTTAGAGTATTGAATGGCTTAAGCTGTACTTGATTCTGAATTTGCATTGTATTGAAAAACCTATTCTTAAACATTCAATTGTTTTTTTAAAATATTGACCCACGCCAAACTACTGGACTCACATTGATTGAGTACACGTTCAAAACCATCAGCACCGCCATAATAAGGATCAGGCAACGCTTGTTGTGGGTATTCAGGATCATGCTCACTCATTAAAGCTACTTTTGCACGAATTTGATGTGCGCCAAATTGGGAAACGGCTCTTTGCAACACGTCATGAATATCTTCAAAATTTTGATGATCCATTGCCAAAATCAAATCAAACTCTAAAAAGTCTTGAGTTGAAAGTTGTCTTGCACGTAAAGATGATAGGTCATAACCCCTTTTTTTGGCATGCAACTGACTACGCTGATCAGGCGATTTATTTGGATGATAATTACTCGTTCCAGCTGAATCGACAATAACATTGAGTTGATGCGCGTCACAATAATGTCTAAAAACCACTTCAGCCGTGGGAGAACGGCAAATATTTCCTAAACAGACACATAACACCTTATATTGTGTTTCCATTAGAAATTACTTCCAAACATTTGAATTACATAAAAATAAACGGGATCATGCACAATCTTAACAGACTATAAGTTTATAAGAACCAAATTGACCAGTATGACTTGTTGCATTTTGTCAAAACTCACTTGGGTTGAAAAGGAAAATAATGTTTATCAATAGATTAAAAGTTGATAATTCAGACGATAAATTAGCTAATCTTGTATTTTTGTAGTAATTAAATAAAAATAAAACCCTAATTTATAGGGCTTTACAAACATCACTTTGATGCAGTGATTAATTCAATCATTTCCTTTGTTGGTCTTAAGCTGCCTAACTGCCAATGTTCAGGAGGATGCTCATCAATTCTGATCCAAACATGTTCACGAAAAGCAGGATTTCCCTTTCCTTCTATTTCTACAAATAAATCCGTTATTCGCTTGAAAAGCTCAGCCTTACTATCTTTATCTAGTAAACCTTCTATAGTTTGTATATTTATAAATGGCATAATGCTACCTGAATTAAGGCTAGGTCTAAATTATAGACCCATACTAATTGGAGCTCCTACTAATGTCAAATCAAATTATTCCAGATCATAAATTTCCAGTAGATGTATGTGGGATCTTCAAAATTACAGAAATATTGAATGACAGATGGACGATCCTCTTGTTAAGAGAAGCCTTCTATGGGGTAACAAAATTTAATGATTTTTTAGAAAATACAGGCATATCAAAGCAAATTTTATCTAATCGTCTAAAGCATCTCATCCAATTAGAAATATTTGAATTATCAATCTATAAAGAAGTTGGTGAGCGAGAACGTAAAGAATACTTACTCACTAAAAAAGGCAAAAGTCTAAATATTGTTTTACTGGCCATGCTTGAATCTGGCGGTAATTTTATTGAAGCTGGTAAAGATGTGGTGAAAGTTTTTAATAAGAGTACTGATGATGAACTTAAATTAAAACCTGTTGATTCTTCTAATCAAGTTATAGATTTTAAGAATTTGGAACTTAAGCTCATTCATAGCAAAAAATAAATTTTTATAACTCAGCTACCCTGATCATAAAGTCCTCAGTATGCTTTTATAAAGAAATAAAAAAAGCCTACTCTTTCAAGTAGGCTTTCCCCTTATGACTTTTGCGCTGATCATTCAGGTTTATTGTTGTTTAAAGCAACGGAAGGATCTTACAGAAATACTTAAGAATAAAAAAGCCAATTTACTTAACTGAATGTAAGTACTCATAGACTCCTTTTTCGTTACTCTCAAGTTTAATGACTGCATCCGTTTCATCATTTAGTGTCAGATTAAATACTTTTTCACCATCATATGAAATTTGGTGGCCCATACGAAACTCTGAATCAAGTGACTCAAGAATAATAAAATTTCCTTCGTTGTTCGAAGCGATATAGTAAGTGTTGTTCCGATGAACATATCTAATTGTGTACATCACTATTTAAATTCCACCTAAAAATTATGTTTTTTCTTAATAATAAAAAGATCCTTTTTTCCTTCCCAATCAGAAAAGATCCTACCAAAAACTAAACCCTCCCTTATTAATTATTACCCCTGATCATTTAGTATTTTTTCACCCTATACTATTAAATTGATATTACAGAAATACTTAATAATAAAAAACCCCGCCATTAGTCGATAGTTAGCGGGGTCTTTTGCGATTTAATTTTACTTTTATAGACTCATCTATCAGAGATATTTACCTCATTTCTGCAATAGAAAAATTATTTATTTTTAAAAAGCTTATCTGTCATAGTTCTATCAATTTTACTGCGATGCCCATTCTCAAAGTATCGATCGACATGGCATAGTTTTGTTTTAGTATCACAGAACACACCATTTGAGAGCGTAAACGCTGAAGTATCAAAATCACCTTGAGAGAAGGCTTTATTCGCTTTATAAGTGCCTAAATATTTAGCTGTAAGCTTTTTAGAAACACCTTTTTTGTCAGCACAAATATATTTGTCACAAATTACACCTTTTGTAGGCGAATATACACTAGAGCTGGTTTTCGCGATTGCTGCCGAGCTAAGCATCAAACACGTACATCCCATAATACTAAGAAAAGTTTTAGAAATTTTCACTTTTTAGAACCGATAAAATTATAAATTGTTAAGGCATTATATAAATTAGAAGCTTGCCAGAAAATCTACAGAACCCTATAAATAAAAAAAAGCCCACTTTTCGACGAGGGTTTAAATATTTTGGTAATCCTCACTTACATGTCGGACCCAACATTGCAAAAAAGTATTTATCTATGGGTGGCACAAGGCTTAAGAAAAGCATAGTCACTTCAGAACTACTTTATTTTAAAGTTTCTTATGCTAACTTATTCGGAGATAGAATCTTATAGAACCATTCAACAATAATGTTCAAAAATAAGGAAATAATGTATATGAGCCATTTTCAATTTCAAACCGTTCCAAATATCATCTCTGGCTTAGGCTCTATACAAGAATTACAGAATGTTTTGTCGTCAAAAACTTACCGTAAGTTATTGCTAGTCACCGATGCAGGCATGCTTAAAAATCAATTACACCGTCCCATCCTGCAAATTTTAGATAACCTCAACATTGAATATGTCATCTATGCCGATGTGCAAGCTGATCCCCCTGAACAAGTAGTACTAGATGCAGCCAATTATGCAAAACAGCAAAATGTTGATGCCATTATTGGTTTTGGTGGTGGTAGTTCTCTAGATGTTGCAAAAGTTATTGCTTTACTCGCCCACCCTAATCAGACCCAAAGTTTGCAAGAGATGTATGGCGTGAATCAGGTCACTACAGCTCGTCTTCCGCTTATTTTGATTCCTACTACAGCCGGTACAGGCTCAGAAGTAACGCCAATTTCAATTGTCACCACAGGTGAGACGACAAAAATGGGGATTGTCTCTCCAGTACTCTACGCCGACACTGCAATTCTTGATGCTACTTTCACTCAAAATCTACCAGCACATATTACCGCTGCAACAGGTATTGATGCGATGGTACATGCTATTGAGGCATATACTTCTAAACATAAAAAAAATATTTATACGGATATTTTAGCCAAGCATGCTTTGAAGTTGTTAAATCATAACTTACCAAAAGTTCTTAAAGATGGTAATGATTTAGAAGCACGTCAAAACATGCTTTTTGGTTCAATGCTCGCGGGACAAGCGTTTGCAAACTCACCCGTTGCTGCGGTACATGCTTTAGCTTATCCATTGGGTGGACATTTTCATTTGTCGCATGGGCATACCAACGCCTTAGTGTTGGTTGAAGTATTAAAATTTAATACGCCCAATGCAAAAAAATACTATGCGGAGCTTATGCAATGGATCGATCCATATAGTAATGGCAGCACTGATGGCTTGTGTGATCTGTTTATTGACCACATGCAGAACCACTTAGACCGTAGTGGCTTGACTTTAAGACTTAGTGATTTGGGTATTGACGAGTCCAGCTTACCTCGACTTGCTCAAGATGCCATGTTGCAAACCCGTTTACTACAAAATAACCCACGTGACATGACAGAAGCCGCTGCTTTGGCAATTTATCAGGCGATTCATTAATGACTAAACCAGTTTTAAAAACCCGTGATCAATTTAAATTCTTTTTAGACATTCAAACGCGTTGGGCAGATAACGATATTTATGGTCATGTGAATAATGTGACTTACTATAGCTACTTTGATACAGCGGCCAATGCTTTGCTCATCCAAAAAACAGGTTTTGATATTCATGAAGCAAAAGCAATTGGGTTAGTGATCGATTCAGCTTGTAGTTTTCTTCAGGAATTGTCATTTCCAGAAATTATTCAAGTAGGTGTTGCGATTGGTAAAATCGGTACGACTTCATTGCGTTATGAATTAGCAATCTTTAAACAAGGTCAGAACCAAGCCTCAGCTCAAGGACATTTTGTGCATGTGTTTGTTGATCGCGAAACGCGTAAGACTGTGCCAATTTCCGAGACAGTTCGTGAGGTTTTAGAGAATTTCTTATTATAAAAAATGAGGCAAAAAGAAAATACACAGCTCTTTTTGCCTCATTTTAGCTTACATCATTGCAGGGTCACTAAAGGAATCTTCACCCGTTTCGACTCGACCAGCAAAACGTCGGTAATAATATGGATCACTCTGACTGGTAATTTCAAAATCATACCAATGACCTACATCGGCCAAAGCCCAATGCTGCTTAACAACCTGTCCCGCTTTTACGGTAAGTTGTAACGGCGCATCTTGTCGATATGCACACGGTTTTACCGTCAATATCGCATCCTTAGTACCATCATTCATAAGTTCGACATAAACATCACCATTGGCAATGTCATAGCACACTCGAATTTCAGGTTTAACGCCACTATCTATAATACGTTGAGTATCCCCTTTGAAATGACGATGGTAGCCATTTGGACCGAGTACCCATAAATCATAACGACCCAAGTTATCTTTTAAAGCATCCCATTCATCATCTAAAGTTTTATTCGGCTCGACAATATAACGCTTTGGAATACGGTCTAAGTTGAGCTTGTCATAAACATGAAAAACCGCAGCTTGCGTACCTGTATTAGAGAATATTAATTGCACTTTGCCATCCGCTTTACAGCGTGCACTGGTATGCAACTCGTAAGGTAACGCACGTGAAAGACGTATACCACTTTGCTGAATCGGTAACTTTGTATCCGTGGGTACAGGCACAGCTGGTAAAGCTTCTTGATTTTCTCTTAACTCATCAGCCTGTAAACGTGTTTGTTTACCATTCAGCTGCGGTAAAACATCTGCATTTGGTGTTTTAAAGTTAAATGCACTAGTTAAATCACCACACACTGCACGGCGATATGGACTGATATTCGGCTCTTTAACCCCAAAACGTTTTTCTAAGAACATGAGCACAGAAGTATGGTCAAACACTTGCGAGTTCACCCAACCACCACGGCTCCATGGGGAAATCACATATAACGGAACACGAGGACCTGGACCATAAACTCGTCCATCAGGTGTTGGCTGTGAATGGCTTCCCTCAGGTGCAGCATGATCAAAATATTCGTCCTGCATATCGGCACTACTTAATGTCGATTTACCCGCGTACTGGCCGTTTTTAAGTCGTGATGGCGCTGATGGTGACGGTACATGGTCAAAGTAACCATCATTTTCATCAAAATTGATAATAAGTGCTGTTTTACTCCAAACCTCTGGCACAGCAGTTAAAGCATCAATAATTTCTTGAATAAACCATGCCCCTTGGACAGGACTTGAAGGGTCTGGATGTTCGCAGTAAATCGATGGCGCATTAATCCAAGAGACTTGAGGTAACTTCCCTTCACGAATGTCGCGTTTAAAAGCATCAAGATATTCTTCTGGTTTATTGCCCGGCAATGTATTTGCAATGCCCTTATATAATGGATTTTTAGCATTATCGGTCGCAGCATCATAGGCTTTATAAGGTAGTTTTTGACCCGTATCAGCATATGGCTTATTCGGTTCGCCGCCACTTGAAACAGGATAGCCAGATGCAATGTTGGCCTTTCTAAACGAACGAAATGCACCCAACATATTATCGCCCCATTCATCTGGCATATTTTGATAACAAATCCAACTTACCCCTGCTTCTTCTAAGCGTTCGGCATAAGTTTTCCATGTATAACCACGGTCTGCCGTCGCTGGGTTACCATCAATCCAGTCCCACTCATTGTTTACAAATGAACGCTTGGTCGGTGTTGCACCATTTGTACCCGTTAAATGATAAGAACGGTTTGCATCTGTTCCAGTGTGCATAGAGCAATGGTAGGCATCACAAATCGTAAAAGCATTCGCAAGCGCAAACTGATATGGAATTTCTTTTTCTTTAAAATAACCCATTGAGATATCAGTTTTATGAGTTGGCCAGTTCGCCATGCGCCCATTGTCCCAAGCCAGCTGACTGTCGTTCCAAGTATGTGGCGTACCATCTGCACGCTGTGCATTATTGGCTGTACCATCTAAGTGAAAAGGCGTTAAAACTTGCCCATTACTTCTAAGCTGCTCCCAAACACGGCGGCCACTTGGCAAAGGAATCGTAAAACGATCGGCAAACCCTCGGACGCCTTTTAGTGTTCCGAAGTAATGGTCAAAAGATCGGTTTTCCTGCATTAAAATAATAACGTGCTCGACATCCTGAATGGTTCCAGTTTTATTATTTGCAGGAATTGCTAAAGCTTTTTGAATACTAGATGGGAAAGTTGCCAATGCCGCAGCACCAAAACCCATATTTAAAGAGTAATTTAAAAATTTACGACGTGTAATCATCATGATCAGGTTCTTTTTATTATTTAAGTTTATGGAGCACAGCGCATTACAGGCTTTTTACCTGTATCTGGTGTATTTGAATTATCATTTGCCGAGTCGTTACAACCACTCAGCAGAATCGCGCCGATTAATAAAAAATATGAATATTTAAAACTATTTATTCCAGTGCATTGCCTTTTCATAACGATATATAGTCCATTTAAAATCTAAAATGGCTAACATAGAAAAGTACAATGACAGTGACATGACCCAAATATTTCAATCCAGTGAAAAATATGAAAAGTCTATTATTTTCATATTCTGCACCAGATCAAAATCAGATGAATTTAAGGCTTTAATTGAATATTTTGTAGTTCGCCATCAAAAGTTTCTATGAGACTCTTAATCACTGGCTGTTGCTGTAATAGCTCAGCTGCTCTATGAAAGGCTTTTTCTTTACGTGCACTTTGAATGGTATAGGGGGTAGATGTTTTCAAAGCACCATATTCAACTGTAAATTGAGTATTCGGCCATTGCTCATTTAATGCATCAATAAGGCCTTGTTGTAATTGGGTCAGCATATTTTCATATTCTTGAGGAATATGGAAAATAGTATTGCCACCAATTTCACCAGTCATCACACCATGTTGAGCAAGTTCTTGAACGGCTGGAGAAAGCTGACTATTTCTAAACCAATATTCCCACTTTTCGAGTGTCCACTCACCTTCCAAAACTTGAGGAGAAAGCTTCAAGATATCTTGAGGCATCAACTGACCGTTATCAGTTGCACTAGGCTCTTTTACAACGGCAACTGTTTCAACAACTTCAGCCTGCACCAATGACTGCTGCTCAATAACAGGTTCAGAAGCCAAATCAGGAGTTATAGGCACATCTTGACCAAGGGAAAAAGCGCTAGATGTCTCAAACAAACCTTGAGATTCAGCAGTGAAAGCTGGTTCAGGTTCAATATTTTTAGTTTGTGTTTCTGCCTGCACTTGTACTAACTTTTGTTCTGGTACAGGAATGAAATCTTCCTCTAGAACACTAACAGTCTCTTGAACAACTGCTGACTCAAGCCCAATCAGCTCATGATGATTTGGGTCAAATACCATTAAATCCTGATTAGACTGCGGTTCAGGTTCAGGTTCAGGTTCAGGTTCAGGTTCAGGTTCAGGTTCAGGTTCAGGTTCAGGTTCAGGTTCAACCATAGCGGGCTGGTTAATAACTTCAACAGGTTGAACCGTATTTACTGGAGTAATCTCTTGGACTGTTGGCTGAGCTTGTGAATTTAGACCTACTTCTGCTTGTCCATTTTGTTGAACAAGCTCTGATACCACAATTTCATTTGGCGCTAAAGGACGGAATGCCAATAAGCGTAAAACGCACATCTCAAAACCTTGCTCTTGCGTCACGGCAAGTTGCAAGTCTGAACGACCTTTACATGCGATTTGGTAATATAGCTGTAAATCTTGAGCAGAAATCAGCTTAGACAGTTGCATGATCTTGCGATTGATTTCATCGCTATATTTCAAACTCAAATCAGGTAGATATTGCAAAATTGCCAATTCATGCAATGTCGAAATCAACTGATCAAGCACAAGTGAAACGTCTAATGCTTGATGTCTAAATTGCAATAAAAGCTGACTAACTTTCTCACGTTGGTTTTGATGAATCGCCAAAATCAAATCATAAATGATCGTACGGTCGATTAGACCAAGCATTTCTTTAACATCTTGGTGATGTACAGAACCCTGCCCGTAAGCAATGGCTTGGTCAGTTAAAGATAATGCATCACGCAGTGAACCTTGGGCAGATTCTGCAATTTGCCAAATTGCATCCTGATCAGCATTAATTTGCTCTTTTTCAAGAATAGCGCCAAGATGCTTGGTAATTTCATCAACGGCTAAAGGTCGTAGAGTAAATTGCAAACAACGTGAAATGACCGTAATCGGTAGCTTTTGTGGGTCAGTCGTTGCAAACAGAAACTTAACGTGTTCTGGTGGTTCTTCTAGTGTTTTTAATAACGCATTAAAAGAATGCGTTGATAGCATATGTACTTCGTCAATCAGGTAAACCTTAAAACGTCCTTGCGTTGGCGCATACGGAACGTTGTCTAAAAGTTCACGTGTATCTTCTACTTTTGTTCTTGAAGCAGCATCAATTTCGATCAGGTCAATAAAACGCCCTTCGTTTACTGCTTTACAGGTTGCACAGACTTCACATGGAGTAGAAGTCACACCTGTTTCGCAGTTCAAACACTTGGCTAAAATACGTGCAATTGTAGTTTTACCTACACCACGCGTTCCTGTAAATAAATAAGCATGGTGAAGACGACCGCGTTCCAATGCACTACTTAATGCACGAGAAACATGGTTTTGCCCCACTAACTCATTGAAATTACGTGGACGGTATTTTCTAGCAAGTACTTGATACATGTATGCTCCTTTTTACAGGCATAAGCATACTTTGTTTTTAAAAGAGTGTGAACGCATAAAGCTCATATCCGTACAGATAAACTGCGAACTGGCTTCTTTTCTCTACCAGAACCTTTTATTTGTCTAAGGATGATCATGGTGTAACTCCTGATCTGTAACACCCTCATCCATGGTTTGCACTAGCCCCACACCATCCTTAATTTCAGCCGAATAATTTCCCTTCTCGGTAAAAATTTGCATGATCGTATAATGGTCTTTTTGACTTTGAGTAATGGTAAAGAAATTCTGATTCGGATCGCCCTGATCAAATTTACCGGTCCACCGAACAATATCTTGGTCAACAGGTTCGATCTCTACAATTTTGCCAGTGCGATTAATGCCATATTCCAACATTTGAAACTTAACAGTGTCACCCACTTTTTTAAGCTCAATCACATTTGGATCATATTTAATGACCATACCTTCTGCATTTTTAATTAGTGGAAAATTAACATTAGAAGGCAGTTGATCCTTTTCTATTTCATTAAAAACAATCTGTTGCTGAGACAATCTTTCTTTTTCGGACGGACTCAAATTCAGTATATTTTGACGAGCCAATTCATTCTGATTATCTGCCAGTTTTTGCCCAGTCCCTTGCCCATTTTCTGAAGACGACGTTAAAGCAGAAGAGCTTTGCTGTGAAAAGGCAAACCAGAGTAAAACTGCTAACGCCACGCAAGCGATAGCAGTTCCTATTAACAATTTATTTTTCTTCATTATTTACAGCTAAAAATAGAGATTAGTTATATAGAGAAATTTTTTGTGCGTTCAGGTTAATGACACTAACCGCATCAATTTTTCCTTCTACACCTAAACGTACTCCATATTTAGGGTTATATAGATAGGGACTCGAATAAAAATTAATGTTATTACCACCCATTGCTGTACTTCCTAAAGGATGAGCAAAGCCTGAACCAATATTGGTTGAACCATTATGGTAAAGACCAAGATTATGCCCAACTTCATGACGCATAGCAGCGAAAGAACAACCTGCAATATCATTTGCGCCAATCATGTTATATGCAGAAGCATTAATCCAAGCCCAACCACAACCACCGTCACCAGGTTCATTACCTTGATAATAAACTCCGTCTGCCAATACACGTTTACGCTCATTTTGTACCGTGGTGTCATCTCGTCCAGTCGAGATTGCTTCTTTTAAAGTGGTAGCAGGGATTTTATAAGTTAGATAACCTACATCTCTTAAATAAAAACGTGCATTCGAATTTTCAGCAGTTAAATTCGTTAAATTTACGCCTTCAATCATTCTAAGTTTTGCAGCGCTTTCTCCTAAAATTGAGTTTACCTCCGGGCTAGAAACCAACAACATATCAATTGTATAACTATCTACTGTCCAGCCTTGAGCGGTATAAATAAAACGGCGATTTTCACCATTTTTAATTGCGGTAGACAAGCCATTAGCGGCATTAATATAGGTGTCTGCCGATGCATTAGACACAATAACAACTTTATCGCCGACTTGAGCTTTAGCAGGTAGTTGCAAGGTCGGTTGCCAATTTGATGTAGACAGTTTCACCTTTAAAGTGGGCTGCGTCATATTCGGTAGAGTTGCTGGGATTGTTGCTGTAGAATCAATCACCTTTGTTGGTGAAGAGATCAGCTGCCAATATCCTTTGTCGCTTACATACATAAACTCATATTGATCGCCTGTTTTAAGCGTTAAAGTCGCTTGGCTATTAATATTGCTGTTATTAATTTTTGCAGACCAAGTTGCAGTAGACTTGATAATAATTCTATCCCTATCACTTGCAGTGGTCGGCAAAGTGAAATTGGAAACCCAGTTTCCATCTCCAAATGCAATTTCGGTAAGTGGACTATTAACTGTCGCTAATGACGTTCCAATTTGCTGAACATTTAGCTTCTGAGGCTTTATATATTCAGGAACCCATTTTCCTAAAGCAGAATAATATTTAAACCAATATTCAGATCCATTTTTTAATATAAAACTGCTTGGGAATAGTAAGTTTGTTTTATCAATCTCCGAACTTGTACTTGCTGTAGAAATAACTTGTACGGTTGTTCCATCACGGACATCACTCGGTAATGCAATGGTTTGTGCCCATTTGTCATTCTGAATAAGTATTTTTTGCATTGATGCAGTTGTTAATGAAACGACTTCATAAGTCGCACCATTGGTAGGACTCACTGTTGCTAACTGAGCGATCCATTTATTTTGACTGCTATTAAAGATAAATTGATAAACATCTCCACTATTTATCTTCAATACTTCTAACGGGATATTCGTATTAGAAGTATCTAAATAACTACTATAAGCGGCACTAGAACGAACTGTAATCTTGTCCAAATTATTAGCGCTTGTCGGTAAAGAGAGATTTTTGACCCAATTCCCATTTGCTAAAGAAAATTCTAAATCTGAATAACCAGATGGAATTGATCCACTATTATTATTCTGATTTGGTGAAAGTACAGTTGCGGCATATACAATTGAAGACGCAACAATTGCTCCAATAATGAGTGATGTTTTTAATTTAAAATTCACAGCAGCCTCTTTTATTTGTTTTTAGATTTTCGAATAGCAGGTTAACAAACCATTTTTTTACAGTCAATTTTCGATCAATTCATTTTTCATTAAATTTCAATTACATGAATATTGAATCATTTTGAAATAAAAACATGAAACCTATTAAATAATAGTTTGTTTATGAGAATTAAATAACCAATTTTCGATATGAAGAAAATATTAAAAAGATATTGAAGGATCAAAAGAAAGATCATCTCTCTTTTTATCCTCTATTTTGAATTTCTTAATTTACTTTCTTTGGAAAGCTAAACCAGACAAATACAGTTAAAAGGAAGAAACAAATGGCGGAGATTGTAAGCACCCAACTATGCGCATAGCTAAAAGCTTGCTGAGCAACTGCAATTAATTGCCCTCCCAAAGGGCTTTCAAGGTTAGAAGCTAATTGCATGGTTTCACCAATCGAGATACTCGCTTTTTCAATTAAGTTCGATGGAAGCTCTGCTGGTAAAATAATTGAGCGGCTATAAAACCAAGACAACATTAACCCGAAAATAGCGACACCTAAACCAGCGCCAAGCTCATAGGCCATACCTTCAATCGCACCTGCTGCACTTGCCTTTTGAGGTGGAACGGATGACATAATTGCAGCAGTTGAAGCCAGTAAGGCAATCTCAATGCTAAAACCTAAAAAGACCATACACGTCCATGCTAAAAAGTGGTCGGTCGAAAAGTTGAGCTGGGCAAGTCCCCATAGACTAAATCCACTTATTAAAATACCAACAGTAGATACAAGTCTAAGCCCCCATTTATTTAAACAGATTCCGGCTAATGGACCACCTAAACTAATTGCGATCATGAATGGAATAATAAACATGGCTGCCTGTAAGGGAGAAAATCCATGCACAAACTGCAATTCTTGAGACAAGAGTAATTCGAACCCAACCAAAGCAATCATGGAAACCACGGCCATGACAATGCTGGTAGAAATCACTGGATGTTTAAATAACTCCAGATCAATCATTGGCGTGGTCGTTCTTTTTTGGCTTCGAATGAAGTGGATTAAAGTACTTATACCAACCACAAACATCACGACTGTAAGTACCGAGAAGTTGTACATCGCCGATTTGATTGAATAGATCAGGCTTAAAATGGCTACAACCAAAACTAAAGCTTGCCTTAAGTTAATTGGCTGATCAGTTTTCTCTTGTTGTTTCGGAATGATCATCGCAATCATGACCAGAACCACTAAAATAATCGGGATATTGATGAGGAATACAGCCCCCCAATGGAAATGTTCTAGTACAAATCCACCAACCAATGGACCAAAAGCTGCTCCGCCACCACCCACTGTAGACCAAAGACCAAGTGCAAAATTCCTCTGCTTTTCTTCGGTAAAAGCATTACGAATGCCTGATAAAGTGGCAGGAATAAGCATCGCTGCCCCTAGCCCCAAAACAGCGCGGGAAGCAATTAAGGCATAAGCTGTTGGAGAAAAAGCCGCAGCTAAGGAACCGACTCCAAAAATTGCAGTTCCAATAAATAATAATTTTTTAAAGCCAATACGATCACCAAGTGCACCCATCGGCAAAATCAAACCCGCCATAATCAGTGAATAAATATCAATGACCCATAAAAGCTGATTGGCAGTTAAATTCAATGCTGCACTTAAAGATGGTGTAGCAACATGCATCACCGTTGCATCAATCGTAACTGGTAAATATATAAGGACGATAATTGTCAGGATTAACCATTTTTTTTGCATAACGCTCTTCAATATCCAAAACTTGGACATGTGTTCAAATCATGGTTATTATATACACAATTGGACACTTGTCCAACTTTTAGTTTTAATGTAATTTGTGTCGAATTCAGTCAGGTGAAAGAAACATGGCCTATCTTAATCGCGATCAACGCAGAGAAATGATTCTACAAGCTGCCATGCAAGTTGCTTTGGCTGAAGGTTTTACAGCCATGACGGTACGCCGAATCGCAACAGAAGCACAAACGTCTACCGGACAAGTTCACCATCATTTTTCTTCGGCATCTCATTTAAAAGCTGAAGCTTTTTTAAAGCTCATGGAACAGCTTGATGAAATTGAACAAACCCTAAAAACGACTAGCCAATTTCAAAGGCTATTCATCTTATTAGGCGCAGAAAACATAGATAGACTTCAGCCCTACTTACGCTTATGGAATGAGGCAGAACTCTTAATTGAACAAGATGTTGAAATACGAAAGGCTTATAACCTTGCCATGCAGAATTGGCATCAAACAATTGTGCAAGCGATTGAATCTGGTAAAAAAGAAGGTGAATTTAAAAATATATCTAATTCAACAGACATAGCTTGGCGGCTCATTGCTTTTGTGTGCGGATTAGAAGGTATTTATCAACTTGGTTTACAAGGTTTAGCTGAAGAAGACTTCAAGCGCCATACCGAAGCGATTATTCGCCTAGAATTATTATAAATATAGAAGCTGGCATTGATTAGAATGCCAGCTTTAAAATACTCAAATTAGAACCAGCCTTTACGACCTTTTAAAATTTGGTCGGTGCAACGTAAGGCTTCTTGAGTCAGTCCCCACAAACGATAATCGCCTGTGATTGAACCAATCTGGAAGTTATGAGTATAAGCAAAGCTGAGATCACGCTCAGGATCACACCATGCTCCTGAACCATTGTAACCAATATGCCCAAAGCCATTTTTAGCGCGTTTACCCATGGTAATAATGCGGTGATATCCTAAGCGCCAATTCATCGGAATTGGCATAACACGATCACGTGCATAACTTTGGATGGTGCTGAGCTCTTTAAATACTTCTGGGCGAATAATTTGCTGTCCGTCCCATTCACCTTGATTTGCCAGCATCGCATAAATTTTAGCAAGACTATTTGCAGTAAAAGTGCCGTTCGCCGCTGGAATAACTGCTTGCAATCCCTCGTCACTAAAGAAACTAAGATGTTTCATTCCTTTTGGAATCATGGCATCTTGAAAGTCTTGAGGGTCTTGTCCAGTCCACGTAATCATTTTTTCAGAGAGTGAACTCTTGCGCGTCTGTGGCTTTTTAGGTTTTTCAACTTGAGTAGACGCTGGTTTTTCTGGTTTTGGTTGAATAATTAAACGTGCTACACGATCCAACTCATTTGCAGGCGTTCCAAAATATGCTCCATCTAACTGTAACGGTTCAACAAGATAATTGCGCATGAGCTGATCTAAAGATTGACCAGTTGCTTTTTCAAGTACACCACCGACAAGCCAGCCAAATGTTAAAGCTTGATAAGCATTACCCTCTCCTACAAGGAATCTTGGCTTAGTCGCTGCAATCACATTTAACATATGAGACCAGTCGAGCATTTCTCTCGCACTTTCGATGATATTTCGAATATCAAACATACCACTTTGATGACTTAGCACATGACGTAAAGTCATTTGCTCTTTACCATTTTGAGCAAACTCAGGCCAATAAGTCGCAATCGGTTTGTCGTATTCTAAAAAACCTTCACTTACTAAAATATGCGCTAAGGTTGCAAGTACACCCTTACCTGTAGAGTAGCAAACTGCCAAAGTGTCAGGTTGCCAAGCTTCATTTTGTGATTTTAGACCGGTGTAGATATCTACAACTTTCTGGCCTCTAAAATAAACCGCTAATGCAGCTCCACCTTGTCCTGTTCTAGCATCTTGAAGACGGCTAAATTGGTGAGCTAAATCAATAAAACGTTCATCTAAAATACCGTGATAGTTATGGGTATCGGCCAGTAAAATTTCTTTAATCACATGAAGTTCCTTGCATTTTTTGTTATTTTACTCAAAAGCAGCCCAAACATCTGTTCAGGCTGCTGATATTTTTATAATGCTTTTACAGTTCCTGCAACATGCGGTTTTTGCGATTTCGCATTAAGAATCAAGAAATCAGTTTTTTTATCTGCATTGGCAGTTAAAAACTCAACTTTTAATGGTAAAAACATTGGTAGCTTAAACCACACATCTGCTTCATAAGCATTTGGTAATTCGAGGTTCGCTAGCGCTTTAGCTTTGCTCCACATACCATGCGCAATGGCTTGTTTAAAGCCAAATGCTTTTGCTGTAATAGCATGAATATGAATTAAGTTAAAATCTCCAGACACTTTCGCATAACGGCGGCCTGTGTTTTCTAAAATATCCCACTCTGCCTTTGGAACATAAGCTGGAGCTTGTTCTTCTTTGGCTTTCTCACCCACTCTTTTCTCAACTTTTTGACGAGATAAATAAGTCGTTAAGCCTTCCATCACCACTTCATTGCCAACTTTTGCCGTGGTAATAAAGTCAAACTGAACACCTTTATCATGCGGTTTTAGTTCCCCAAATTTACATGACAAGGTTAGTTTTTCAGTTACCCCAATTGGTCTGGTTTGTTTAATCTGGTTACGGATATGAACTAAACCTAAAATTGGAAATGGAAAGGCTTCTGCCGTCATCATGTGCATTTGCAAACTTTGAGAAAGCACAGCCAAATAAATTGCAGGTACAAAGCCATTATTTTGAAAGCCACATACTTCGTTATAAGCTTTGAGATGACTCTGATCAATTTCTAGAGTATCTACCACATATTCAACTTGCGGTAAGATTTTTGGACCTTTCGGCTTTTTAAAAATTAAACCTTGTACCACTTTTGGGTAAGCTAATGCCGCTTTTGGTAGCTGGCTAAAATGACGAGTATTCATACCTAACCTTTTATAATTTATAGATTCTTGAATAAAAAAGGGATGCACAAGCACCCCTTTTTAGCTAAAAGTGCTTAAGCGCCCAACAAGCTTTGACCACACACACGTACAACGTTGCCGTTTACACCTGTAGAAGCAGTTGATGCAAACCATGCAATTGTTTCTGCTACATCAACAGGTAAACCACCTTGTTGCATTGAGTTCATACGGCGACCAGCTTCACGAATTGCAAATGGAATCGCAGCAGTCATTTGAGTTTCGATGAAGCCCGGTGCTACTGCGTTAATGGTAATACCATTTTTTAAGATAGGCGCAGTAAATTTAACTAGACCAATCACACCTGCTTTAGATGCAGCATAGTTAGTTTGACCAAGGTTACCAGCAATACCGCTAATTGATGATACACAAACAATGCGGCCATTTGCATTTAGACCATCATTTTCTAACAAGTAGTCATTTACACGTTCAGCAGCAGACAAGTTAATGTTAATTACTAAGTCCCAAAGCTCTGGCTTCATGTTTGCCAAAGTTTTGTCACGAGTAATACCTGCGTTATGAACTATAATATCTAAACCGCCTTGTTTTGCCGCAGCAGTTTTAATTTTTTCACCTGCATCGGCAGCAGTAATGTCAATTGCCAATGTAGAACCACCAATGTCAGCAGCTACACGGTCAAGGTCAGCTTGTTGTTGTGGTACGTCTAAACAAATAACATGAGCACCATCACGTGCAAGCACATGTGCAATTGCTTCACCAATACCACGGCTCGCACCAGTTACTAATGCAGTTTTTCCAGCAAGTGGTTTTGCCCAATCAACATCAACTACATCTGCTTTAGAAATACGAACAACTTGACCAGATACATAAGCTGAACGTGGAGAAAGCAAGAAACGTAAAGTTGATTCAAGGTTTGCAGCAGCACCTTCATCAACATAGACCACTTGCGCAGTAATACCCTTTTTAAATTCTTTACCTACAGATTTGATAAAGCCTTCAAGTGCACGCTGAGCAATCGCTTGTTTTACAGTTTTTGCAGTTTCAGGAGTTGTACCAATGACAATAACACGACCAGAAGTCGCAACTTGACGTGCAATCGGGTTAAAGAATTTATAAAGTTCGTTTAACTGTTCTGAGTTTTGAATACCAGAAGCATCAAATACTACTGCTTTGAATTTTGATTCTTTGTCGCCTGCATTGAATGGGCGTAAATTTAAACCAACTTTTGCAGCTTCTTGTTGTAATGCAACATTATTGCCTACATAGCTGTCAGCATGAATATTACTAAGTACTTGTGCAATCGCACCAGACAATACACTTGACGGCGCTGCGCCAACCAATACTGCACCATTCACTACTGGCTGAGCACTTTCAAAACGCTCTAATGCAACTGGTGATGGTAAACCCAGATTTTTAACAACGAATTTACCAATAGGAGATTGTGTAAATGCTTGGTATTGATCAGTCATGATTATTATCTCTCAAAGAAATGAATTTTCTACGACAGGCTTCATTATGTTATGAGATGAATAGCAACAATATGAAATCAGTCGTTCATTAGAGTTACTCCAAATCATACTTGAGTTCATCTTTGGATGTCTTGACCTGAATGCTATCTACAATGTCATTCTAGTCAATACAGGTCTATTTGAATTGTGTTAATGTAGCTTATAAGAATATCGTTAATATGCTTGGAAAAGCCTTATGAGCAAGACAACTCAAGAAAATCCAGCAGTCGAGAATTCTGCTGAGGAAAAAGTGTCAAATACATCAAAGCCGGCTTCTAACACGGCTAAGCGTAACAGCACAACTCCTAAAGCAGCAACTAATACTCCAAAAACGACACGTACTCGTTCAACGACTGCACCTGCACGTAGCCCTCGTAATAAGAGCGCTGCTACAGCAACCCCATCTACATCTTCTAATAATGTAGTTGCAGCACCAAAAGCAACAAAAACCAAAACTTCTGTTCAACAGGATAAAACCATGAGCCAAAACACTGTTCGCCGCGTTGCAATTATTGGTGGCAACCGTATTCCATTTGCACGTTCAAATACTGCTTATTTTAAAGCGTCTAATTCTGACATGCTGACAGCAGCATTGAATGGTTTGGTTGAGCGCTTTAACTTACAAGGTAAGCGTATTGGTGAAGTCGTTGCGGGTGCTGTTTTAAAACATAGCCGTGACTTCAACATGACTCGTGAAGTTGTATTGAGCACAGATCTTGCTCCTGAAACTCCTGCTTATGACATTCAAATTGCTTGTGGTACAGGTTTACAAGCAGCTTTTGTTGTTGCAAACAAAATTGCACTTGGTCAAATCGATGTAGGTATTGCAGGTGGTGTAGACACAACTTCTGACGCGCCGATTGCTGTAGGTGATGGTTTACGTAAAGTTTTACTTGAGCTCAATGTTGCTAAGACTGGTAAAGACCGTCTTAAAGCATTAACAAAAATTGATTTTAAAAAGCTTCTTGATGCGCCAAGCAATGGTGAACCACGTACTGGCCTTTCAATGGGCGAGCACCAAGCAATTACTGCTTTAGAATGGGGTATTACTCGCGAAGCGCAAGACGAGTTAGCTGCAAGCAGCCATCAAAAACTTGCTGCTGCTTATGAGCGTGGTTTCTTTGATGACTTAATCACTCCATTCTTAGGTCTTAACCGTGACAACAACTTACGCGCAGACAGCACAGTTGAAAAACTTGCTAAATTGAAGCCAGTTTTCGGTAAAGGCGAAACTGCAACAATGACAGCAGGTAACTCAACTCCATTAACAGACGGTGCTTCTGTTGTATTGCTTGCTTCTGAAGAATGGGCAAAAGAAAACGGTCATGAAGTTTTAGCTTACCTTTCTTTCTCTGAAACAGCAGCTGTGGACTTCATTGGTAAAAATGGCCCTAAAGAAGGCTTATTGATGGCTCCAGCTTATGCAGTGCCTCGTATGCTTAAGCGTGCAAACCTTAAACTTCAAGATTTCGATTTCTACGAAATCCATGAAGCATTTGCATCTCAAGTGTTGTCTACGTTGAAAGCTTGGGAAGATGAAAAGTTCTGTAAAGAACGTCTTGGTTTAGATGCACCTTTAGGTTCAATTGATCGCTCTAAACTGAACGTAAATGGTTCATCTTTAGGTGCAGGCCATCCATTTGCTGCAACTGGTGGTCGTATCTTGGCAACTGCTGCTAAATTGATTAATCAAAAAGGTTCAGGCCGCGCATTAATCTCAATCTGTACAGCAGGTGGTGAAGGCGTTGTAGCAATCGTAGAGAAATAATTTTACGATTCACTTTTAAAAAAAAGCACCCTGATGGGTGCTTTTTTAGTTTAATAACTTAATTTTTAATGAAGTGATGCTGCTTTAGCATCTGGGAAAAACTTATCTTCGATATGGTCATAACACCACTGGAAAATAAAGGTATAAACCAAAATACATAAAGTTAAACCAATATCTAAAATAAGTGCATCAATGACACTCATCTGGAGCATATATGCAATCATCGGTACTGTTGCAATCAACAAGCCACCTTCAAAACCAATTGCATGTAAAATCCGTACAGGGATCGTTCTTTCCCAATTATATTTATGCTCTACTTTTTCGAAATAGTGGTTAAAAATCATATTCCAGAAAACTGAAACAACTGCCATAAACACACCGAGTGTTCCGGTTACGTCCATCGGCATATCAAAAATAAAACTTAATGCAATCGCAATGATGACCAATAAAATTCCTTCATAACTGATTGCATGAATGAGCCTTCTCTTGGAAATCAACATTTTTAAATACTCAATAATAACTTGGATAATGTGCATTTTATTTTTATAATATTGATTAATCCAATCAGGTTCTTTCAGTTTTTTTGACAGATGAATATTAATCAAGAACAACTACTCATGTTTCAGGCCGTGATTGAAACCGGCTCTTTTTCAGCAGCAGCACGTAAACTTGGAAAAGTTCCTTCGGCTGTAAGCATGTCTATTGCCAACTTAGAAATTGATCTGAACTTGACTTTATTTGACCGTAAAGGCCGTGAACCCGTCCCTACTGACGAAGCACGGGTGTTATACGAAAAGACATCTCAGCTTTTAATTGAGATGAATCAATGGAAACAACATGCTCACGCGTTAAGTACAGGGTTAGAAGCCAATTTAACTCTTGTGATTGTCTCTGAACTTTTACACACCAATTGGACCGACTATATTTGTCTTTTAGAAAGTCGTTTTCCAGACTTACAAATTAATATTGTGTCTGCTCCTCAAGAAGATGCACTTCAAATGTTACTAGATGGCTCTGCCCAACTTGCACTGATGTTTGAACGCGAACACCTAGATAACAGAGAACAATTTGTAGAACTTAAACGTGAGGCTTTAATTCCGGTTATTTCAAATAGCCATCCCCTCGCAAGCCAAAATCAGGTTTCTTATGAACAAATCCTTACTACACGACAAATTGTAGTTGCAAGCCGAGATGAAACTTTAAAACCTGAATTGCTATTTTCGAAACATTACTGGCGTACAGACAATCACCACTCTGCTTGTTTAATGATTTTACGCAATCTAGGTTGGGGTGTTCTTCCTCAAGAAATGTTTAAAGAAAACCCTGAATTAAAAAACAAGCTTAAAGTATTGGATTTATTAGATTTCACTCCCCGTTTTGAATATTATGTCGACTTAGTATGGAGCCGGGAAAGTGAACTTGGTGCCGCTGCTAGATTTTTGATTGAACATATCCGTAAGCAACGAATGCAACCACTGCCTTAAAAATATTTCAAATTAGATGCAGAACCTAAACGTTTTTCTTTGAAATATAACAATTGATATATCGACAGCATGAATAGACTTTGTGCTATAAAGAAAACATAAGATTTATTACTGAAGATGTTGAATATCAATGACTCATACAGCACTTGACCAATTAAAAACATTAACGACCGTTGTTGCCGACAGTAGTGACCTTGATGCAATTCGTAAATTCCGTCCATTAGACGCAACGACTAATCCTTCATTGATTACGGCAGCAGCAGAACAACCAGAAAGCAAAGAGCTCATTGAAGATGCTTATTATCAAGCCAAAGAAGAAGGCTATAGCAATGATGAGTTAATCGAAAGAACCATTGATATTTTAACCGTAAAATTTGGTGTAGAAATTTTAAAACTGATTGAAGGCCGTGTTTCAACGGAAGTCGATGCTGCACTTTCATATGATACTGAAGCGACCATTAAAAAAGCGCATGAATTATGTGAACTTTATAAAGGTTATGGTATTGATCAGTCACGTATTCTGATTAAAATTGCATCGACCTGGGAAGGTATTCAAGCTGCCAAAGTGTTAGAAGCTGAAGGTATTGCTTGTAACCTCACTCTCCTTTTCGGTTTACATCAAGCCCAAGCGTGTGCAGATGCAAAAGTGACTTTAATCTCACCATTTGTAGGTCGTATCTTAGACTGGTACAAAAAAGCTGAAGGTGTAGACGCTTACCCAATCGAAAAAGATCCAGGCGTAGTTTCAGTTAAGAAAATCTACACTTACTACAAGCAGCAAAATATTCCAACTCAAGTGATGGGTGCGAGCTTCCGTAGTATCGATCAAGTGCTTGGTCTAGCTGGATGTGATTTGCTAACCATCTCGCCAAGCTTACTTACCCAGCTTGAACAAGATACCCGTAAAGTCGAGGCTTCACTTGATGCATCTCAAGTAAAACAAGCAGAAGCCATCGTTAGACCAGCTCAAGATGAACAAAGTTTTAAAGATGAACTTAACCATGACTTAATGGCATTCCAGCTTTTACAAAGTGGCGTTGATGGCTTTATTAAAGCACGTGACCAATTAAGCCTTTTGTTACGTCAGTCTTTTGGAATTGATGCGGAAATAAAATCTTAAAAAACTGCACTTTTCATACAAAATTACCGATTTTTGTTATCATGACAAAAATCGGTTTTTTATTGGGTTTCTCGTGTTCGGCATAACAGATTTAACAACATATATTATTGGTACATTCCTAATTGTGTTATTGCCGGGGCCCAATTCTCTTTATGTGATGTCAATCGCTTCGCGCTATGGTATTAAAACCGGATATATGGGTGCATTCGGTATTTTCACCGGTGACCTTATTTTAATGCTATGTACAGTACTCGGAGCTGCGTCTCTACTCAAGGCATTCCCATGGGTATTTGTCATTCTTAAATTAACAGGCGCACTTTATTTATCTTATTTAGGTTTTAAACTGTTGCAAGGCAGTATTCAACGCTGGAAACAACGTAATCAAACTCAACCAGAAATGGCTGATTTACCTGCTTTAGATAAAGTTCATCCTTATAAAACAGCACTCAGTATTAGTTTACTCAACCCTAAAGCGATTTTATTTTTCCTCTCTTTCTTTGTTCAATTTGTTGAACCAGATTATGCTTATCCTGCTCTGAGCTTTTTAATTTTAGCAATTATTTTACAGATCATTAGCTTTAGTTATTTAACTGCATTAATCTTCTCTGGAATTAAACTCTCGGCATTTTTTAAAGAGAACCATAAAATTGCTGCAAGCGGAATCTTTTTAGTAGGAATTCTATTTTTCGGATTTGGTTTAAAACTAGCAACCTCTACAATTTAATTATTTTAATCTGATAAGTTTTTGGATTAGAAAGTTAAAATATAATGAACTGCTAAAAGTCCAGCATGCCATCTGTTTTAACTTCATTAAGTACAAAAAAAGTTCTGACTTGTCTTACTCCGGGTAAGGCAATAATCTTTTCACTATGAAATCGGTTAAACGCAGCTAAATCTTTAACACGAATTTTTAGAAAATAATCGACTTCTCCCGCCACCAGATAACACTCTAAAACATTTTCCAAATCACCCGATGCTTGTTCAAATGCTTGAAAGCTGTCAGGGGTTGAACGGTCCAAAACCACACCAACTAACACCACAGTACCACGTTGAACCGTATTGGGATTGATCCGAGCACGAACATCCAAGATTGCTCCAATCTTAAAAAGACGCTGAGTATGATTCCAACAAGATGATGTACTAATACCTACAAGTTTAGCCAATTCAGCATTACTTAAACGTCCATTTTCCTGTAAGGCACGCATAATTTTCAGTTCTAGTGGAGTTAAAATTTCAGCCTTCTCGTCCATAAAATAATATTCTTGATTCATTGTTATTTATGAAACGAATAATAGCATTATTTAAGAATTTAAAAATATTATTTATTTTTTAACCTAAAAATAGAAAGCACCTTCTTAAAAAAAATTGTTAAATTCACCCCAACTGGAAGCAATGGCAGAAGCCTATTAATTTTTCTTGGATTTAGAATACGTATCATGCAAAAAATTCTTCAAGATTTTTCAATTCCAGCAGTATTTGCTGGTTTTATTACCTTTCTCATTGGTATTAGTGTTTCGGCCGTTTTAGTGATTCAGGCGGCTCAAGCTTTAGGTGCTTCACCTGAACAAATCACTTCATGGTTTTGGGCTTTGGGTTTGGGTATTGGCTTATCAGGACTCATTCTTTCTTGGAAATTTAAATATCCTGTAGCGACGGCGTGGTCAACCGCAGGTCTTGCTTTAATTATGGCATCAGGTAGTGGATATAGTTTAAATGAAGCGATTGGTGCTTTTTTAGTTGGTGGTTTACTAACAGCTATTTTAGGCTTCTCAGGTATTTTTCAAAAAGCGCTGTCATACATTCCTCAAAGTTTAACAAGTGCCATGCTGGCAGGCGTCCTACTCAAATTTGGTATTTCACTTTTCGCAAGTTTACAAAATGATTGGGCATTTGTTTTGTCCTTACTTAGCATTTATGTCATTACAAAAAGATTATGGCCGCGTTATAGCATTGTATTTACCGTAATTTCAGGTATTGCCCTATGCCCTATCTTTTTAGAATTTCATATGCCTACAATTCAGTGGTCTTTAGCAAAATCTGTTTGGATTAGTCCTGACTTTAGCTGGTCAGCACTTTTGGGCTTAGCACTGCCACTGTTTGTAATTAGTATGGCTTCTCAATATTTACCGGGTATTGCCATGATCAAAAGTTATGGCTACAAACCACATGTGAATCAACTTATTGGCTGGACAGGTTTAACCCAAGTTGTGCTTGCACCGTTTGGCTGTTATAGCGTCAATATTGCTGCGATTAGTGCTGCCGTAAGCTTAGATGACCAAGTTCATCCTGACCCAAGCAAACGCTATATTGCAGGTATAAGCTGTGGTTTTTTCTACATCTTAATGGGGTTGTTTGCTGCAACACTCACAAGTTTATTGATGTCGTTCCCTCATATTTTTATTGTCGCTTTGGCTGGTATTGCATTACTTGGTACGATCAGCCACAACATTGCGATTGCTTTTGCTCAAATTGAAGAACGTGAAGCTGCATTATTTACCTTTTTATGTAGCGCTTCGGGTATTCAATTCTTCGGGATCGGCTCAGCATTTTGGGGATTGGTGGTCGGAATTATTGTATTTGTTGTTCTCAAATTTAAAGCCAAAAAAAGCTAATAAAAAAAGCGTTCATAGCTCCCTATTTTCAATGCTATGAACGCTTTTTAGTATGGTTTCTTATAACTCTCTTACTACGACTGTTTTTGCCATTTTGTCGTGCCAGCCTTGTTTTTTAGCGTCAAATGCCACCCAAAAAAGACCAATACCAAATACTAAAATTGATGGAATATAGCCAATATATCGAATAATGCTCTGCATGACTGTGAGCTTATTACCTGTTTTTTCATCTAAAACTTTTAAGCGCATCAAACGTTTGCCGGGTGTACCTGCAAAATACAACCAACATAAGATTGAATATAAAAAAGGAAGTGCGTAGTTCACAATTAAGTCGAACCAATAATTTTGTGGCTGACTACTTAAGCCTGTAGCAAATACTAAGTCGTAATCTCCCCGATAAAAAATCCATGCGGCTGGAATAATTGCTAAACAAAGAATAAGACTATCAATAATCATTGCGCCAAATCTTAACCAGAACCCTGCATACTCATACTTATAAGTCATGCCTACCTCACTTTGTTATTGTTTAATAGCTAAAATGGTCTTACTACTTTACTTTTATCCTAATTGAAACTTTTTTATTTTTAAATACTTAAATAAATTTTAAATTTCTTACTTTTATATTTTATTGTAATTATTTTGATCAAAAAACATCATTAACCACATATCTCTACAAAAATTTAATTTAATCTTTTAAAAACTGACATTTTTTTATGTCAGTTATATCGAAATACGTTTATAAATAAATTAAATTACAAATAAATATTATATTTATTGCCAAAATAAAATATCTATTTTAAATTCTTTTTTTAATAAAAGTGCTGCAAATAATAGAGCCAATCCGATTGTAATTAAAAAAACACTTAAACTGATTAATCCATAAACAATTGTTATACCGCCTAATATAGCTAAAATATAAAAAATAATTACACTGATTGTTGGCATTTCAATTTATTCCACTACTTAAAATAAAAGCAATTTATTCTATCGAGTTTATAAACGATTGCTGTTTTCAAATGTTGGTTACACTATTAATTTGTATCATCATACATTAATAATGTTATTAAACTTATTTAATGTTAATTTAGTTTAATAGAGAGTGATGAAGTTCACATAAGTTTTATTTAATTTCAAAATAATGTTTTTCAGTCACAAGTTTAATTTTTAAGTTTTTATATAAGCGTTCTTTTGAGTCTTCTAGTGAAGGAACAACTTTTTCTGCAAATTTATCTTCAGTCATCAGTCTTGCATAAGTTTTGTAGCCAATGATTAACTTTTGAGGTTCTTTACCTGTTTGACTAAACTCTTCAATGAGTTTATTGACTTTCTTTGCTGTTAAATCTGCCATCTTTCTTAGCCCCCCTTTAATTTACTATTTTGTTATACGGCTTCTTTATGACAGAAATATGAACCGTAATTTTTTGTAATTTTCATGTAAATATTAACAATTATTGGTCTACAGCATACTTATCAGTTCAAAATCAGCAAAGCAATCAATTCAATTATTTGATTTATATATAATTTATTTAATTTCAATTACTTTTAATTGAATAGATGTCTCCACAGAATGAAATATGTTAATCTTTAATTAATAAAAGCTTCATACATATAACAACTGTAAATAAGAGGAATAACATCATGAATTACCAACATATTATTGTACCAGTAGATGGTTCTGACATTTCTTTAGCAGCAGCTCGACAAGCAGCTCACATTGCAAAAGCATTTGGTAGTAAATTGACCGCCATTAGTTTGGTTGCGGTAGATCCTTTTAGTGGCGTAGATTTTTATTACATCTCACCTGTTGTAAAAGATTATTTTGTTGAAGCACGTGCCAACGCAGAAAAAACTCTCGCAAAAGTTAAAGCTTTATGTGCTGAAGAAGGTATTGATGCAGAGACTCAAATCATCCAAGGTGAAATTTCTTCAGATGGTATTTTGAAAGCTGTAGAAGACTTAGGTTCTGATTTGATTGTGATTGGTTCGCATGGCCGTAAAGGTTTCCAAAAATTAATTTTGGGAAGTTTTGCTCAAGATGTTTTAAATAGCACCAAGATTCAAGTTTTAGTCGTAAAAGAGTAAAATTCTTGAAAGATAAAAGCCCAATCTAATAATTGGGCTTTTTAATAAAATAACTTATAGAAATTTTACACCCGGTAAAAAACTCTATAGAATAGTTCACTATTCCATCAATTTCGTGAGTCACACCAATGAAGTAAGTCTTTTTTCTCATCAATTTTTTCTTTTTTTGATGTGCAAAATAGACTATTTTTGTGATTTACCGTCTCTATTATAAATTATCATTCTCCTATTTTGTACATCCTGTATTTATGAGGTTTTTTTATGACTCAGCAGGCATGTGTAATATCGCAACTTACCTTAGAGTTCCCTTCAAAGGTAATGTTTAAGCATCTAAATTTTAGTCTTGAATCGAATCAGGTATCTGCCCTAATTGGTCGTAATGGCCAAGGCAAATCTTTGCTTATGCAATTGTTAAATGAGACGCTTGCATTAGATTCAGTTGTTACATCAGGGCAAATATCTTGGCATGTAAAACATGCATATTTACCTCAATTGCATCGTTTGACAGCACTGACGATTGCTGAAGCCTTAGATATCTTAGATATTTACGACGCTTTTAAAAGAGTTGAACAAGGTAATGCCGACTTCGATGATTATGATTTATTGGAAGGTAAATGGGACCTGCCCACTGTATGGAACAACCTCTTAGAATCAGCTGGTTTACCAACAGATTTAGATTTCCCAGTTAAAAATTTAAGTGAAGGTCAAAAAACCAAATTGGCTCTAAGCTGTTTATTTTTAAAATCAGATCACTATCTATTACTTGATGAGCCTAGTAATCATCTAGATCAGGAATCTAGACAATGGTTAATCGATCATTTAAAAAAACACCCGGCAGGTAGTCTTATCATTAGCCATGATCGGACTTTATTAAATGAAGTCGATCATATTTATCATTTAAATGAACATGGTCTACATCACACCACCGGAAATTATGAAAAATTTTATGGGCAGTATCAAACCAATATTGCAGCTCTAGAGCAATCTATTCAACAGAGCCAACGTGAAGTTAAGCACATGAAGCAAAAGCAACATGATGTATTAATGAAAGCTCAAAAACGAGAGCGTGCTGGCAATAAATTAAGAGAATCAAATTCTCAAGCCAAGATTTTGCTCGACTTTAAAAAGGAACAAGCAGGTCAAAGCATAGCTGCTATACAGTCTCAACACCAACGTCAGATTTCGAACAGTCAAGATGATTTAAAAGATAAGAAATTGTTTCTCGAAATGGTTAAACCTCAACAGTTTGTCTTCCCGTCTTTTCATAAGAAATCTGGTGAAATTCTGCGGATTAAAAAATTGAAACTGAAACATGGTACTCAAAAACCCTTCGATCTAGCTGTACAAGCAGCTCAAAAAATTCACATAACAGGACAAAATGGTATTGGAAAATCAACTTTACTTAAGGCAATTCATGCACAGAACAATCAACCCTGTGACAGCATTCACTTATCTGTAGAGTGTTTCTATCTCGACCAGAACTTTAGCTTTTTGTGTGATGAAATGACAGTTATTGAAAATTTATCTCACATGAATAATGAACTTTCAGAACTCGAATGGAGAAATTTGCTAGGTCAACTTCGAATTCGTGGAGATAAAGGTATCCAACTATTGTCTCAGCTAAGTGGTGGTGAAAAATTAAAAGTAGCTTTATTGGCCCTTAGCCAGATAAAACCTGCACCTGAACTTCTGTTATTAGATGAACCAGAAAATCATTTGGATATTGAATCTAGAGAGCTACTTGCTAATGCTATTGAGAGTTATGAAGGTGCGGTATTACTCGTTTCACATGATCAACTGTTTGTTGAAAGCTCGGGCATTCATGAGTCATTTTCTTTAATGTAATCGTTAGTAATATACCAATTTTCAAATTTACTAGTTCTCATTTGAGAGCTAGTAAATTTCATCAGTTATTATTTTTTCACTTTGTTTAATAACTCGAGGTCTAAAGTATATTTGACAGTTTTATTTTTACGAGCACTATTACGCATTTGATAAACTTGAATAATATAATCGCCGTCAACTGGTAAAGTAAGCTCTCCTTTAAAACCTATGGTTGAGCCAATCAACAATGCATTATCTTTACCTGGTTTTTTACCAGGTGCAAAAATATTAATGTAGGCTAAATTCCCCAGACTATTGATATCAAATTTTAATATTTGGCCTTTTTTCGTATAAACTCTATACCTTACATCATCGTAGCCCTGAAATTTTCCAGTTAAAGTGGTATGTGGTGAACTTTGTAAAAAATTAACTTTTTGCTCATTATTTTTGGCATAGACAGTGAACGAAGTAGCTGAAATAAGCGTAGATAGTAATAATGTTTTAATGATTTTCCTCAATTTATTGACCCTCGAAATTATTTTTACAATGATTATATTAAAAATGATTTTTATAAAATTTTACTTTATGTATGAGTTTGATGAGTAGTAGTTGCTTTTTATAACCAGTAACAAATAAAGTATCTTAGAAATCTAAATTATCTTTCTTTTCAATAATTATTTAAAAGTTAAAGTATATGAATAATCTATAAGTCTGGAAGAATTTTTAATGAATATTATTATTCGTGATGAGCAAGCCGAAGATATTGAAGCCATTGAAAAATTGACAAAAGCAGCTTTTCAAAATGCTGAGCATACAAGTCATACCGAGCATTTTATTGTTAATAGTCTAAGAGATCACGGCCAACTTACTATTTCTCTAGTTGCAATTGAAAATGAGTCTATTATTGGACATATTGCTATTTCTCCGGTTGAGATTAGCTCAGGCGAAATAGGTTGGTATGGTTTAGGTCCTCTCTCGGTTCATCCAAATAAACAAGGATATGGTATTGGTTCCCTTCTGATGAAGGAATCACTAGAAAAATTAAAACAACTCGGCGCTCAAGGATGTGTTTTATTAGGTGATCCAAATTATTACAGCCGATTTGGTTTTAAAAATTATCCTGAGCTAATTTTGCCTGATGTACCGAGTGAATATTTTCAGGCTCTAACTTTCTCAGGCAATATTCCAAAAGCGAATGTCAAATACCATGAGGCTTTTAATGCGACGCAATAATAAAAACTTACTATCTTCAAAAGAAAACTCCTAAAAATAGGAGTTTTCTTTTTCATTGGTTTTGAACAATATTTACTTAAAACATTAGCTTTTATTTAACACGCTCAATTTGGAAAACTTCAATATCGGTAGGCTTAACTCTATGCTTATCTACCTCACCAACGACACGTACTTTATCACCTGCTTTTAGTTCAAGAGGTTTCCATAAGTCATCATCGATATCAATTATGATTGAACCGGTAGCATCTTTTAACTCAAAATGATCCCCAGCAATATGCTTTACGATCGTACCAGTTAAAGTTACTCCAGATTCATCAGCCAAAGTTTTTACTTTGGACACTGTGACTACATTTTTTGTTGCTTCTTTTAATAAAGCAGCATCTGGTTTAGCTATCACAGCACTACTTCCTAATAAAGCAAATCCAGCCAATGTTGTTAAAAGTATTTTTTTCATGACGATTACCTACTTTTTAATATTCTTAGTTATATAAACAAATTCTTTTAAAGTTATAGATTTAGCTTTTGTGGCTTTTTGTATCTTATTAGGGTCTTTGTTTAATGAGAATAAATAGTAACATTAAAAAATTCTTTAAGTTCTCTTTTCCAACAACTATTTTATGGCCTTTATTTTTTCGTGAATTTACTTAAGAAAGCTTTTTCTTAAGTAAATTAAACTCAGCATTTAAATATCACTTCATTGTTAAGCAACAAGTTGTCCTAAATTCAATAAAATATTTATGGCTTCTGTCTCGTCCTCGGTTTGCATAACAATCATTCTGTCATAAGAAATTCCACCAATCTCAATATAAATTTTTGGATGTGGAAGCTGAGGAATATAGACTTTTAGTGGTTGATAAAGAGCAAGAAGATAACCAAATGAATCATAAGGATAATGATCATCTTTTAATGTCTTCTTTATAACAACATAGTTGTTCAATATATTTAAAATAAAACCATATTCATTTTCAGAATGAAATTTAGCGTCCATACCTACCTCCTTGATTAGTTAATATTTTTATAATCAAACTTAAAGGTTAAATTTCTGATCTGAGGATATTTGAACCAATTTACTTTAAATATAGAGTTCTATTTAAAATAATTAGTGTCGAGTTTAAATATATTTAAAACCAAGTGTATTAGTCAACATATTTTGAACGACGCCATTAAAAATAAATATTTTGAGTTACAAATCACACTTTAAGACAAAAATAAAAAGATATAAAAAAACCCATCTTACGATGGGCTTTGGGCATTCATGTAGATTATGAATCTTTATCCATTGAGTGAGGAGTTGTGGTTTTATCTTGCTGTTTTGAGTCGTTTTCACCTTGGCAAGCACTCACACTCAAAGAAATAAAGGCGGCTAAACCCAAGGTCGCTATAATTTTTGTCATGTTTCACCTCATGAATTGTTCAGATTGATGAGTTAATAAATACTTTTTATTAGTTTTACGATCAGCATAGGTTTCTAGGCTTTTTTGTAGATTTAGCGCAAAAATGTAAAGCTATTTAGTTTTAACTTTAAGTACCCATTTAAAATTTAACTCACCAAGTTCAAAGCCCAGCACCTAAAATAAATTAAGATTAAATATTAACTGAATGCCTGAGCGTTTTAAGGAGTAAGTCATATAAGTGATCTACAGCTTTAGACTCCAAAGATGCCCGGCTTCGGTACACAGCGACCTCCATAGGTTCTAAAGGTCCTAGGCCATGATCAGCACTTAAAATAGTTAAATGCTCAGGTGCACTACACTGTGTAAACACTGCAATTGCTAGACCACTTTCCACTGCTGCAATTTGACCAGCTAAACTTGAACTGTTGTATACCACCCGATAACGTCGTCCCTGTAAAGCCAAAGAATTAATAGCACTCTTTTTGGCTTGACTAGTACTTTCATAAACTGCAATTGGGAGTGGATCTTCTCGCCACAGTTCAAACTGTGGAGAGCCTACCCACACCATTGGTTCATGAAATAAAAGTGTTCCTTGACGAGCGTTATCTCTCGAAATTAATGCCAGGTCTATATCTCCACTTTCTACGCGTGGTATTAACGAAGTAGACTGCTCACAAATTAATTCAATTTCAACACCTCCATAACGTGGAGCAAAACGCTTCAGTACGGGCGTTAAATATTTTGCAGCATAATCATCGGGCACCCCAAGGCGTATACGCCCCTTCAGCTCATCTCCGTGAAATGCCATTTGGGCTTCTGCATGTAAGTCGAGAATACGGCGCGCATAACCTAAAAGCAGCTGTCCTTGAGACGTTAATTCAATTTGTCGGTGCGTTCGTATTAAAAGTTGGCAATGTAGAGCTTCTTCAAGTTTTTTTATTTGCATGCTAACAGCTGACTGTGACCGATATAACTCAGGTGCTGCGTTTGATAAAGAGCCTGTATCTACTACGGTGACAAAACACTTTAGCCAATCAATCTGTAAATTTTTTAAAGTCATTAGAATTTATCTATTCGATTTTCAAATAGTATATAAAAGAATTATGCGCTTTTCTTTATTTATTGCCTCTCTCATACTGAACTTATAAGAAGTTAAAACAATTTATTTTTAACGTCGCTAACGGTGAATTGATTAACAACTGGATAACTCGTTAATCACTGTCCTTACTAACAATTTTATCACTTCGTATTTCTTAGGTATTACGCACTAGGAGGAGGTTTTATGCGCCTAAATAAACAGATGCTTGTGTCACAAAGTGCGACATCCACTTTCGTTTTGCTTTGGGGGAGTGCTGCGATTTTTACTCGATGGGGACTCGACAGTGCCTCACCTATAGCATTATTAATTCTGCGCTTTGCCACAGCTTTGTTTGTTCTGTTGTTAATTGCTATTTTTAGAAAAAGACTTTTACCTAAGCATGGAACTCGAAAGCAAGTTTTATTAACTGGACTCCTCATTATTGCAGGTTATTCAATTTGTTATTTTAAAGCCATGGCTCACGGAGTCACCCCTGGTTTAATGGCCACAATCATGGGAATACAGCCAATCTTGACGCTTTGTCTTTTAGAAAAGAATTTACAAAAAGAGAGATTATTAGGTCTATTGATTGCTTTAGCCGGACTCATACTTTTAGTGTGGAAAAGCTTAACTATGTCTTTTATCGCTCCAATCGGAATATTCTTTGCCTTAGCAGCACTGATCTGTATAACTTTTGGTGCTATCATGCAAAAAAACATTCAACAAGCCCCAACAGATGTCTTACCGCTCCAATATGTAGTTAGCCTTGTAATTTGTTTATTTATAGTTCCATTTGAACATTTTGAAATAACGTGGAATTCACAACTCATTATTTCGGTCTTATTCCTTGGAATTTTAATTTCTGTAGTTGCTCAACTTTTACTTTATCGACTTCTAAATCAGGGCAATCTTGTAAATGTGACAAGTCTGTTCTATTTAGTACCTGTCGTTACTGCACTTTTAGATTTTTTAATTTTAAAAAACAAGTTGCCGCTTGCAGGCTTAATAGGAATGATTGCAATTTTAATAGGCTTAACGCTTGTATTTAAAAAGAAATAACTCATTTAAGGTACATTATAAAACCCTCGACTGAGGGCTTTATAATGAGTTAAAGACTAGTCTAAACTTTTCCAATCTTTACCAATTTGAGCTAATGCTGGCAGTTCATCGCTATTAAAAACATTAGAATTACGATCAATAGCAAATCGATAGATGGGCACAGAATCAGCTTGAGTTTTTTTATAGAAGCTGAAATTTTCAGTAATATGGTAATTGCCGGCTTCTGTAGATTTTACAGCTGCACCTGATGGAATATGGATATAACTTTCACATTCCACTTCAATATTATTTCCAGCAAGATCTTGGTAGGAAAATTTCATGTTTTGATCCTTTCTAAATTTTTATGATTGAGAAAAACTTAACATGCTATCTGGCTAGATTATTGAAACTTTTTTCAACTAATTGTTTAAGTGTGTGTATTTAGTTAAAACTAAAAAAGTTGTTCAAGATAAAAATCCTATTTCTAATACTTCTACTCTCTCTCACAATCCCAATACTTTAAAAGCTCGCTCATCAAGTTCTTTAAGCTCCTCAAGTGTATATAACCGTCCTTCTGGGTCAAAAAACTTATCAAAGTCAAATTCTCCTTCTTTATATAGTTGATATCTTTTAGGCCCTAACCACTCTTTTTGAAAAAAATCATCTGTTAGTTTAAAAAACTCTTTAAATGACATATTTGCATCTAATTGGCCAATTAAATGTTCACGTTCATTTTTAGGAATATCCCTAAATTTTCTCTCATCCATAATGAAGGCTCGGCTGCCAACTAGCTGACCATTTTCATGAGTTGGAACTAGAATACTGCGGCAATGAGGATGTAAAGGCGGAACTTTTTTCGTAGGATCATTGATATTCCACACACTACTATCAAGGGCTGCACATACTTTTGAGGTTCTACCATCAAGCACACTTACAAATCTGACATATTCAAACTTTAACTGTTTATAGCTGTTTAAATAAGCCTGATTGGATATATGACTTCGAATCGTACGCACAGTTCGCTCAATATCAATCTTAGAGCTATTTAGTAGTCCATCTTCATATTTAAGGCGTTTAGTCCCTAGAATCCTTTGAATAATTTGTTGATTCGTCGCTCCAGTATTGAGGCCATCCCGAATTGCATACTCAACTCTTTGACGGGCGACCTCTGCAATTGTAGAAAGTAACTCATCCACCAATGCTCCACCCGCTAAAGGAACACGTTTAGCAGCTTTATAGAGCTGTTCACCTTTTAACTCTTTATGTTTGCCACCAAAAACTTTTGACATATATTTGGCTTCATAGACAGCCAATGCCACAGCAGAGATGGTAAAAGTTTCAATGAGCACATCGTTAGTGGTATTAAACCACTGAGAAATCAGTGCACGTATCTCTTTTAATGGGGCTGTTGAGTAAAGCCCACCCGCCAATGCGGTTTTTTCCTTTTCATTTAGCTCATCTAACAAGTTACTTAGTTTAGTAAGCATGTTAACTGTTTCGGAATTAAATAAATTAAGAAGTTCATTGACCGATCTTGAAGATGCTCGATATAGATAAGCTTGATGTTGAGTCAGAACATCAAAAAGTGATTTCTGATGAAGATTAACCATAAAAATTACCTCTACAGAATTGCCCTTTTTTGTTATTTTCTATTTTCTGTTTTACCTTATGTAATTTGCTTATTATTAATATCTCTAGAATAAGTTATGACTAACAAGTGTACCTACGTAAAGTTATTTAGCTAACAGCTTATCCTTGTAATTTATATCTTTATAAACTTGGCTCGTGTCTAAACTACACAATCTCTTTAATGCTGAGTAAAACAGCATTACTCGGAATATTTTTAAGTATTTTCTTTTGTTGTTTTCGCCATTCTTTATGAAATTTTTTATCAGATTTTTCGGAAAAACTATCTCTATGCTTCTGACAATCAGTATCTTCTAAATTTGCTGATTGTATACATGGCCAATTGTTTAATTGAGGTGTTAAAACCGCATTACTCATCAATGAAAGTTCTTCTAATCTAATCAAATTCATATTTACTTCCTTGGTTACATCTAGCTCCTGATGTCTTCAATATGTTCAAAACTTCATATTGCACCGTTAAAAGATAGCTATTGTTTTATTTCCTAATCCAATCAGAGCCTACACAAATACCACATCCATAAAAATGCAAAGTGCAAGTTTTGTGTATTGATTTACCAATGATGTAACTTGCTATACGCCCAAATAAATTAAGTTTAAATAGAATGAAAAAGGTATTTATAAGGTTTTCTTCTCAGTTGCTCCAATTTCAGATATACTGAACTTAGTATGAGATGAGCCTTATATAGTTCATTGGTAGATCAATGAATGACTAAGCCCTTCGCTTTCGAGCAAGGGCTTTTTTAATGTGTGTAATTTGGAAAAATTACTTTGATCTGACTCAGCAATTCAAGCCTCGGTTTGCCTTTACTGAACAGGTCTGTTAGATTGGTCATGTTCATCAACTCCTATTGTCGATGAATACTGAAGCCTGATTCGTAGCATCAGGCTTTTTTTATGCCTAGATTTTATTAAAGATCGGAACGGCTTTTCTGATAAAAGCCTATAAAAATTAAAAAGACTATGATCCTAAAAACAATTTCTTTTCAATAGCGCGGCGTCTAACCAATCCAGCCAAACGTTTACCACCTGCGTTTACCCATACATCAAATTGGTTTGCGGCCCCTTTGTAATCTCCTGAATTTAATTTTTTTAATAAGGTCGATTTTTTAAAGGCTCCTGCGCCGATGTTATAACTCAGAGAGACTAATGCGTCGAATTGATTTTGCATTAAAGGAACTTTTACAGCGCCATTGACTGCACGTTCAAAAATTTTCAAATCATGCTGCATATATGCTTTGGCCTGCTCAAGAGTACATGTGTCACCTTTTTGAACGCTCAAACCGTTTGGGTATCTGGTTGTGCCATAACCAATGCTCCAGACACCTACGCCATCATCATAAGCACTGAGTCTTAATCCTTCAAAATTACAAATATGATTTACCCCTTCCTGACTCAGAGACATCTCATCTACCGCAAAACCAATTTCCTCATCGCCATTGTCTGTTGCGGTAGCAATCGGACTATTTGTAGCGGCACGTGACCGACACTTGGTAATAAAAAGCTTGCAAAGATAATCCAATATTTTTTGCATCTAATCCTCTGTCATCTTACTTTTTCTCTGTAACCCAAAGTGTAATATACCCTTGAACTACAGGCAGTCCATCTGCTCTATAGGCATTTACTTTTATTTGCATATCGCCAACTTTCCATTCTTCATCAATTGTTGCGACGACTTTAATATCAGAATCGGCTTTGGCGACATAATTTACGTTCATGCCTTTAGGTAACCATCTTAAATGTTGAGGAATAGATGCTTCGGTTAGTACACCCATAACAAATTCTAATCCATTACATATGGCAATAACGTGAACTGTTCCTATGTGATTTTCGACTGATTTATTCTTTTTGATGAAAGCTTCACACACGTCAGCATCTAGTTTTTGAATAATTGGATTTACTGTTTGAAAATATGGAGCAACACGGCTAACAACTTTTGACAACAACGTTAATCCACCTGGTATTGCTTTCAATGTTCTAAAAGCGAGCAGAACGTCATTAATTGGTGGTACAGCGTTATGTTTGATTTGGTTGGCAAATTTATAAATATAATTACTCATAGTTTTACTTCTGGCTGAGAATAAGAATTTAATAAATATATAGCCTCATATCTCTAGACTCATTGCTTAACTTTCATGTTTTTTAAGTCATTAATGATAATTTTTGAATAACATCTAGGGTTTGTTGTTGTTCAACCAAATACGCTAGAAATTAAAATGCCCAATATAAAATTGGGCTATAGATTATTCTTCGACTTCTATGGGATCGCCATCTTCAGGTCGAATATGTCGCTCACCATCATCTGCCGGATCGACACTAGAGCCATCTTTGGTAATACTGTTATACAACTCATCCTCTTTTTTATCATCGATAAATTCTTCATCTGCAAAATCAAGAGGCTCTTCATCATCATCAAAATTTAAGGGTTTTTCTTCATCTATCATGAGATTTATCCTTTACTTCACTTGTCTCATACCATGCTCAAATAATTAACAGATACATTCAACATGAAACAATCATCATTTATGTAACAGACACTTTAAGATACATATAACAAAGAAAACCGCCCTCGAAGGCGGTTACTAAGCTCTAAATTGTTAGAGATAATTGGCTTATAACTTTTATATATTTTAAGAAGGTAGTTTATTATTTTTAATATAATCATCTGATTTAAAATAATTAACAATCATTTCTGCATTTTCTTCTTTTACAGGTAAAGTAGTTACTGGAATATTTTCATTTCCCATACTAAAGCCTTGAGGGACCAATTGAGAAATAGGAGGAAATTTGGCTTTACCTCCCTCAGTGATTCTTTCAATAAATCCTGCAAGCCATAAAATAAACTCACCTTCATTATCAAACTTAGGCATAAGACTAAAATCAATTTTTACCGAGCATTGCTCGATGGGCTTGGTTAAGCAGTCTTCAAAATTAATAAAATTATACTTTAATTTGAATTCAGTACCTTTTATCGCATTACGAATAAGCCCAACCAAACAATTTAAATTTTCTATTACATCATCAGAAAACAAGTTGTCATTTTTAATTTTTTTATAAACCTTATCTGCTATTGCTAGATATTTTGGCATCTTAACCTCCTATCTTCTCATGCGTATATTTATATACTTCTTTAGACTATTATTTTTTTATGTAAGATAGGGTAAAACTCATCAACTAAATGTAAGAAATACAAGGTTTTTGAAAGTTAATAGTAAATTACTTATCAAAAACATTTAAAAATGCGAAACATGCAACATAAAATACCAAAATAAAAGAAGATTTTGAAAAATTTTCTTTCAATTTTTCATATCATTGAGAAGTGCTTTAAATAAAATCTTAGCTCTATTTAATATTTGAACTGAATTTATTCAAAGAAATTCTAGTTTTTATTATTTTCAAGGTGGTTCAAAATACTACTAATTTTTAAAAGTAAATAACCGAACAGCAAACCATTAAATATAATAAAAAGACCAACTGTGACCATTTGTGCAGACCACACTCGAATAATATCTAAATTATCATTTCTAGTTTCAACTTGCCCATATGACAAAATAAAGGCTATTCCTAAAACAATTCCAAATATAATTAGACACCACGCTACAACTTTCGTTGCTTTACTTTCAGTATGAGGCTTCTTTACTTCACTCATATTTTTACTTACAACTCTTACGAAATTATTTATTTTCTATAATAATTTTTCATTCTTTTAAAGTTCTGTTTATGTTACCTTTTGATATTAATGTAACAAATTTTTATATTTTTTTAATATATAAATAAAATGCCTTATTTTCTAACTACACTGAAATGTTGGCATTCTACTTTTGAATTTAGCTCTTAAAGATCAGTTCAATATAGCTAAACCCTACTATATCAATACTATAAATATCTAAAGAGCAGATTTAACTTACTCAAAATTATAAATCTGCTCTTAGTATTCAAACATAACTGATTTATTTTACCTGAAACTTAATATTGAATTTTCTTGCTTGCTTTCTTACCTCCGGATTAGAGGGTAAAACAAATGGACTAGAATGCCAGATAGCTTTTTCAATACTTGTTTTAAATTTTTGCTCTTCTTTATCTAAAAAGATAATTTGCTCAATTTCGCCAGTATCCGTTAAAAAGACTTTAACACTTGCACTCATACCTGTAGAAGACTTGGGAATATCCCAGGTTTTATAAATTTTCTTTTGATATTGTTTTTTATATTTTTCAGCTTCTGAAATAATTTTATTATCAGCCACTTGCGTAGGAGTGACTTGTTTGTGACCTGTAGCACACCCAACCAATAAAAATAAAGAAGCAACAATAGTGAAGTTTTTCATTTAAAATACCTTGTTTTCAATAACTAAAATTTAACAGTTTAAAATTTAAAAAACCACCCAAAAGGTTGTATTAATCATTGATTATTATGAGTTAGCAAAGGTGTTAAGCCACCTTTGCTCCGTCCTTTTTAGTTAATATTTTATTTTTCTTTAAAAAGGAACTTCATAACGAAAATTTAGATTCGAATTTTCTGATATATTTATATTATAGACATCTCGATCAGTAAAAATCCCGTGTTCGGGTGTTTTAAAACTATTAAAAGCTTTATTCTCTGGAACTATTGGAGGTTTATTCAAATAATTTTCTTGAGAATTATATGGAGATGAAGCACAACCAATCAGCCCAAAACCCAATAAAGATATAACTAAAAATGTCTTCATAAATTTTGTCCACTTTGATAAAAGCTACACAATTTAACAAATTGTACTGCCATTGTCACATCAGAATAATTTAGTTTAACTTAACAATAAATATATCGTATGTATTTTAAAAACAAAAAATTAATTCCAACTTCGATAAAAACAAATAAAGCTGGCCCATATAAGTTTTCAAAACTGGATGTATTAAAGGCCCTATTCTACTTTTAATATTTCCTTGATTTTTAACCAATGATCGACCTATTAATGTTTAGATTTTAAGGATTGTTATGCGGTTACATTTTATTGTTCATGAAGATTTTGAAGCGCCTGGCGCATATGAAATTTGGGGCAAAATGAATAACTTCAAAATTACCTATTCAAGAGTGTATTTAAATGAAGTTTTGCCAAGTTCTGTTGAAGATATCGACTTTCTTATTATAATGGGTGGCCCACAAAGTCCTGATACTACATTAGATATGTGCCCTCACTTTAATTCATTAGCCGAACAAGCAATGATTAAAAAAGCAATTGAAGCAAATAAAGTGGTTATTGGGGTATGCTTAGGATCTCAATTGATCGGTGAAGCTTTAGGTGCCAAATTTGAACATAGTCCAGAGCGAGAAATTGGTAAGTTTCCAATTATGCTTACAGAATACGGAATAATACATTCTAAGCTTTCTCACTTAGGAAAAATGACCGAAGTTGGCCATTGGCATAACGACATGCCAGGTTTAACTCCCAACGCGAAAATTATTGCTTTTAGCGCAGGGTGCCCACGACAGATTATTGAATATTCCAAATTAGTTTATGGCCTACAATGTCATATGGAATTAACTTCAGAAGTAGTTGAATTACTGATTCAACATTCAGAAGTCGAGTTAAATGATGCTCACAATTATAAATTTGTGAATACTCGTGAAGAATTACGGAAGCATGACTATCAAGAAATGAATCAAAACCTCTTTATTTTTCTGGATAAATTGAAAGAAGAATATTCAAAACGATCTTAAAAAAATGAGTGTAAAAAGCCTTTTTAAATTGGCTTTTACGCTCCGCTACAGATGTTATTATTTACCAGTTGATCAAGCACTCTTGAAGTCAAACCTTCAAAAATTAAATTTTAATGTTACAATACAGTAATTTACTCAATTTCAATTGGACTCCCAAAGAAATGAATAGATTTTTATTAACTTTTTTATCTTTAAATATTGGGCTTTTTTCTTCTTCCATCTTTGCTGAAACAAACACATTTCAAACGAAACAAGAATATAACCGCCCTAGATTTAACCAGCATAAAAGTATGCTTGAAGTAAATGCTAACACTCAGAACCATCAGCTGACTGAACAACAAAATTCATTTAATTCTCCTCATTCTCAAAACGTAGATTTTTTTGAAATTGCAAAACAATATCAAGAAAATGAAGCAAAGCCTTCTTCGTTTACTGATGAAACAGTGAATATGAGTGATCATGAGCGTAGTCTTTACTACATTAGACATCATGATAATGTGGGTATTCAAAGAGAAATTCGTGGCCAACAGTTTAAATCGCTAAAACAACAGCGAGATAAAGGTGTTATTTCTAATGATGTATATAAAGAAAAGGTCTACAAAATCTTAAATCAACCTAACTTTAAATAAATTTGAAGCCCTCTTCGGAGGGCTGTTCTATGAAAATGATTAGATAAAATCTATGTTTAGTTTTTCTAAAAAAAATTAAATTACATTTATAAAATTTTGTTACTTTTTCGCTATAATGATTATAATTATCGTTTAGGATTTCGATACATCAACATGGACCGCTCAACCCCTCTTTCACTACCAAATTTTAAGTTCAAAGTTTCTACACTTAGCTATGCAATCGGAATTGCTTGTACTTATCTCGCACTTCCTGTACATGCTGAAGATACAACTGCTAGTGCTTTACCGACTATTACCATTAAGGCACAAGGTAACTGGTTAGAAGAAGCAAATGCAGAAACTGTTCACAAGCATGCTGGCGCTCGAACTATTATTGACCGTAAGCTTTTAGATGAAACAGCTGCAACTTCAATCCGAGAAGCATTAAAACAAATTCCCGGGGTTCAAGCTCAAGATAGCAGCGGAACAGGTGGTAGTGATGTTTCACTCAATATTGGGGTTCGTGGTCTAGCATCTCGCCTATCACCTCGCTCAACAGTTCTAGTAGACGGCGTTCCACTTTCATTTGCACCTTATGGTCAGCCACAGTTATCTTTAGCTCCTGTTTCAATTGGTAATATTGAGTCAGTTGACGTTGTGCGCGGTGCAGGTTCGGTACGTTTTGGGCCTCAAAACGTAGGCGGAATTATTAACTTTGCGACTCGCTCAATTCCTCAAGATTTTAGCGGAACTGTTAGCCTGACTTCAGAATATGCTTCTGGTACTGACCAAGTAAAACTGAGCCCTAATCTATTTGTGGGAGGAACTTTAGATAATGGTTTAGGCCTTGCCCTTCTATATTCAGGGACTAAAGGAAATGGTTATCGAGAAGCTAACAATAAGATTGATATCGATGATGTAATGCTAAAGTCTGCGTATCAATTTAATGATAAAGACTCGGTTGCTTTAAATCTGCATCATTATGAAGGTCGTGGTGAAATGCCAGAGGGTTTAACTCAGGCGCAATATGCTGAAAACCCTTATCAATCTTCTGGTGAAAAGAACTATTTTGCAGGTCGACGTACAGATGTCTCTTTACGTTATAACCATAAAGATGAAAAAAATAACTTCGAGGTTTTGAGTTACTACATCGACTCTTTCCGTACTAGTAATCTTGAGACTACACTAGCGAATGGGCAAAAACGCCTCGATTCTGCTCCACGCGATTATAAAGTCTATGCAATTGAACCGCGTTACTCTCGCATTTATGAACTTGGTAATACTCAAAATGAAGTAACGGTTGGCTATCGCTATTTAAAAGAAGAAAGTTCTGAATTTGCAGGACGTACTGCATCTTATGCAGCAGGTTCATCAGTGCCAGATTTTGCTCCGCGTAGTAGTAGTGAAGGCGGTACTAAAGCACATGCTGTATATATCGACAACCGTATGGAACTCGGCCGTTGGACGATTACACCGGGTGTTCGTTTCGAATCAATTGAAACCCATAATAACTTCACAGGTTATAACAAAGGACAACCTAATACTGTTTATCCAAAAATTGATTCAGACGAATTTTTACCAAGTTTATCCGTGATGTACTCAGCAAATGAAAACTGGAATATATTTGCAAACGCAGGCGTATCGTTCGGTCCACAGCAATACAGTCAATTAGCTCGTCTTGAAGGAACAACCGCAACGGCTACAACCGAAGGCTTACATCCTGAAAAGTCGAACAACTATGAAATTGGCACCAAATATTTGGGCAATGGTTTAAATGCCGAATTTACCGTGTTCTATTTAGACTTTGATAAAGAGCTTTCATTGGTTCGTGATGCTGCTAATAACGGAATCTGGACAGATTTAGGGGCAACCAGCCATAAAGGTGTCGAAACAGGTATTAGCTATGATTTCGGACAATTGTCTGATGCACTGGAAGGCTTAAAAGTATATGGAAACTATACTTTCACCAAAGCAGTGGCTGAAGCTGGTCAATTTAAAGATAAAGACCTACCGTTTTACTCGCGTCATGTCGGTAATGTTGGGTTAGGTTACACAGTAGATAAATGGTCTTTAAATGCGGATATGTTTGCTCAATCTAAGCAGCATTCACCAGATCTTCCAGATAGTAATGTCTATCAAACAGAAGAAACTGCTGATGGTAAATATGGAGATATTCCGGGTTACACCACTTTTGCGCTACGTACCTCTTATGACTTAAGTTCACAAGTTAAAGGTTTAAAAATCGCTGGTGGAATCAAAAACATCTTTGATAAGCAATATTTTACTCGCTCAACAGACTCTACAGGCGGTAAGTATGTAGGACTGCCACGTACGTTCTATCTACAAACCTCTTTTGACTTTTAAAGCTAAACCAAATTGAATAAAAAGCCCTCCTCGGAGGGCTTTTTTATAAGAATTAAACCTTAGAGTACTAACCAATCTAAGCGAGCGTCGACATAAAATATTCTAATAATTTATCTCTTTCATCGATCTTATTTGCACTTAAAAGCTGGACCATTGCCCCATCAATCACAAACAAAAACATGTAGGCATCTTAAACTGTAGCGGTAACTTTTACGGTTATAATTATTGTTTTCAGTCTTTTAACTTAATTTTATTTAGTGCCACACATAAAGCTTTTTTGTCAGCGTCTTTAAGTTGAGAATGCTGAACAGGCCACATATAACTACAGCCATGAGGTGCTTTGTTATGATTTTTCTTAAGTTCATAAGCGATATTTTTTAGAAGCTCAGTGTTCAAAGAACTAATTTTTAAACGTACTTCTGCTAAATCTTGTGGCTTCCAATTGCTTTCTGGACTCGATAACCAATCTGCGCGATAGCGATACTGAATGGCCTTGGCAACATTCATTTGCGTCACAATAAATGGCTTTACTGTTTCGCTATTTAAACCAAAAGATTCGGCTTCAGAAAGTGATTGATCCAGAACTTTCTTTTCTTGAGTTAAATCTTCAATAGGTAAATGCTGCTCTGCTTTATAACCTGCAACATCCTTCATATAAGATAAGCGTTCGTTAACTAAACGAGCAGTTTGAGTGTATTGTGAAGCTTGCGCGAGTGAAGAAAAACACATAAAAGCCGCCAAGGTCGACACTACTTGAACCGTTCGCTGAAAACTCTTTATATTCACCATTTAAAAACCTACCGAAATTATTGTTCTATGATCATTTCAGATCAGTACTGTATTTCAAGAACATGTGAAAGTAAAATTTTAAGATAGGCTAAGTTCTTGGCTCCATGCAGAATCAGGTTGCTGATAGATGTGTTGGCATACTTGTTTGAGAGATGAGGTAAAGTGCGGGTTTTGCCCCTCCCATTTTTCAATCATGCAATAACTAACATGAATGCCTTTAGGTTGAAACTCTCTGGCTAAGGACTGTGCTAAAGCACGGATGCTTGCAAACATGCTTTGGCTTAACACATCGTAATGGATCGAATGATTAGAGGGTGCGCCAAGAAAAATAACTGTGCCCCGCTGTTGTTTAAGCATAGGTTTAATCACAGCTTGAGCGACACTTACTGCACTTAAACCTGTGGTCTGCCAACTGTGTTCAATCTCTTCTAAAGATAAAGCTTCAATATTGGGCGAAGATGAAAAACTCGGCTGAAATACACAGAGTTCAATGGTATGCCCGTGTTTTGAAATATAACGCAATAAGCATTTTAAGTGATCTGCATTCACTAAATTTAAATGTACTGCTGTCACGCCATCATTTATAGAATGTATTTTCATCTTTTGCGCAGTTGAATCATGCACAACTTGATAAAGATGTAATGGAAAATGTGCGTTTTTATCTAGAATTACAAAATCACGCTCAATCAGTTGAAGGTCATGACCAGCCACTACAACACAGCCCTGCTTTTTTTGAAATTTTTGAAATATTTTTTTTAACATTTTAGTCTCTCAAAATTTTTCTTGATATGGGCGTAAATCCAACTCATGTGTCCAGAGCTGAGGTGTTTGTTGGTAAAGCATCCAATAATTTTCTGCAATTGCATCAATATTAAGTCCGCCAGTGCCACGCGTAAGACGAGCTAACCGCCCCAGACCAAATAATGCTTTATTCACTCTATCGCCATCGACCATACCATCAATAATCACATGAGCAATGTGTATGCTTTGTGGCTTATAGATTTGGGCTAGATTTAAGGCATAAGCTCTTAAGGCAGATTTTCCCATCGTAAAAGCTGCGAAAAAAGGTTTGCCGCGTAGAGACGCACTCGCTCCAGTAAAAATAAGCGTACCGTGATTTTGATCTTTAAAGATTTTTAGACAGCTTTGAGAAACTAAATAGGCCGATAAAAAAGTGGATTGCCACATTTGAGTAAAAAATGACAATGGGCTGCGTAAAAAAATGGAAGGAATATTTCCTCCCACATTATGAATGACAGCAGTAATACGCTCATTTTGACTTGTAATAGTGTCAAACAAGGCCTGTACTTGGTGTATATCTTCTGCATCTAAACGAAACGCGACAACCTCTCCACCATTGGAATGAATTTGAGCAGCCACTGCTTCAATTTTCTGGAAAGTACGTCCAGCAACATAGACTTTTAAGCCTTCTTTGGCGAAAAGACGACACACCGCTGCACCAATACCTTGTGATGCCCCAACGCCAATAACAACCGCACAATCTTGTTTTTTATCTAGTGTTGCTGATGTCATAGACATTTCACCCTGTTTGTTTTTTATACCATAATGCAATAAACGGACGATTCAAAATTTCTTTACTAAATTTTTTACTGGTGCGGATCACTTCACCGAGTTGAGCAACTACAGCAATGTCTGCAATGGTTTGGCTGTTTCCAACTAACCATTCACTTTGTGACAAAACCTGCTCAATACGGTCGAGATGTCGGATAAATTCTTCTTCAACATTTTCAGCTTTCATACGTCCTAAGCCTTGAAAGAATAGCTGCGTTTTTAACTCGGCTAAAATAAAACCTTTTACCATGGGCTTTTCATAAACTGGACGACCAATGCTACTAATGCGAATCGCTTCTTCTAAAGCTTCTGAGTCATTTACGCGTAAATAGACTTCATAAAAATAAAGAGATTCATCTGCCCAATCTTCCCAAAGTTCAGCAAGAGCTTTTTGATTTGGATCTTCAGGGTAAAGCCGAGGTGTGTCTGGAAAGGCTTCATCTAGATAGCGCGCGATTCGAGTACTGTCTTGAATCCGTTGCCCGTTATGATCAATGACAGGTACTTTGCCCACCTTACTTAGTAGAGGAACTTTCGCTCCAAGAATGCCGTTATAGTTAACTGTGTCAAATGAGATTCCTTTAAATTTCAAAACCCTTGAAATTTTTTGACAGAATGGAGAAATTTCCCATTGATGCAAAATAATATTCGACATTTATTCACCTTTATTTTTAATTGCCTTTTATCTAGTTCTTTTTTAGAACTAATCAATAAATATACAGAATGCTTTTTTAAGTCAAACTGTTTTTGATGACGAATAAGTTCCGAAAGCTAAGAATTATTTGATTTTTATTATTTATATCTTAACAATTTTTAAGCAATATACTTTGAACTATAGGGAGCTCTGCTATAAAAAGAGCTCCACATATAAGTTTGAAAGCTTAATAAGTCACCGTAACGACAACACTATCAGAATAGACGCCAGGTCTACTTGCGATGGCAGTACCTTGCGGAATCTTTCCATAAACTGTAGTCGTTTGAGCACTGCCTGTGCCTGTTTTTGAGACCCCTCCTGTTCCCCCAACATTGGTTACGCCTCCCGTGGCATCCCATACCGTACTATAGTTAGAATCTTTATATAGCTGATAGGGAATAAATTCATTATTACTATTGATCATACGCCTAAAGCCTCCAGCTATACGGTTGTTTCCATCCCCTAAATAAATACTATATGGCGTTCCAAAATTACAGGTCGTATTCACGGCCCCTTGCGCTGTGTAATCACGCTTAGTCGTACCAATGTCATTAATATCGCCGAAATCTACAGTTGAGGTTGAGTTTAATTGACACAAACTTGGTACTACAAAGTTCGCTGTTAGCAGTGTATCGCCTGAATCCCAACCACCAAGTAAATCACCACATGACAAACCCAAAAGATCCATATCCCAATACAACCGAACCGAAGCCGTATATGTTCCTTGAGGGTATGCAATGAGAGACCCCGTTCGAGCTGGTACTTTTATATTTACCGAGTAACTCACAATATTATTTGATGCGACTGTTGGTACTGGGCCATACCACACATTGGAGGTTTGGTTTGTGGTAGAAGACCCAGCTCCACCTACAGTTGCAGTAACCGTATACGGTAATGACACACTATTAATTGCATTTGTGGTTCCCGTAAATACGGTTTTCATACACATGAAATTAGAAATCTGGGGAAGTCCTAAATTCGTGCAAGTAATTGTTCCTGAAAGGTTTACGGTTGCATCACTATTAATATTTGCTGCTGTGTAGATAAAAGTGTTATTTGTGGTTCCACTTACCGTACAAGCTGCATGTGCCGGACTAAAAAATGCATAAACAAGATAAAATAAGCAAATGCCTACAAAATACTTTAAAAACAATGGAAAAAACTTATAGCTCTCTATTTGAGCCTTATTCATAATATTTAATGACATACATAAGGTCCCAATTTTTTACTTGTGTACTGATTACTGTTATAGGTGAAGTCAACTTGGCATGAACCATGATCTAGAAGATCGACTTCAAGTTTGTTTTGTTTTAACAGGTTTGGAATAAATACTTCACCGTCATACCCAACCATCCCATCTTGCTGACCATTAATTCGAACGGTATAACCCGGCATCAACGGTGAATTATTTTCATCAACCAGTTTCACTAATCCAGAAATGACCTGATGAGCACCGAAGTCAACCAAAGTTCCTTGACGGTAACCCACCACTGTTTTTTGATCTGTAGATTTAACATTCCAATTCAGAGGAAGATACGATGGATCTAAATAAACATGGTTCACTTGATATGGCATGAGACTAGGAATCAGAAATCTTCCAGACTTGTCAGTTTCTCCCAAATTGACCCCGCCATTTATAATTTGACTTTGTGGTCCGGCATTGGTTACAACTGCGTAGCCATCTCCAATTTCATTGGCCGCAAAGATACGTCCCGCCGCAGCAACCAATGAACCCGTCGCCGAAACTGCAACCTGATCATTATCCCCAAATCGGTTATAGCGTCCCGTCAGGTAAGCTGCCCGTGCTCGGTAAGAGGCATAAATCGAGGCATTGTTTTCATTTGCATCCTGATCGCGCTCAACATAACCACCCCAGCCAAATGAACCAATTTGGGGTGCTGATAATCCGAATATTTCTTGGCGATACCGTAGGCTACCGCTGTCACTAGATACACTCGTGATCGCATTCACTTTACTTGACGGTGTATATCTCAGCGCAAAGTAAACTCCATAGTCCTTATGGTTTTCATAATCTTTATACGCTGATGCATAAAAGCCCCAGTTCTTGTCCAGACTTCCACTTAAATTGGTAGACAGTAATTTATAGGAGTTGTCACTATATTTGATCTGGTTATAGCCCAGATAAACCCCATAGCCTGCATAAAAGTTATAATTAATCCCTGCCCTAAAAATCTCATCGGCCAGTGCACTGTAGTTCAGGTAGTTCTGTGACTCGGGATTAATCTGGTTATCTTTTAAATATCTAACTTGAGACACACGGGCTAGGTCAAAATAGTTATCAAATACTTTGCGGTAACTGGTGTTAAATGAAATGTTCTTACTGATGCGACCTTCTAAACCCAGCAAGGCAGAATAACCGTTTTCATCTTTATATTGGCTCGCTGCAATGTCGGCATTGATCACGCCAATACCCAAAATATTTTTGGCAAATCCTGTGCCTAGGTTCGACAGACCATCTGTTGAAGCTTCTGCACCACCGCTTAAGGTCAGAGAGTTACTGTAACCGTATCGGATCGCACCTGAGGCAAAGGTGGCATCATCATAATCGTTTGAATAGAGTCCATAGTTGTAGCGTGGCACCCCAACATCTACTGAAAACTCATTTATGCCTTTTGCCAGAATCTTGGATGAAAAATAGTACGGCTTTTTGGTAATGCTCTGCTGTCCCGTTGCATCGGTAGTCACAAGGGTGACTTCGTTTCCTGAAATAAATGGGAGCTGTTTAATATCAAAGGGACCAGATGGCACTAGTCCTGAATAAATCTTTTGTTGGTTGACGTATAAATCTAGGGTTGAAGGCAGTGCTGCCGAACCTGAGAATTGCGGGAGTGCCGAGGTGACAATATCACCGCGTTGGCTATAAGCACTCGACCACTGGAAACCGGCAAGACGGACACTGCTTCCCCAGTCTGGGCTATTAGAAATAAAGTCGCCTAGGGTATATATCCTGATCTTTTCAGGGTCGACATATTGCCACTTAGTTTCCAGTCGCACCCACTTTTCATGGCTATAGCTAGTTTCATTACTACCGTTATATAAAACCCCTGATGAAAAGTTACCGATTGCGCTGTTAAAGATCCCTTCTGCCGTACCTGAGAAAACATTCTCATCATTGGTTATAGTATGATAGAGGCTGTAGTTCAAAATAGCCGCGTTTAAGGGTTTCATCTTTAGCAAATGTGGGTTAGTGACCTGCTGGCCACTTAAGTCGACTGAGTAACCCGTTAACATGTTCGACGGAACTTTTAGGTTTAAAGACTGCTCATTCTCGAGATATTTAAACTGGATTCCGTTTAGATCGTTGATACATACCCACTGGTTATCTGGGATATGTTCATCCATTTTTAGTCTTAAAGTTTTTAAGGCCCTAGAACGAATATATAGTTTTCCATCCTTAGATTGCTTTACAGCAACCAAATCTTCAGAAGCATTTGAGTTAATCGAAATATTTAAAAATAGATGAATGAAATTAAGATCTTGCTCCTGCTCATTCGTTCCTACGTGTTTATATTTATTATCGTTACCAACAGATTTAGGAACACTCGGAACTGCAGTATTCGTATAATCTAGTAACTGTTCGGCAAAAGAATACGTAGGAAAATACGCAACACATAAGACACCTATAATGTATTTCATATAAGCCTCTTAAAGTGTGGTTTTCTTACCATTAACTGTTAGAGATACGCTGTATTTATGATTTGGTTGATAGGTAAAGTTACTAATCGAGTAACTTTTCGACTTCTCCGCAAGAATATAACCATTCACAGTATTTACTTTAATGGGATAACTTTTATTGGCAGTTGTATCAACAAGCATTAGACTATTTAACAACGCATGTCGGTTACCTATATTGCTAATATTTAAAGAAGGTGTGTTCTGGTTAACATCAATTTTCCAACTCAGTTTGGTAATCGCATCTTTATTTACTACAAATACAGGTAATGATGAGCGAAGTAATACATTTACTCCCTGAGCTGCTTTACGGCTATCAATTGGTTTGGGTAACTCATCAATAATAATACGATAGGTTTTTTCACCAGAAACAGGTTCTGGGTTAATTCTAACTACACGTAAGTTATAAGAGTCATTAGGTTGTAGTTTTAAAAATGGTGGACTAACTACAATCTCATCCGTAGGGATTAACTGATCTTGACCAGCATTTTGTCTCCATTCAAATACACGCACCTGCAAATCAGCACTTTCATTTGACTGGTTATATAAACTAATTGAAGCAGCATTTTGATTACTTAATATTTCTACATTTACAGGTGAAAGACGGATTGTTGCGGCGTTAATAGAGCTAGATAAAGATAAGAATAATCCCGTAATAATAAAAATATTTTTTTTCATGATTTGCTCAAATATAACTTTTTTAATGTATTAGCCCTTTCAAAAGGGCTAACGTAATTCTAATTTATGCAAATTAATAAGTTACCGTGACAGTCACACTGTCAACATAGCTACCTGCACTTGGTAAAGTTGTTCCTGCAGGAATACGACCATACACATTTACAGTTTGAACATTACCCGTTCCGGTTCCACTGTAGGCAGTCGTTGCAATACCAATTGCTGTGGCACGTCCTGTGTCAGAGAAAAGGTTGTAAGGAATATATTCATTGCTAGTCGCCCCACCGATCATACGACGTTGGGTTGATAAAACATTCTGACCACCATCAAATGACAAAGTCCATGGCACAGTATTATTACAAAGGACTTTAATTGAGGTACCACCAGTCGTTGTGGTATCTGCATCAACATTGCCAGCAAGTGAACTTAATGTACCAAAATCTAAAACAGCATTTGTTGTCGTGCCAGTTGCAGAGGTATTCAATACACAACTATTCGTTACTGTTGCTCTAACAGTTAATGTACCTGTTGCTGTAGCTGCATTTGCCGCATTGAGAGAAAATACTCCTGCAACAACTGCTGATAAATAAATAAAAGTCTTTTTCATGGCCAAAACCTTTTAAACTAAATTATCGAATTAATAGATATAAAAAATTTAACCCTTATTCTTACAATCATTTTTATTTGACTGCTCTTTTAAAGCTTATTTTTTTATCCTACTTTCCAACATAATACATAAAAATAAATAAAATGCATGTTCATGTTATTATTTTAATTTCTAATCAATAAAACAAATTTACCTAAACCTATCTTACGGATACAAAAAAACAATATTTATAAAATATAAATATTTGATTTAAATAATTTTAATAAAAACACTAGAAAAAATATTAAGATAAATTTAAATAAATATTTCAAAATTTAGCTAACTTTAAAAAATTAGATAATTTTCTACAGCCAATTTATTTTTTATATTATTTATCTCTTTAATTTTCATTTTATATTATTTCTTAAAAGTGCATCTTCAAAAACTATTAAAGATTATAATTTATATAAAAATAAAATGATAAAACTTGATCTACAGATGAACTACAACAAGGATAGTTTTATTTATTTTAAATCTTGAAGAGCTATGAGATATAAAAAAATAAAGGCCTCTTTAGAGACCTTTATTTAGTAAGTTTAAATAATTAAACGCTCAGCATGCTATTTAAAGTTTCAGAAACATTTTTCGATTTCACTTTAGGCTGCAATGCTTGTAAAGCTTGTTGTACTTGAGTACGCTGAGGCTCTGCAAGCGTATACCAACGTGACAATACCTGTAATAGACGCGAACCTAAAATTGGGTTTTTCTCGTCAAGATATTCTGCAAGGTTAATAAAGTGAGCTACACCAAAGCCCCAAGTATTTTCTGGGTTATTTGACAAGCCCCCACTTACGGCGCGAATACGGTTTGGCGTCGTGAGGTCATAATCAGGATGCTGAGTAAGATATTCAATCGTCTCAACAGTGGCATTTGGGTTTGCAGCTTGAATCATAAACCACTGATCTAAAGACAAGGCTTCATCTTTAAAACAGTCATAGAAATCAGCAAGTGCCTCTTGAGCTTGAGGTGCATTTTGCCAAACCAGTACACGTAGCGCACCTAAACGCTCAGACATATTGCCTGTGTTTTGATATTGGACATGTGCTAATTCAAATGCAGTTTGGTCGCCCTGACGAGCCATCATCATAAGCATAATATTTTTTAATGCACGTACACCCATGGCTAAAGAGAATTCTTTTTGCAAGTCTGGGTCAAGTGTAAGGTAAGTATCTTTCCAGAATGTACCCAACTCTTGTGCTAAACGATTAAGCAAGGCTTCACGTTTTACATGAATATCTGCTGGTGCATAGTTCTGATCAATACGACTACCCAAATAACCTTCACTTGGTACATCAAACAAACGTGATGCTAAAAGCGGGTCACGACCAACCAACTCCGGCAAAGTGCTCTGAATAGCTTGAATGTACGCATCTGCAGAATGGTCTTCTAGCAAAATACGCTCAAGCAAGGTTTGCGTTGCTTGCCATTGGTTAAAGCCGTTGGTTTCGTGTTGAATTAAGAATGCTAATTCAGCATCGGTATAGTCAAATACAAGATTTACAGGCGCAGAGAAATTACGGAGTAACGATACAACTGGCTGTTCAGTCACACCTGTGAATTCAATGGTTGCTTCGTCTTGATCAAACAAGTACACACCATCTTTAACATCATTTACGAATAAGCTGTCACTGTGCAATGTATATTGCTCCCCTGTTTTAGCGTTAAAAAGCGCTAAAGCAACAGGAATTGGAACAGCTTTTAAATTTGGATATTTAGGATGTGCTTTTAGGCTTTGTTTAAAACTTAAACGGTAAGTTCGCATCGCTGCATCATATTCACCTTTTGCTTCAAGCTTTGGCGTACCTGGTTGGTTGTACCAAGTTAAAAATGCAGATAAATCGACACCTGAACCTGCAGATAATGCAGCAACCCAGTCTTCTACCGTTACAGCTTGTCCATCATGACGGCGGAAGTATTCATCTGTCCCCTTACGGTATTTTTCTTTACCAAGTAAGGTCGACATCATACGGTTAATTTCCGCACCTTTTTCATAGACTGTCGCTGTGTAGAAGTTATTAATTTCTACAAAGTGATCTGGACGTGGTGGATGCGACAATGGACCTGCATCTTCAGGGAATTGATGCGATTTAAGTACCGCAACATCATCAATACGTTGAACCGCAGCAGATTGTAAATCTTCAGAGAAAGATTGATCACGGAATACCGTTAAACCTTCTTTTAAGCACAGTTGGAACCAGTCACGGCAAGTAATGCGGTTACCTGTCCAGTTATGGAAATATTCATGCGCAATCACAGACTGTACACGCATAATCGCTGCGTCAGTGGTGTATTCTTCATCGGCAAGTACGCATGAAGTATTAAAGATGTTTAAACCTTTATTTTCCATTGCACCCATGTTGAACTGACTAACAGCAACAATCATATAGTTGTCTAGGTCATACGCACGGCCGTAGTGTTCTTCATCCCAACGCATTGAATGCTTTAATGCTTCCATCGCGATATGGCATTTTGGAATGTCTTTCTCAATGGCATAGATTTCTAGAGCAACATCACGCCCTTCCGAAGTCGTATAGTGATCTTTAAGAACAGCTAAATCACCAATGACACAAGCAAACAAATAGCTTGGTTTTTTAGTCGGGTCTTGCCAGATCGCAAAGTGGCGGTTTTCACCTACCTCACCTGTTTCAAGCAAATTACCATTGGCAAGTAACACTGGATATTTTTTGTCTGCTTCTACGCGTGTCGTAAAGACTGAAAGTACATCTGGACGGTCTGGATAGAACGTGATTTTACGGAAGCCTTCAGGTTCATTCTGGGTTACAAACAACTCATCTGCTTTATATAAACCTTCAAGCTGAGTGTTGGTTTCAGGGTGAATAATGACTTGAGTTTGTAAAATGACTTCATCTGGTGCATCAGTGATCACCAGTTGTTCACTGTCGAGTGAATATTGTGCAGGAGTAATATCTTGACCATTGAGCTGAATAGATTGCAACTCAAGATCACGACCTAATAACACCAAGTCTCCAGCAGTTTGACGCTTCATGACTAATGTTGAATCAACAATTGTTTTGTCGTCATATACTTGAATATCAAGATTAATGGATTCAACCAAGAATGAAGGTTTTTGATAATCTTTTAAATAAATTGTTTGATCTGCCTGAACTGGAGGCTGTGCCGCAATATTCATCTTTATTCCTTATATACTTTTCGGAAACCGTAGTACGAATTTTATGAACTTGATCATACACATTCATACATACCGTGTTTGTTTACCTTTATAAAATTAATGGGACTTCATTTATACATTTCAAATTAGAATCGTCTTTTATTAGCACAGATTAGACCAAAATTACGATAATCGTTGCTTATATAATCAATCTATACAATAAAAATAAAACAACTTCAGCTTTTAACATTTTTTAGAGTCAGCTTACATTTTGGGCATGGTTCTTGCCTTCACTAATACACCAATATAAATATTTCAATCAGAACAAGAGGTGTCAGTATGGAATTAAAAGCACATTTTCATCGTTTAGAAAATATTAAAGCGATTCATGATCTAGACGCAGCAGGACTCAATCACCATGTGATCGCAGTATTTTTATCTGCGGAAGGTATTTCTATTACAGCTCAGGAGGTGACCTCTATCGTTAATACTTATGATGCTTTAGGTAAAGTAAAATTACCAAGTAAAAAAGTGCAGGCACTTATCAATGCCAAAAAGCTTGGACAGAATGATGAGAGCTTGCCGTGCCCTGTTTAATTTTAAATTTTAACCCCTTATGAAAACCTAAAGTTAAAACAAAGACTTTAGGTTTTCTATTTTTGCACCAAAGAAAAAGACAATCTCAGCTATCGGCAATGCGGCTGTGTATAATAAGTCAGTCATGATAGATTTAAGCGTTCGGAGCAAAATGGTCTTACAAATTCTACAGAAACAGCTAGATGAAAGTAGCCATTGTCCTCTCTGCCAAGCTTCAATGTACTGGGTAGATGCCGAGCAATTTGAGCAAGACATTCAGTTTCATGAATGCAGTCATTGTCAGCACCGTGTTTTTAAAGACACGAAAATGACTTGTCATTGTGAAACATGCACAAAACAACGAAAAAAGCTTTTACAGCAAACACGCCTACAAGAACAACGCCAGTTTAAGTCAAAAGAGCAACCACAACGTAGTCTGGAACAGCTCAGTTTTTTACATAAACTTTTTTTACTTAGCCTGCTCGATGACTATGCACGAGACGATGTTGCTCATGACGAATACATTCACTGGGACCAAATTAAATATCACTCTATTACCCCGAACTGGATGTTTCAAAATTACTTGATAAAACAACTTCATAAAGATGGAATTTTAAACGCCCAAGATCAAGCTGATGAACCTCAGTGCTTTTATTTAAACATTCGCTTGGACGGTTATAGTGACCCAAGTTTATTTAGTGTAGCTCAGCAACTACGCCACTGGTTTTATGAAAATTTAAGTCTTGGTATTCCGTTTCGTAGTGCCGATGAAGTAAAAGACGTACTTTTTCAGGTGCTCTATCAAGAGATTATTCAGTTTATGCAGTTCTATTGCCGAACTTGGGGCATTCAAATTGCAGGAAGCTCTAATTTCCAAACTTTTTGCTATCGCTTAATGGATTCACTAGCAATTGGGCAGATTTATTATTTAATTCAAACCGCACTCGAGTATCTTTATAAACAGAAAGCCCTACAGCCGCGTAATGAAAAATTTATTAACACCAATTTGTTAAAGAAAACCTTAGAGCAATATCGAGAGAGAGCCTTAGCTGAAAAGTGGGAAACCTCAATGTTGCCTCGTCCTCACAATATTCCCTACAGTAAAATGAGTTATATTTTACTTAACCGCTTCTTAGGTTACGACGAACAGATCTTTGTACAACCTGTCTGGAAAGCATGGCGAAAAATTGAACCTCGATTAAACTTTTATTCAGTTAAACGCTGTATGCATTGTGGTTCAAATGATTTAAGTGTTGATTATGATGCGGCAGATTATGTTTCTTTAATTTGCCAAAGATGTAAGCATCAAGATCATTATTTTACTCACTAAATCTACAATCACTTTGGCTTAATAAGGATAATAATATGACATCAGCATCGACTTTGATTGAGCAGGTAATTGACGCTTGGCAAAACATGCAGGCAAAAACGCCTCTTGTGCAATGCATTACTAATAGCGTTGCAGCCAACTATACAGCCAATGTCTTACTTGCTTCTGGTGCTTCACCTGCCATGATTGATAATCCTTATGAAGCAGAAAGTTTTACCAAAATTTCATCGGCTTTGAGCATTAACTTGGGTACGCCAACCTCAGAGCAAATGCAAGCTATGCAAATCTCTGCCAAGACTGCACAGCTCAATGGCATTCCATGGGTGCTTGATCCAGTCGGCTATGGACCAATTTTAGCTTGGCGTAGTCAAATGACAGACGAGCTTTTACAGTTCAAGCCAAGCGTTATTCGTGGTAATGCCTCAGAAATTAGTACGCTTGCTGGCAACCAAGTTCAATCTAAAGGTGTCGATAGTACTTTAAGCAGTGATCAATCCTATCAACAGGCTTATGCACTATTAGCACATACGGACTGTATCGCTATTTCAGGTGAGTCAGATTATATTTTATCTAAAGAATTAGACATCGTTATTCAAGTAAAAGGCGGAAGTCCTTTACAACCAAAAATTACTGCAACAGGCTGTGCTTTAGGTGCGTTAATTGCAGCATATAGCGCTGTGACGACGCCAACCATTGCTGCTCTTTCAGCTCATGTTCATTTTGCGATTGCAGGTAAACTTGCTGCAAATCAAGCGCAAACTATGGGAAGTTTTAGCACCATCTTTATGGATTACATCCACATGCTAGATGACAACTTGATTGAGCAATATGCAGATATTAAGCTTTTAGAGATACTGGCATAATCTAGGTTATACCTGTATCACGCTAGACCCACTTTAAAAGTAAGTAGATGTCTGTTCATTCGAAAGCACTACTTTTACATAGTGCTGATCGCTATTCTTGATCGAAATTGTGCTTTTTTAGAATTATACAACTTGCTTAAAGTAATCTTCTCTTGGTATATCGACAAGCTCAACGCATAATTGAATTTCTTTATTAAACTCTTGTTGTAGATATTTTTTATTACTAAGCACCGCTAATAACTGCTCACCCATAAGCTGTTTTTGTTCAGCCGTTCTTCCCGACAAAATATAGACCTTTGCATGAATATAAGCCTGTTCTGCTCCCAAACCTATGAGGAAAACATCATCTTTACGCGCACGGCTTTTAATGTCTTCTGGACTAAATAGCTCTGTTTCAATCAGTGTGGTATTAATTTCTTCAAGTAATTGTTTTGCGTTTAATCCAGTTAAATTTTCTGAATAATCAACTACAACGTGCGGCATAGCCACCTCAATTTATGTAATAAGTCATTAAGCTAATTAAACTTTACTCAATAAATAATAAAGCTAATCGCACCTGATCATATCCCATTCGAGGACTGGTTGCTTCAACAATTGGTCTTAGTTTGATCGAACCATCATCAGAAAAATGATCTGGATTTTGGCGCTTTTTCAGCTTCTTATAAATTTTACGAATTTCTTCGACCACTTCTTCACCCGGATGAGCAACCGAAATATCTAGCTTTTGCTCTTTATGAAGTCGAGCCAAGTGATTAATAATTGTAGCTGGGGTTAAACCACGTTCATGCGCGATGTCTTCAATCTCATAGCCTTCTTCAAACAAAACACGTGTCTCATCTAAAGTTGCCGTAGCGTAATTTTGCTTGCCACCTTTTGCGAGTTTCTTCTCATTACGAGAAATCTCGGTTTCATTCAAGGTGCCGCCACAGTGACGAATAAATGCTTTATGTTGAGCCGTTAAATCTACATCTGCAAAGTTATCTTCGGCTTCTTTTGAAAGCTCTTGGAAACGGCGATCGGCTTTGACAGCTAAACTATCTAACTCTAAAGCTTGCTCGTTAATCCCTAATAGCTTTAACCCAGTTAAAGATTTTAAGCGCGACAATGCAACATAACCCTGACCTTTTTCAAAGGTGTTCATGAGGTTAATTTCAGCGGCTTCTAAAGTCATCCCTTGGCTTTTATGAATAGTAATCGCCCACGCTAAACGAAGCGGAATTTGCTGAAAACTTGCAATCACTTTGCCTGCTTCATTTTCAACGGACCAAGTTTCAGGAGCAACCAGCAAAGTCGTGCCATCAGTCAGTTTTACTTTCGGCAGTAAGCCATTTTCGTCATCTTCCTCAAAGCCGATGACTTCACCCAAACTTCCGTTGATATAGCCCATATCAAAGTTATTTTTTACAAACATGACTTTGGCATGCTTTTTAAGTGTGAGTTCTTCTGGCGCACGCACTGAAGATTTTAAAGTTTCTAATAACTTTTCATTACCATCTAAAACAGCATTGAATTGATGCCCTTCATTATCAATTTCATTTAAGTGCTGATAGTTGATGTTATCGACATCCATATTGTGTGTATAAAGACGAGTAAAGGTCTCACCAATATCATGTGCTCGTGATTGACGCAGTGCTTGCAAATGATCGGGTTGAATATTTTGCGCGCGAATAGCGTTTAAAATCTGATTCAGAATTTCATCATCTTGACGGTGTTGTTCTGTTAAATAACATACGCGGAATTTGGCTTCGACCCATGCATCTGACATAAAGCAGAACTTGTCACGATTGGCTTCACCATTACGACCTACAGGCGGCAACTGGAAGAAATCTCCAGCCACAATGACTTGAATACCACCGAATGCTTCATCGCTTTCTTTAAAATATTTTAGGACTTGATTGACCAGATTGAGCTGCTTCGCATGTAACATCGAGATTTCATCAATTACGAGAACTTGCGCATTTTCAAGATGTTCCTTGAGATATTTACGCTCTTTCATGCGTTTTAGATCGTCGTCAGTTAACAGATCTTTAATGCCAATGCCAGCCCATGTATGAATGGTCATACCGTTCATATGTGTTGCTGCAATACCTGTAGATGCCGTAATTGCCACAGGCACTTTACGTGCTTTTAGATATTGGATGTACTGATTAAGTGTATAGGTTTTCCCTGCACCAGCCGAACCGGTTAAAAAGACATTTTCACCTGCTTTAAGCAGTTTAAGCGCAGTTTCCTGTTTCATAATCTCATATGTACATCTTCAACAGCCCATAGCTTAACGATTTTCCCGAAAAAATTAAATGAATGTACCAAACTTTCTAAAAAGCACATATAAATCAATAATTAAAAACAAAATAATATTTGGTAGGTTTTTGGTAGGTAGGAAAATAAACTTCACATCACAATACTAAGGCCATGGTGAGGCTCACCTGTAATAACAAACAATGGATTTATGGAAGAAGGAATCACTCCATGGCTTTTAAAAATATTGCAGATCAAACAAACGGTTTTTATATTCCATGCGTATCACTCTTTGGACCAGGATGTGCTAAAGAAATTGGTACAAAGGCACAAAACCTCGGCGCAAAAAAAGCATTAATTGTGACCGATGAAGGCTTATTTAAATTTGGTGTTGCAGATCTTATCGCAAACTATTTAACTGAAGCAGGCGTTGCAAGCCATATATTCCCAGGCGCAGAACCTAACCCAACCGATATTAATGTTCATAATGGCGTAAATGCCTATAACGACAATGGCTGTGACTTTATTGTGTCTTTAGGTGGCGGTTCATCTCACGACTGTGCAAAAGGGATTGGCCTAGTCACTGCGGGTGGTGGTCATATTCGTGACTATGAAGGCATCGATAAAAGTAAAGTACCGATGACCCCATTGATTGCAGTCAATACAACGGCTGGTACGGCATCTGAAATGACTCGTTTCTGTATTATCACCAATACCGATACTCACGTAAAAATGGCAATTGTCGACTGGCGTTGTACTCCACTCATTGCGATCGATGACCCGAAACTCATGATTGCAAAACCGGCTGGTTTAACCGCTGCAACAGGTATGGATGCATTAACCCATGCAGTTGAAGCATATGTTTCTACGGCGGCGAACCCGATTACTGATGCGTGTGCAGAAAAAGCGATTACGATGATTAGCCAGTGGTTACAACCTGCGGTCGCAAATGGTGAAAACATCGAAGCGCGTGATGCAATGAGCTATGCACAATACTTGGCTGGCATGGCGTTTAACAACGCATCTTTAGGTTATGTTCACGCAATGGCGCACCAGTTAGGCGGTTTCTACAACCTACCTCACGGCGTATGTAATGCAATCTTGTTACCACACGTTTGTGAATTTAACTTAATTGCTTGCCCAGATCGCTACGCTAAAATCGCAGAGTTAATGGGTGTAAAAACTCACGGACTCACCGTAACAGAAGCTGCCTATGCTGCAATTGATGCCATTCGTAAACTGTCTTCATCAATTGGTATTCCATCTGGTTTAACCGAGCTTGGTGTAAAAACTGAAGACCTTGCGGTGATGGCAGATAATGCTCAAAAAGATGCATGTATGCTCACCAACCCTCGTAAAGCAAATCATGCACAAGTTGTGGAGATTTTCAAAGCAGCACTTTAATACTGTTGTAATGGCATATCCCTCTAGTAAGTCAAATCCCTCCGACCGTTGACTTACTTTTTTGGGGAATACTTAGCTCCAGCGGTATTCCCTTTTTTTAGAACCTATACTCCAACCTTTTCCAAACCTGATTGACAATTCGCCCATTTCATTGAAGGATACTCTGCATGTCTTAATTACAATAGCTCGATAAAAATGAATACATCTTTAGCTAATCAAACTTATGTTCCAGATATTTTAGGCACGGGTTACGAACAGCTCACACTTAGTTTTCCTGATGATTATGAAGGGAAAGTTGTAGCCACCTTAGTGCGTAAAAAAGCCGCTCAATCTACTCAAAAAGCCGTACTATATATTCATGGTTTTTTAGATTATTTCTTTCAAACCGAAATGGCTGAGCAATTCAATGCTCATGGTTACGACTTCTATGCACTTGATTTAAGAAAATATGGCCGCTCAAAGCTGCCTCATCAAATTTTTTATAATGTGCTTGATTTAAATGAATACGACGCCGAAATTACTCAAGCATTAGAGATTATTGGCAAAGAGCAACACACTCAGGTTTTACTCGCAGGGCATTCAACTGGTGGTTTGACAGCAACACTTTATGCTGCCCATCATCCAGATCATCCTCTTATTAAAGCGCTATGGGCAAATAGTCCGTTTTACGACTTTAATTTAAGTCTAGTCGAAAAGAAGTTTGGTATTCCAATGCTCAGTCGAGTAGGAAAATATCTACCAAAAGTTAAATTCCCAAGCCAATTAAACAAATGGTACACCACCAGTCTTCACAAGCAGCTCAAAGGTGAATGGGAGTTTAATCTTGACTGGAAACCAACCTCTGCCCCTACAGTTCAACTCAGCTTTGTACATGCGATTCATACGGCACAAAAAGAGATTCACCGTGGGGTTAAACTGAACGTTCCCACACTGATTATGCATTCACATCAAACTAAAAACCCAAAAAAATGGGGAATAGATGCGACTCAAAGTGACGTAATTTTAGATGTTAAAGACATTGAGAAACATGGTAAAAAAATTAAAGGCGATGTTTCAGTTGTCTCTATTCACAATGGATTGCATGACTTAGTCCTTTCGGCCCAGCCAGTACGAGAACAAGTCTATCAACAATTGTTCCATTGGCTGGATCAAAAAATTACTTAACTAAGCTTAGGTGAGTCAAGGTATTTCACCAGCAGTTGATGCGCAGGGTGTTCACTTGGTAAGAGTTCCATAAGGCGTTCTACCGCATCAATTGCTTCAGGGAAATGAGCTAGATGCTTTAACAGTAAATCTGTTTCTTGGGTTTTAAAAATTGCATCGCTCAAGCGTGACTCAAGGCAGTCGCGCCATGCGCATAAAAACGGACTTTCAGTTTTTGCCAGAAATACACCTGTGTAAAGCTGCAAAGCCGAGGCTGCATATCCCGCATCGAGCGCTTGTTCAGCTTGTAAAAAATCGGCTTCAACATGCACCAGTAAACGATATGGACGTGAACCAAGTAAACCACCCAAAATATCTCGTAGTTGAGACATTTCAGCTTTAAGTGTGCCCATACTTACTTTACGTTCGCCATAGAGCGCCTGATAAAGATGCTCTAAAGTTAAACCATGCGGACATAGTGCCAATATGGTTAAAATTTCAATTTGACGCGGCGTTAATAATAAACTTTTGCCGTTAAATTTAACTTGCGGCGTCGAAAATGCACGAATATGTAATTGCTGGCGCTGCTGCTCTAGCAAAGCGGATTGAATAATGGATGCACAACGTTCAGCAGCCAGAATTCCTAAACTATTATGGTTCTTCCATGTGGTTGATAAATCAACGACACCTAGCGTTTGTTTTGAGTATGGATCGATAATCGGTGCGGCATAACACACCCAATCATGAATCGACTCCATGTAATGTTCGTTTGAAAAAACACAGCTTGATTGTTGAGTTTTTAAAGATAAAGCCAAGGCATTCGTACCAACAAATTCTTCACGCCATTGACCACCTTGTACAAAATGTACACGCTCAGCAGCACTTTGCATTTGTGCACTTGGTGCCGTCCAGATAATCGTACTGCCGATATCACCGACAGCAATTACCATTGAAGATTGCTCTGCAATATGACGTAAATCGTCGGCACATTGGCTTAAAGCCATATCTAAAGCATTTTGTGAAGCAGTTTTTTTCTCGACTAATGGAGCAGCAAAACGCTCTTTAGGAATCGCGGCAGAAGCCGATCGTTCCCACGAGCTTGCAATACTTTGGCCGAGTTTGGCAGCGTTCTGAGGAGAGAGACTATTTTGCGTGCGCAGTTGATCAATCAACGTCCGTTGCTGCAATAAATCCTTTTTTGTGAACATTTGTAAATTCCTTATATATCCACATTTCTATTCCAACCTTTCTCCAACCTTCTTCTTTATATCCTAATTATACAAAGTACGAAAGTACCTACTGACAGGGTTCTTGTTAGTCTTTAGTCCTAAAAAGCAAAGGAATATTTATATGCGCTATATCGATCCAAATCAACCAGGCTCAAAAGTTCAATTTAAATCACAATACGAAAATTTTATTGGCGGTGAATGGGTGGCACCTATAAAGGGTGCATATTTTGATAATGTATCTCCTGTTGATGGAAAAGCTTTCACACGTATTCCACGCTCTAGTGCCGAAGATATTGAACTCGCTCTAGATGCAGCACATAAAGCGAAAGCAACATGGAATAAAGCATCACCAACAGTACGCTCAAATATACTTTTAAAAATTGCTGATCGTTTAGAAGCAAATCTTGAAATGCTTGCTGTTGCCGAAACTTGGGATAATGGTAAAGCGGTACGTGAAACTTTAGCAGCTGACCTTCCGCTCGCGATCGACCATTTCCGTTATTTCGCTGGATGTATACGTGCTCAAGAAGGCGGAATCTCTGAAATTGATGAAGATACCATTGCGTATCATTTCCACGAACCTCTAGGTGTAGTTGGTCAAATTATTCCATGGAACTTCCCGATTTTAATGGCTGCATGGAAACTTGCACCTGCATTAGCAGCTGGTAACTGTGTCGTGATTAAACCGGCTGAACAAACGCCAGTGGGTATTTTGTTGGTGGCTGAACTCATCCAAGATATCTTACCGCCGGGCGTCCTTAATATTGTCAATGGTTTCGGTTCAGAAGTCGGCCGTCCGTTAGCGACAAACCCACGTATTGCAAAAATCGCGTTCACAGGTTCAACTCAAACTGGACAAATGGTGATGCAATATGCGACCGAAAATATTATTCCAGTCACGCTAGAGCTTGGTGGCAAGTCACCGAACCTTTTCTTCGAAGATATCATGGATAAAGAAGATGACTTCTTAGAAAAAACACTTGAAGGTTTTGCTATGTTTGCCTTAAACCAAGGTGAAGTATGTACTTGCCCTTCTCGTGCTTTAGTACAAGAAAGCATTGCTGATCAGTTCTTAGAGATGGCTGTCGAACGTGTAAAACGTATTAAAACTGGTCATCCACTTGATACTGAAACGATGATTGGTGCTCAAGCATCTCTACAACAGCAAGAGAAAATCTTACGTTGTATTAACACGGGTCGTGAAGAAGGTGCAGAACTCTTACTTGGCGGTAGCGGCCGTAAAGAAGTAGGCGATGGTTACTATGTCGATCCGACTATTTTTAAAGGTCACAACGGTATGCAAGTTTTCCAAGAGGAAATTTTTGGACCTGTACTTGCTGTGACAACGTTCAAAGACTTTGACGATGCAATTAAAATTGCTAATGACACCATGTATGGTTTAGGTGCAGGTGTTTGGTCACGTTCAGCTCACATTTCTTATCGTGCTGGTCGTGCTATTGAAGCGGGCCGTGTTTGGACAAACTGCTATAACATCTACCCTGCACATGCTGCATTTGGTGGCTACAAGAAGTCTGGTATTGGCCGTGAAAACCATAAGATGATGCTAGATCATTATCAACAAACTAAAAACTTGTTGGTGAGTTATTCAACTAAACCAATGGGCTTCTTCTAAGTTTCGCACCAAGTTGATACCAAACTATCAACACTAGAAAGAAGTAAGGTCATTCATGATACAAGAAGCCAGTAATTTAGATTACTGGCTTCTTTATTTTGTACTGTTAGTTCTCAAGTTTTTACTATGTGGAATAAAAAAACCGTCACCTAATATTTAAAGCAATTTATTTAGGCATTGCTTTTGCATTAATTCATACAAACTAACTCGCAGGAGTATTGTATGAATCAACCAGAAACAGCTTCCGTTATTTCCTCAAAGACAGAAGTCTCGTCAGCAGAATATTTTGCTCAGCGTCAACTTAAACAAGGTACCGTTGGTTGGTTACTTCTGATTGGTTTAGGCGTAGCTTATGTGATATCAGGTGATTTTGCTGGCTGGAACTTTGGTATTGCTCAAGGTGGTTGGGGCGGGATGTTTATTGCCACTGCCCTCGCTGCAATCATGTATTTATGTCTGTGTCTTTCTATGTCGGAAATGTCCACCATGATGCCGACAGCAGGTGGCGGTTATAGTTTTGCACGTGCTGCCTTTGGCCCTTTTGGGGGCTATTTAACAGGAACTGCCATTTTAATTGAATACGCAATTGCACCAGCGGCGATTGCCGTATTTATTGGTGGTTATTGCGAATCTTTATTTGGCATTAATGGCTGGATGATTTACCTCGCTTGTTATGCCATTTTTATGGGTATACATCTGAAAGGTGCTGGCGAAGCCTTAAAAATCATGTTCGCAATTACGCTTGTCGCTGCTGTTGCCCTTGTCGTGTTTATTGGGGCAATGATTCCACACTTTAAAGCACAAAATTTATTTGATATTCCAGTTGGTACAGGTGTTGGTGCAAGTCATTTTCTACCTCATGGCTATTTAGGCATCTGGGCCGCAGTTCCCTTTGCAATCTGGTTTTTCCTTGCAGTTGAAGGTGTGCCATTAGCAGCCGAAGAAGCAAAAGATCCAGCCAAATCCCTGCCACGCGGTTTAATCGGAGCAATGCTCATCTTAACGGCCTTTGCCATGCTCATTTTATTCTTAGGTGCAGGTGCAGCGGGTGCAAGTACTTTACAAAACTCTGGCGCTCCCCTCGTCGATGCTCTGGTTAAAGTGTATGGCACCAATACTTGGCTTGCGACTTTTGTTAACTTTGTTGGTTTAGCAGGTTTAATCGCGAGTTTCTTTTCAATTATCTATGCCTATTCGCGTCAAATTTTTGCACTCTCTCGTGCTGGTTACTTACCTACTTCACTCTCTTTAACCAATAAAAATAAAGCCCCTTATCTCGCAATTATTATTCCAGGTATTATCGGGTTCTTGCTTTCACTCACCAAAGAAGGTGATTCACTGATTTTAATCGCGGTTTTTGGTGCAACCATTTCTTATGTGTTGATTCTTTTATCCCACATCAAACTACGCCTATCTAAACCCGACATGCCTCGTCCTTATAAAACTCCTGGAGGAATCGTTACTTCAAGTATTGCCTTAGTTCTAGCAGTCGCTGCTGTAGTTGCGGGCTTTGTTGTTAATCCAAAAGTTTGGTTTATTGCTGCCGCTATTTATGTCGTATTTATTGCTTACTTTTTATTCTATAGCCGTTATCATTTAGTGAAAGGCACACCAGAAGAAGAGTTTGCAAATATTAAAGCCGCAGAACAAGAACTATAAAAAAGGATTCAACTATGAGTTATCGCAATATTGTCGCCAATCAACAGTATCACTTTGCTGACTTGAAGACCTTGATGGCAAAAGCAACGCCGTTACGTTCAGGTGATGAATTAGCAGGTGTAGCGGCCAGAGATGCAACCGAACATGTTGCGGCACAAATGACTTTGGCCGATGTACCACTTAAAACTTTTTTGAATGAGGTTGTGGTCGATTACGAAACTGATGAAATTACAAGACTAATTATTGATGAACATGATCTGGCAGCCTTTGCCCCTATTTCACACTTTACAGTAGGTGATTTTCGAAATTGGTTACTTGGAGAAGAAGCCACTGCTCAAAGTTTAAAAGCCTTAGCATCAGGTTTAACTCCAGAAATGGTAGCTGCAGTCAGCAAAATTATGCGCAATCAAGATTTGATTTATGTCGCCAGCAAATGCGAAGTGGTCACCCAATTTCGCAACACAATCGGTTTAAAAGGTCATCTTTCTACCCGTTTACAACCCAATCACCCGACCGATGATGTGCTCGGTATTTCTGCGAGTATTTTAGATGGTTTAATGTATGGCAATGGCGATGCCGTAATTGGCATTAACCCCGCCACAGATAATCTTCATAATTTGTCAGAGCTACTAAAATTACTTGATCATGTCATTCAGGAATATCAAATTCCGACACAATCTTGTGTACTCACTCATATCAGCTCAGGTATTCAACTGGCTGAAAAAAATGTGCCGATTGATTTAATGTTTCAATCAATCGCTGGTACCCAGCTAGCAAACGAAGGATTTGGAATTTCACTCGATTTACTACAAGAAGGATATGAAGCCACACTTGCACTCAAGCGCGGAACCATTGGACAAAACGTCATGTACTTTGAAACGGGTCAAGGCAGTGCGTTATCCAGCAATGCACATCACGGAGTGGACCAACAAACATTAGAAACTCGCGCTTATGCAGTCGCCCGTAAATATAATCCGCTTTTAGTGAATACAGTCGTTGGCTTTATTGGTCCTGAATACCTTTTTAACGGTAAACAAATTATACGTGCGGGACTAGAAGATCACTTCTGCGGTAAGTTGCTTGGCGTGCCAATGGGCTGCGACATTTGTTATACCAACCATGCCGATGCCGACCAAAATGATATGGATGTTCTTCTTACTCTATTTGGCGCCGCGGGTATTAACTTTATTATGGGGATTCCGGGTTCAGACGATGTCATGCTCAACTATCAAACCACTTCATTCCATGATGCCCTCTATTTAAGACAACTCCTCGGTTTAAAACCCGCTCCTGAGTTTTCAGCATGGCTTGAACAGCAAGGTATTTTTAAACAACAAAACTCTCAAATCTGTTGGGCAGACCACATGCCTGACCAATTCTCTCGTCTGCTCATGAACTAGGGAGAACACCATGAAACTGAACCCTGATATTCAATATCCATCTTCTACCCATCAAGATCAGTGGGAAAAACTTAAACAGTTTACCGATGCCCGTATTGCTCTGGGGCGTGCGGGTTGTAGTATCCCAACACGAGCCTTACTTGAATTTCAGTTGTCGCATGCACAAGCAAAAGATGCGGTTTATCAAGACATGAATGTTTCATATTTATCTGAGCAATTAACGCAAAAACAGCTGCAAAGTCTTCATGTCCAAAGTAATGCACCTAATAAAGAAATTTATCTTAAACGTCCAGATTTAGGTCGTCAGCTTTCAAACCTATCAAAAGAAGTCTTAATTAAGAAGTATGCAGAAAACACGCAACAGTATGATGTTTGTATTGTAGTTGGTGATGGCCTCTCTGCAAGAGCGATTGAAGCGAATGCTATCTCATTCATTACAATGCTGAATGAACAAATTCAGCAAGAAAACTGGAGCCTTGCACCAATTGCAATTGCGACAGGCAGTCGGGTTGCATTAGGTGATGAAGTCGCAGAAATATTTAAAGCATCCATGCTTGTGATGCTCATCGGTGAGCGCCCTGGTTTAAGCTCTCCTGACAGTATGGGAATTTACTACACATGGAATGCATATTCAGGCTGCCTCGATGCCAAACGTAATTGTATTTCTAATGTTCGCTCAACAGGTTTAAGTATTCCAGTTGCAGTACAACGTTTAATCGCTTTAATGAAAAAATCCAAACAACTTGGTTTCTCAGGAGTTAATCTAAAAGATGAACATCAACTTTCAAATATAGATTTTGAAGAAACTCAAAAGCTATTATTTTAAGCAATGGAATATGCAAAGAGATTTATTGGAAAATAGATAATCCTTTGCATAACAATATTATCTTAACGAAAAATATCAATTTTCAGGTATTGACGATTTATACAGATATTTTCTTCTTTATATTTATCGCTATACTCCACCTATTGATCTTCTATGAATCATTTGTATGAACACAACAAACGCCTTCCCTAAAACTATTTATGCCATTCAGCATCTTGCTTTCGAAGACTTAGGTTCATTAGAAGATGTCTTTTATCAACTCGGATTTCGCGTCCGTTATTTTGAAGCAGGTGTAGATGATTTAACTGCTGCTTTTGCACACGATGGATTAACTATTATTTTAGGTGGTCCAATCGGGGTTTATGAAACTGAAGATTATCCATTTTTAAAAGATGAAATTGCTTTACTCAAACAACGTTTAGCAGCAGATAAACCTACACTTGGTATTTGTTTGGGTGCACAGCTTATTGCTCATGCGCTTGGTGCAAAAGTATATGCAGGACATCAAAAAGAAATTGGCTGGGGTCCATTGAGCTTAAGTTTACGTCCTAATCAGGTATTATCTGCTTTGCTTAATAATGTCCATGTTCTACATTGGCATGGTGACACTTTCGACCTCCCTGAAAACGCGGTGTTATTAGCTAGTTCAGAGATTTATACCAATCAAGCATTTGAAGTTGGAAATAATATTCTCGCGTTGCAGTTTCATATTGAAACAACAGAAGAAAATTTTGAGAAATGGTTAATTGGCCATACATGCGAACTTCGTAATGCCAATATTTCGATTCAGACACTTCGTGAAGAAAATAAAAAATATGCTCAAAACCTCGAACATGCTGCTTTTGAAGTAATTCAAAAATACTTAAAAAGAATTGGTTATAGTACCTAAATGAAGTGGTTTCTAATGTTTCATGATTATTATTTTTTAACACTTGGTATTTTATGATTATTTTTTAAACAAAAAAACTTTATATTTTATTTTTAGAAACATTTCAGAAAAATTTCAGTGTATTATTAATTTGTAACATAAAATATACGCTGATTTACTATGGATATCTGGAAGTTTATTAAAAGCTTTAATACGGTTAATACTTATTTAATGCTTTCAACTATGCTTCTTCTATTATTAGTTCTTTATTTTTATGTGATTAGTCCTACCTAAGCTTGTTTGCCAAGGAAGCGAAATCATAAAGAAAAAGAATATTATGATGAGAAGACCTCCGAAAAAAAGCCCAACCTTATAGTTGGGCTTTTTTAATATTTTCTATTTACTCACAACGTGTTGCTCGTCTTGAGAAAAAGTAAGAGATAATCAATCTCGGCTGTTTACTCACAACATGTTGTTCGTCTTGCGAAAAAGTAAGAGATAATCAATCTCTTACTTTTTCTCAGGCTTGAAACTATCTTTCAAATCAAGAATACGGTTGAAAACTGGTTTCTCTGGTGAATGATCATGTTGATCAGCAACAAAATAGCCTTCACGCTCAAATTGGAAACGATCTTCAGGATTCGCTTGTGCCAAAGCTGGCTCAATGACAGCTTGTACCACTTTCAATGATTCAGGATTAAGATTTGCCAAGAAGTCATCATCTGCATCAGGTGCGGCTTCAGTAAACAAACGATCGTAAATACGCACTTCAGCAGGAATCCCTTTAGTCGCAGATACCCAGTGAATCACGCCTTTAACTTTACGGCCTTCCGGATTCTTTCCTAGAGTTTCAGGGTCAATTGAACATTTCAGTTCAATCACTTCACCATTTGCATCTTTAATGACTTCATCACATTTAATCACGTAAGCATGGCGTAAACGCACTTCACCGTCAGGAATTAAACGTTTAAAGCCTTTTGGCGGTACTTCTTCAAAATCTTTACGATCAATATAGATTTCCTTGGTTAAAGGAATCACACGATCACCCATATCAACATTAGGATGGCGAGCATGCGTAAGATCCATATCTTCAGGTAAATTAGTTAAAGTCACTTTAAGTGGACTTAAAACAGCCATACCACGCGCAGCAGTATTTTCTAAAGATTGACGAATACAGAACTCAAGCATTGCAACATCAACAATACCGTCAGTTTTTGACACGCCTACACGCTTACAAAAATCACGTAAGCCTTCAGGAGTAAAACCACGACGGCGCATACCGACTACGGTTGGCATACGTGGGTCATCCCAACCATTTACATATGCACCTTCCACCAATTTACGTAATTTACGTTTTGAAGTAATAGTGTAATCCACGTTTAAACGTGAAGATTCGTACTGATGCGGAACAGCTTTAGATTTTACTTTTTCAACAATCCAGTCATAAAACGGACGGTGATCTTGGAACTCTAATGTACAAAGCGAATGGGTAATTCCTTCAATGGCATCAGACAATGGATGAGCATAGTCATACATTGGATAGATTTTCCATTTATCGCCAGTTTGGTGATGCTCTGAATGCAATACGCGATATAAAATTGGATCACGCATATGTACATTTGTACTTGCCATATCAATCTTGGCACGTAAAACCGCTTCACCCTCTTTAAACTCACCGCTACGCATTTTTTCAAAGCGAGCAAGATTCTCTTCAATAGATGCATCACGGTATGGAGAGTTTTTACCTGGCTCAACAAAGCTACCGCGGTTTAACTTAATTTCTTCTGGAGATTGTAAATCTACATATGCATCGCCTTGTTCAATAAGTTGAACTGCCCATGCATATAATTGATCAAAATAACCTGATGCATAGCGTGGTTCACCATTCCAGTTAAAACCAAGCCATTTCACATCGTTAGCAATACCATCAACATACTCTTGTTCTTCAGCATCAGGGTTTGTATCGTCAAAACGCAAATTACACAAACCATCAAACTCTTCAGCCACACCAAAGTTCAAGCAAATCGCTTTTACATGGCCAATATGTAAATAGCCATTTGGTTCTGGTGGAAAACGCGTTACGATCTGCTTTGCACGTCCCGTTGCTAAATCATCAGTAATGACTTGGCGAACAAAATCTAAGCCAGCCTGTTGTTCTTGCTGCGCAGAATCGACAGAGGCATGAGTATTCGGTGTCGGGTTATTTGGCAGGTTCGAGACAACATCATTAGGCTTCATAGTGTATCAATCACTTCTTTGTAGATAAATTTCGAAAAATTTAAACGCTATCTTCATTTTTCACAAAGATTTTAACGTTTTTTACTTGCCTTGTAGTTTACAGTTTGCTTATGCTTCTCTCAACCAAAAACCCATGGTCATAAGCCCATGTTTAGGAGATTAATGTAATGAGTTTTCCTCAAGTCGAATTAAACACCAATAAAGGTCGTATTGTTCTTGAACTAAATACTGAAAAAGCACCAAAAACAGTAGCAAACTTTTTAGAATATGTACGTGACGGTTTTTATGACGGCGTTATTTTCCACCGTGTCATTGATGGTTTCATGATCCAAGGTGGCGGGATGGATGAAAACTTCAAAGAAAAAGCAACTCGTGATTCTATCGAAAACGAAGCTGACAATGGTTTAAGCAATGATGTTGGTACGATTGCTATGGCACGTACTCAAGCACCTCACTCTGCTTCTGCACAGTTCTTCATTAACGTAAAAAACAACTCTTTCTTAAATCATACCTCTAAAACCGCTCAAGGTTGGGGTTATGCTGTATTTGGTAAAGTTGTTGAAGGTATGGATGTTGTTGAAGCGATCAAAGGTGTTCGCACAGGTAACCGTGGTTACCACGCTGACGTTCCTTTAGAAAACGTTGTAATCGAATCTGCTAAAATTATTTCTGAATAATTTTAGGAATAAGCTGTGACTTATCTGTTTATTTCAGATTTACACTTGTCACCTGAACACCCTCGACTTGTTCGAGGGTTTTTAGATTTATTGGTGCATTATCAAAATAAACAAACACAGCTTTATATTTTAGGTGACTGGTTTAACGCTTGGATTGGCGATGATTACTCAGCACCATGGCTCGATGAAATTATTGAGGCATTAAAAGACTTTAACAAAAAAGGAAATCGGGTTTACTTCCAAGTAGGTAACCGTGATTTTGCTTTAAATCAGATTTTCCTCAATAAATTTAACGGTGTATTACTACCTGACATTTATTATCTTAATATTGCTGGACATCAGTACCGCCTAGAACACGGTGATGCACTATGTACAGATGACATTTCCTATCAAAGATTTAGAAAAATTATTCGAAATCCACTTTTAGTGGCTTTTTTACGCCGTACACCCCTGAGTTTTCGCAGCAAACTAGTTAATGGCTTTCGAAAAAGAAGCTCCGCAGATAAACAGCAAAAAAGCTATGAAATTATGGATGTGAATGAACAAGCTGTTATTTCTGCTTTAGCAGATATAGATACACTTATTCATGGTCATACCCACCGCCCTTCAATTCATAAATTACAACATAAGCAACGCATCGTACTTGGCGATTGGAGAGAGCATCAAGCCCAGATTTTGGAAATTGATCCTACTGACAATGCTCCACAGCTAAAGTTAATTGACTGGACATACTAATTTAGAAATATATATTTATAAAAAAATATTTAATTTCTATATTACTGCAATACATTTTTTATCAAATTAAAGAGCAAATATCTTTGAATAAAATAGCGTATGATGGCAAAGATTAAAGTCTCTCAATTGCAATAAGATTGATATGGAGTAAAGTATGGATTTATTAAATACGGTTAAAAGTCGCTACACAACAAAAGCATATGATCCTGAAAAGAAAATCCCTCAAGAAAAACTCACTAAATTATTAGAAATTTTACGTTTTACCCCTTCCTCAGTGAATATTCAGCCTTGGCATTTCGTAGTTGCAGACAATCTTGCAGCTAAAGAACGAATCGCAAAAGCACTAACAGGTAAATATGCTTACAATGCACCCAAAGTGCTTGAGTCATCACATACACTTGTATTCTGTACAAAAACAGACATTTCATCTGAGTACTTAAATCAATTGCTTGAACAAGATGATTTAAGTGGCCGTTTTAAAGATGAAAAAGCAAAATTAGGGCAAAAAGACACTCGCCATGGTTATGTCGAATTTTATAGAAATGAACAGAAAAATTTATTTGGATGGATGGAAAATCAAACATTCATTGCTTTAGGACAGTTATTGTTTGCTGCTGGCTTGGAAGATATCGATGCAACTCCGATGGGGGGATTTGATGAAGAAGTTCTAAATACCGAGCTCAGTTTAACTGAAAAAGGTTTACGAAGCTCTGTAATCGTTTCTTTAGGCTATCGCAGTGAAAATGACTTTAATGCTAAGCTTCCTAAATCACGTCTGCCAGATGAAGTGATTTTCACATATTTATAAAAATCTCTATAGTTCAAGAGATTCTATTCTCTTGAACTATCAAACCATTGCGCTAGCTAAACAAACTACTCCACTTATTCCTAAAAGAATCCCCAAAATGGTAGGCCATTTTAATTTTTCTTTATATAAAATCACTCCGCTTAAAATTCCCAATAACACAACAAGAATATTCATGCTCGCAAAAACAATTGCAGGAGAATCTTTTAAAAGAATATGAGCTTTTACATATAAAGCAATATTTGAAAAATTGAGTATTCCTAATATTAACCCAGCTATCGTACTTTTAAACTGCCACTTTTGAGTCTTCTGTAGCAATAAATATGAAATCGACAATATAAAAGCAGTAATAAAAATAAGATTTAAAGTGAGTGTAAACTGCAGACCTAAACTACTTGTATATTTCAAGAGAATATCTACTGCAGCATAACCACACCATACACTTAAAAGAGCAAAGATCGCTTTTCGAGATTGGTGATTTGCTGAAGAATTGATTTGCCCAAATAATACGAGTAAGACTGCACAAATCCCTAGGCCTACACCCCACAGTTTTAAGGTATTAAATTGTTCATGAAAAAAGAAATATGCCGCAAGTAAGGAAAGAACAACTGAAAGACGCTGTGCAAGTTCGGTTCTCACAATTCCTGCATACTCTAATGATTTAGCAAGACATAAAAAAATACTAGGTAAAATTATTCCTAAAGCAAAGATTAACCACCAAGGAGTATGTTGTATTGAAACATGTTGAATATCAGGCTGAAACCACCAAAAACAAAGAAGACTTGCGCTTGCATAGTTCCACGCAATCATTTGTAGTGGTTGATAACCTTTTCTCTTTAAATTTTTTAATAGGATAGATACCAAGACGCTGCTAAAAGCAGCAGCTAATATTAATAGCATTCATTAAAGCCCTATTTATTTAAATAAAATTAGTCATCATGGCCAAATCGCTATCCATGACCGTTTAAATGCTTTGGATTAACTTTTAAATACACATAAAAAAACCAGTCATTATCTGACTGGCTTCTTTTTTAGATTTCAATTAACGATTATTTTCGTCGTCTTGACCATCTTCAAATTTAGAATCGTTGTCAAAACCACCTTGATGACCGCCGAAGCCGCCTTGGCCGCCGAAGCCACCTTGACCACCGAAGCCACCTTGACCACCAAAGCCACCGCCTTGACCACCGAAACCACCTTGACCACCGAAGCCACCTTGAGCGCCACCGAAGCCGCCTTGAGCGCCACCGAAGCCACCTTGAGCGCCGCCAAAGCCGCTACCTTGACCACCAAAACCGCCTTGAGTGCCGCCTTGTGCTGGGAAGCCTGTACCTTGTGCGCCTGCTGGACGTGGATTACGTGCTGGAACAACAGTTGAAATCGCGTGCTTGTAAACCATTTGACTTACAGTATTTTTTAATAGAACAACATATTGGTCAAAAGATTCAATATGACCCTGTAATTTAATACCGTTCACAAGGAAAATAGAAACAGGGATACGTTCTTTACGGAGAGAATTTAAGAACGGATCTTGTAAAGTTTGACCTTTAGACATTTTTAACTCCAAAAAAAATTTTTAAATCAGCGCAAAAAAACTATCTTTATTTTTCAACTAAAAATTATAAAAAGACAGTGTGCAAATTTTGCTTTATCCATAAGAGTTTCGCAAGTCTTCTTTCGCCTGCTTTATCGTCAAGTAAGTTTTAAAATCGTGTATTTCTTGCAAAGAACGTAACCACGTATATTGACGTTTGGCAAGTTGTCGTGTTGCAAATAAAGCTTTATCCTCCATTTCACGTTTACTTTTGAGACTTAAGTCACTTTTTAATAGAAATTCTAGTGCTTGTCGATAACCCACCGAACGCATTGAGGGTAAATTTTCATCTAAATCGTATTTTTCAATTAGAGCTTCAACTTCACTCAAAAAACCGATATCCCACATTTTGCTTAATCTTTGCTCAATGCGTTGATGTAATTCTACCCGATCTGGAAGTAAAGCGTAGTTATGAAATATGTATCGATATGGTACGTTTTTGGGTTGTTCTGCCTGCAATTTAGTGATTGGTTCACCCGTAATTTTATAAACTTCCAGAGCCCGAATAATTCGTTGCTTATCAGTTACATTAAACTTTATAGCGGCAGCAGGATCTACAGAAACCAGTTCATCATAAACCGCTTGCCATCCTTCGTTTAACGCTTTTTGTTCAATTGTTGCCCGAACTTCAGCATCAGCACTTGGTAAATTACCAGATAATCCTTCTAACAATGCCTTAAAGTACAACATTGTCCCTCCTACTAAAATAGGAGTTTTCCCACGTGAATGCATGTCATCAATTAATTTGCAGGAATCATCAACAAACTGAGCAGCTGAGTAAACTTCAAGAGGAGTAATAATATCAATAAGATGATGAGGATAGAGTTCTTGCTCTTCACGAGTTGGTTTAGCCGTGCCAATATCCATATCTTTATAGACAAGAGCGGAATCAACAGAAATTAGTTCAAAATTTCCACGCTCGTATAATTCACATGCCAAAGCGGTTTTCCCACTCGCAGTTGGTCCCATTAAATTGATGACGGGCAATTGATTTGACATGTAAAACTACTCTCCTCGAGCAAATAATTTATCTAGTTGAGATAATGGAAATGCACGCCAAGTTGGCCGCCCATGGTTACATTGGCTCGCAAATTCGGTTTGTTCCATTTGACGAAGTAAAGCATTCATTTCTGAAAGGCTGAGTTGTCGATGTGCGCGCACTGCCCCATGACATGCCATTCCCGCTAACAACTCATCTCTTTTTTGAAGTAATCCTTGTGCTTCATCATTTGGATCTAAATCATTTAAAAGCTCTGGAATAAGATTTTCAAAATCAGCTTTTTGTAATATGGCTGGCACACCGCGAACAATAACTTGCTCATCACCATATAAATCAATTTCCAAACCTAAGCGCTCAAGCTGAGGTTTTAGTTCTTCGACCCTAACAGCTTGCATACGGCTAATAGAAATCACCTTAGGTATAAGCAGTTGCTGAGATGTCCAAAATTCAGGTTTATCCCAAGCATTTTTCATTTGCTGTAATAAAATACGTTCATGTGCCGCATGCATATCAACAATAATAAGCCCTTCAGTATTCTGCGCTAAAATATAAATTCCATGCAGTTGAGCAATTGCGATACCTAATGGAAATTCATCTACTTTAGCAGCTGGCTCAACATTCTCATTTACCGAAAAACTAGTAGGTTGGTCGCGAAGTGGGGCTAAATAAGTTTTTAAAGCATTATTTAGTTGAGCAGAACCATTATATTTTGGTGTTTGATCTGCATAGTGAATAGCTTGCGGACGACTAGCGTTAAAATCAGTTAATAATTCTGTCGGTGCAGGGTGAGTTCGTGCTTCACTGTCTGAATTTAAAGTTTCATTTGCACGGTGCAATGAAAATTGTTCTTGATATTTGGGCTGAGGTTGTACTGAATAATCTGAGCTTTCATCCGCTTTCATCGCTTGAGCTAGATCAGCACTCGCTGTCTGAAATTGTGCGAGAGTTTCTTTTGTATAATGTCTTACAAACTCATGCACTTCTCTTTGATTTAAAAATCGAATCTCATGTTTAGTAGGATGGACATTGACATCAATATTTTCAGGGTCAACTTCTAAAAAAAGTAAATAAGATGAATGTTGATGACCATGTAAAATACCGTCATAGGCCATGCGTAGCGCATGCGAAATCGTTTTATCTTTGACAATACGACCATTTACATAGACATATTGCATATCGGCCTGTGCACGTGCATCTGAAGGATGACCAAGCCAACCTGATAAACGCATACTGATACTTTCAGCGTCAATCCAATATGCATTTTGTACAAATTGCGAGCCTAATAATTGCTGAACTCGCTGAAAACGTAGCTCTCCGCTATCCGCTATAGGTAAATTAATTCGTATATTATCATTATGTTCAAGCACAAAACGTATATCGAAATGTGTTAGAGCCAAACGACGAACAATCTCTTCAATATGACCAAATTCTGTAGTTGGTTTTTTTAAAAATTTACGGCGCGCAGGAACATTAAAAAATAAGTCTTGAACTCGAATATGGGTACCCTTTTGCGCTGCAACAGCTTGTACCTCTTGATGATCAAATGCTGTTCCATTTACTTCAACTTGATGACCAATACCACTTTCATCTTGGCTACTGGTCAAAGTCAATCTTGAAACCGCAGCAATCGAAGCTAAAGCTTCCCCACGGAACCCCAAACTCACAATCGCATGTAAATCTTCAGCAGTTTTAATCTTACTTGTGGCATGACGCATGACAGCAAGGGCTAAATCATCCGGATGAATACCATGCCCATTATCAATGATTTCGATTAAAGTCGAACCACCTTGAGCAATCCGTACAATCAGCTCAGTTGCACCTGCATCAATTGAGTTTTCTAATAATTCTTTGACCACAGAAGAAGGACGCTCAATCACCTCACCTGCTGCAATCTGGTTCGCTAACGCTGCGTCTAATGTATGAATACGACGTTGTGTTAGCTTTTCATCAGTCATGAAGCTGTTCCTGCAAAGTCTGGTATAAATTTTCTGTTGGTAAAGTTAACGTTACTAAACGAGTCAACTCATCATCTGACTTTTGAATGTCAATGATGATATCCGCCTGTGGAATTTCATCACCACCTTTAGAAGGCCATTCAAATAAAAATAATGCATCAGTGATATCTAAATAGTCACGGATTCCCATTAATTCAAGTTCGTAGGGGTCATTCAAACGATATAAGTCAAAATGAAAAATTTCTTTATCATTAATTTTATACGGCTCAACAAGCGTATAAGTTGGACTTTTAACAGAGCCTTTGTGGCCCAAAGCCTGTAAGAAATAGCGCGTAAGTGTGGTTTTACCCGCGCCCAAGTCCCCAATTAAATAAATTACACCCGACTGAACATGCTGCGCCAAAGCTCGAGCTAGACGCTCAGTATCTTCTTCATGATTTAAGACCAATTTCAATGAATACGACATAGCACACATAACATGATTCAAAATAATCGATATGATAACATTGCCCTGCCTTAAAAGCCTACTTAAGCCCTAGAAGTTGGCTTTTTTTTATATCAATTTTCTTAAATATTCACACTTTCTTATGTCTAGTCCAAACGAATTTCTGCCGCCCATGATTGATGGAGTAAGTGCGAGTCAAGTCTATCTTCCTATGCAAACAGATGCCCAAACGATTTATGAGTATCTCTGTGGTCACTTTTCACATATTAAAACTGAAGAATGGGAACAAAGATTTCAAGACGGTCTTATATATGCAGCAAATGGACAAAAACTAACATTAGATAGTCCATACCAAAGTAATACGCATATTTTTTATTATCGATTTCTTGCTTATGAAGTCCACGTTCCATTTGAACATCGGATTTTATTTGAGAATGATGATTTATTAGTGGTCGATAAACCACATTTTTTAACAATTAGCCCGACAGGACAATATGTTCAAGAAACTCTTTTAGTGCGGCTAAAAAAACAAACTGGCAATGAATTTTTAACCCCTATTCATCGCTTAGACCGCGAAACCGCGGGTGTTGTTCTATTTTGCAAGCGGGTTGAGTCGCGTGGTATTTATCAACAATTATTTGCCGAGCGCCAAGTCAATAAAATTTATTACGCTATTGCACCTTATAAAAAAGATTTAAATTTTCCTCAGACATTACATTTGCATTTAGATAAAGGTCATCCTTTTTATACGATGCAGGTTATAGAAAATACGAAAGCCAATACCCAGACTTATATTGAGCTTATAGAGCACAACCAGATTTGGGCAAAATATCGTTTAACTCCTACAACGGGGAAACAGCATCAACTTCGCGTGCATCTTAATTATTTAGAAATTCCGATTAAAAATGATCCATTTTATCCCGTAGTTCAGCACAAAGCTGAAGATGATTTTTCAGAACCATTACAGCTTCTGGCTAAGCATATTTCATTTACAGACCCCCTCACAAAAGAGGGAATGTCTTTTAATTCCGAGTTTGAATTGACATTGTAATGTAACCGTAATGACAAAAAGATTATTTTTTATGCCAAAAAGCATTGAAATTACATTGCGATGGTTTAAAATAAATTCCTAAAAATTAAAATCATTTGGTTTTGTTATTCATGCGAAAAACAGAAGTTTATCAGGTTCGACTTGACTCCCAAGAAAAAAAGCAGGCTTTTGCTGTTTTTAAACAACTGGGAATTACCCCTGCCCAAGCAGTACGACTTTTTTTTAAACAGGTCGTATTAACTAAATCTATTCCTTTTGCGATCGAAAATCAGAATATTAATATGGAACAATTATTAAAACTGAGAAAAGCAAAAGCATCTTCATTAAACCAAAACTCATCAACTATAGCTGAAGATGATGACCATGAAGATTTATTTGAAGAGTTGAATGCACTTCTTGGTGAAAGCGACAAAACTTAACACTGTTGCATTTATAAACAAGTTTTAACGTCAAAAAGCTCTTTTTTTCGTTATGCTCTCTTTGTAAAAACATAATGATAAGTTACAAGGAGTGCCAAATGATCGTTAGACGAGCGACTTTTGAAGATTTAGAGCAACTCGCCGTTTTATTTGATGAATATCGCCAATTTTATGGGGCCTCTTCTAATTTTAATGAATCACTTCACTTTCTAAAACAACGTTTTGAGAATAGAGAAAGTGTGTTCTTCATTCATATTAAAGACGATAAAATTACGGGTTTTATTTTACTCTATTTAGGTTTTTCTTCAGTTGCTTGTTCAACTTACTATATCTTAGATGATGTATATGTTACGCCCGTTTTTCGTCGTCAAGGTTCTGCTAAACAGCTAATCGATACAGCAATCTTATTTGCAAAACAAGAAAATGCTTTGCGGATTAGTTTAGAAACTCAAAGTAACAACCATGAATCTCATCGTTTATATGAACAAATGGGATTCATTCGCGATAGTGAGTTCCAAACTTTTCATTGTTTTCTCAAATGATATTTTGAGCGAGCTGTTTTTGTTGTTCAGATAAATAAACCCATTCACCATCTTCAAGTTCAGGCAAAACCAATTGCCCGATTTGATGGCGATGTAATGCTTCTACCTTATTTCCTACAGCTGCAATCATTCTTTTTACTTGATGATAAACACCTTGATGAATCGTCATGGTTAATTGATGCGTTTCTAATATCGCTACATCCGTTGCAGCGAAAACGCCTTTTTCTTGATGTAGGCTCACACCTTGGCTCAGCATTTCAATTTGCTCAGGTGTAACCGGATCTATGGTCGTAACATGATAAACCTTTGGAACATGCTTACGGGGATGAGTTAAAGCTTGAAGATATTTACCATCATCGGTAAGCAAAAGTAAGCCAGTTGTATCTTGATCTAGACGGCCAATGGCTTGCACACCACGTTGAATCATGATTTCCGGTAAAAGGCTAAACACGCTTTGATGATGGTGAGGTTGGTGTGAACATTCAAAACCTTTCGGTTTTTTTAGCGCAAGATAAACTTTTTCTCGATATTGATAAGTTTCCCCAAAAAGAGAAAATTCTAAATTTTCTGGAGAGAATTGCTTTTTAAGGTCACTTACAACCTCTCCATCAATACTTACAGATCCGTTTTTTATTAACTGCTGACAATATTTACGAGAACCAAACCCTTGTGATTGTAAAATTTTTTCCAGCAGCATGAAGTTTTCTCATTAGAACTAAGCTGTTATTTTAACGTAGTTTCCATTTTTTACTAAACACTACTCGCTACTGTTTTCATCTACTTGAACTAGCTCGCAACCTTACTCTTCAACGACTCGATAAATATTTTCGTTCTGTTCGCTTTCAAATAATAATTCTGTAGTAGGCAAAATAATTTCATTATCAACAATAATATGCTCAATACGTTGGCTTAGTTTTAAAGATTCATTTTCATGTTCCACTAAATTTTTCTTTAGTTGTGCTTTTGCATCATGAATCTTATCAAACTGATCTTTGATCTTGATATCTATAATGTCCATAAAAATATCCCGTACTCATGAGTAATGATTATTTTTATATCATAATTTTTAAACACTATAATTTTTAACTTGTTAATTTATATAACATTGTGTCCAAGCGTAACCAAAAATTAAAACTCCTTATCATTGAGAGATATACACTCAATTTTTAATTAAGAAGAGCTGAAATCAGCTGTATCTTTTAAAGCTTTCACATTCCAACTCTTAAATATTATACAATTCCATTTATTTATAACGCCCTCCGTTCGCCATGCTTGCCCAATTTGATGTTAATTTAGTTGTTCTACTCGTTCTGCTTGTCTGCGGCTTATTAAGTCAAAATGCAGCTGTAACTATTGCAGCAGGTGTATTGATTGTCGTTAAAATCACACCATTAAATGAGTTTTTCCCTTATATTCAAGCTCATGGTCTTAATTTAGGAATTCTTATTTTAACCATTGGCGTACTCACTCCAATTGCCAGTGGGAAACTCAGTGGAGAGAGTATTTTAAAATCCTTTATTAGTGTTAAGTCTATTATGGCTATCGCAATTGGCCTGTTAGTCGCCTGGCTAGGTGGTCGCGGAGTAAAACTAATGTCGAGCCAACCTGACGTGGTTGCAGGTTTACTCATTGGTACAGTTGCTGGCGTCGCCTTACTCCGTGGTGTACCAGTCGGTCCTCTAATTGCAGCAGGCTTACTCTCTTTATTTATTGGCAAATAAAAAATCAACATGAAAAAGGTGCAATAAAGCACCTTTTTAAGACTTAGGCTAAATTATTTTTTAGCCAGAATAATAGGCGTTTCGTTTTAAAGAGAACTTTTCCAACTGCTTTAAAAAGCCTTCAAAATAACTTTTCTCTTTTTCTTCAGTTCGGTAGCCTGCATATAAAGTTCGTCTTAAACCTGTAGGAGAAACACAATCTAAACGACGACTAGTAACCCATCCCTTTTGTTCATATTCATTGACTACCCAATCAGGTAAAGCAGCAATACCTCGTCCACTTGCAACGAGTTGAATAAGCATTTGAGTTAAATCTGTTGTCCGTATTTGTTTAGGCTGAATATTCGCGGGGATGAAAAGTTTAGACATAATATCTAAACGGTGCTTATCAACCGGATAAGTAATTAAAACTTCTTCGGCCAACTCTTGAACTGTAATATTTTCAGCCCGCACCAAAGGGTGAGTATTTGATAAGACTAACCGTGACTCATATTCAAAAATCGGAAAATACTCAATTCCTTTTAACGCGATTGGGTCAGCTGTAATCAGTAAATCAAATTCTGCATTTTGTAAGAGTTCATGCGGATTGGCTTCAAAACCTGATGCAAAGTCTAAATCGACGTCAGGATATTGCTGGCGATACTGATTTAATAAAGGCATTAACCAGTCAAAGCAACTATGGCATTCCGATGAAAAAATAATTCTACCTGTCTGTCCATGCACAATGCGTGTGATATCACTATGTGTAATCTGGATTTGTGGTAAAACATCATCAGCCAATTTTAATAAGCGCTGTCCAACATTAGAAAAACTAACAGGTCTACTTCGACGATTAACTACTTCCACCCCGTACCAATGATCTAATTCTTTTAATTGATGGGAAATAGCAGATGGCGTCAAACAAAGGTCATTAGCTGCGGAAACTAATGAACCATGCTCACGTAAAGCAACTAAAGTTTTAAGGTGGCGTATTTCTAACATGGGCCCAAGCCTAAAAAACAGATTTATCTATAAATGGATAAAGCTCATCTTTGCTTTTCCATAAAACTTTCGACAAATCTTTATTAATGAATTTTATTCACTTTAACATAAAATTAGTTAGTTTGTCTCAACATGAATTTTATTTCATTATCTTTTACTTGCAATGAATTTTTGTTTCCTCTGAAACTAAAGTGAAATTAAACGTTTTAATGAAGTTTTTTTAATGAGTAAGAATATGAAAACTAAAAATAGGCCTAATAAAGACCTATTTTTTAAAACACTAAAAACTATTGCGCTAAAACATTTAAGCTAATAATCGTATAGCTCTGATCTTTAGGTTTTAATTTCAAATTTAGAGGAGCTGTTACTTCTACTAGGTACTCTCCAACTTTTGGAAACGTAAGTTCGACTTGACCGTTGCCTCCCGCCTTAAACTGCTGCGCTTGCTTGTCAGTTGCACCCTTTTCTCTTAAATTCACTTCAGCATAAGCTAAAGGATGTCCTTTTTCAGTTATGGTTAATTTAACAGGTTGAACAGCTTTAATCTGGTTAGGATGTACAGAGAAACTAACTTTAATCGGTGTATTCGGAAGTTGAATATCTGAAACTTTTCCTTTAGAAAGATAACTCTGCAATATCCACTCACGTGTCACTTGTTCTGTTTTAATTGTTTTTGTTTTAAGGTCAGTCGGAATCAAATATTCACGTTCTGCTTTCGGTGGAGCTTTATCAGCTGGCATATCAAAAAATAAATGCCATGCTTTTTGGTCGTATACATATTTCAAAGGATAACTTGCCTGAGTTTGAACAATGTATGTGCCTTCTTCAGGTAGATCTACATCAAAAACAGTAGCAGACTTATGCAGGGCTTCTGAATTGATGGTTTTAAGCTCATTTTTAGGTGTAATTACAGTAAGCTTAGCATCCTTTAAAGCATATTCACTATTTAATGCTTCTTCCGCATAACCAGCAATTACGGGTACTTGAGTCTGTTCAGTTTTATAAGCTACAGGAGCTACATAAGGTTCATGAGCAAAGCCTGTTGTACATATCAATGCAAGTGACGTCATTAGAAATCTATTCATTATTACAAAATCCTGTTATACGCAAAGTTAAAAATTTCAGACAAAATATAAGCGGATACAGTATACACAAATAAAAATAATTCTTATTATCATTAATAAATTTAATTTTACTTTAAAAAGAAATACGTAATCTTTCTCTCAATATTTTAGTTTTTTATTATTCTGTTCTCTTTTCCCTTATACTTCTCTTTTTGAGTCTTGCTTTAACTTATTATGGCGTCCCCGCAATCTCCTCTTTCCACACCTCAACATTACTCTCTCTTTTTAGCAATTTTCTCACTCGCTGTAGGTGGTTTTTGTATTGGAACCACTGAATTCGTCGCAATGGGACTGATTCAGGAAATTGCAAATAATTTAAATATTACAGTACCTGAAGCTGGTCACTTTATTAGTGCTTATGCATTGGGTGTAGTTATTGGTGCTCCTATCATCGCTATTCTCGGAGCCAAAGTACCTAGAAAAACTTTATTGCTCGGCTTAATGCTGTTTTATGGTGTTGCGAATGCCTGTACTGCTTTAGCTCATACACCTGAAACTGTTTTAATCTCACGTTTCATTGCAGGTTTACCACACGGAGCATATTTTGGAGTCGGTGCGTTAGTTGCAGCTGAACTAGCGGGTCCGTCAAGAAGAGCTTCTGCAGTCGCCCAAATGATGATGGGGCTTACAGTCGCAACTGTCATTGGTGTTCCTTTAGCAACTTGGTTAGGTCAAAACTTTGGCTGGAGAGCAGGTTTTGAGTTTTCAGCAACTATTGCTTTCGTCACTTTAATTGCTGTTGGCTTCTTTGTACCCAATATCCCAGTTCAAGCTACTGCCAGTATAAAAACTGAATTAGCTGGCCTTAAAAATATCAATATGTGGTTAACACTAGCAGTGGGTGCAATCGGTTTTGGAGGCATGTTTTCAGTTTATAGCTATGTCTCACCAATTTTGACCGAATACACAGAAGTTAATATCCAAATCGTTCCTATCGCTTTAGCTATCTGGGGTATAGGTATGGTTATTGGTGGTTTAGCGGCAGGATGGCTTGCAGATAAAAATCTCAACAAAACTATAGTAGGTGTATTAATTAGCTCAGCTATCGCTTTTGTTGTCGCTAGTTTTTTAATGAGTAATATCTATACTGCCATCGCATCTTTATTTTTAATTGGTCTCACGGTAATGGGGTTAGGTGGAGCATTACAAACTCGTCTAATGGATGTCGCAGGTGACGCCCAAACTTTAGCTGCCTCACTCAACCACTCTGCATTTAATATGGCCAATGCATTAGGTGCATTTTTAGGGGGCTGGGTACTCAGTCACCAAATGGGTTGGATCGCTCCAATCTGGGTAGGTTTTGTTTTAAGCCTTGGCGGTCTGGTTATTTTACTTATCGCATTTACAGTAGAAAAAGCCAGCAAAAAAGCTTAATTAAAGAAAAGGCTAACTTATTACTTCTAATCAGTTAGCTTTCCACCACAGTGTGGGCAATAACATTTTTTCTCTCGGACGGACTCTTCTTCCTCTAATACTTTTTCACGCATAATTTGAATAATCAGGTTATGCGCTTGCTCTTTTGGCAATCCTACTTTTTGACGGACCCGCTCAATTTCAACTTCATCATGTAAAATATCAATACCTCGTGCTTGAAGTAGCTCACGAAACTCTTGCTCTAGTCTCTGATTCCGTTGATTAAGCTCATTTGCAAGTCCAGACGCCAAAATACCAGCAGGCAATGCTGCAATACCCACACCTAAAATAGTAATAAGCGCCCCTAATAACTTTCCTAGGCTAGTTACAGGAGTGACATCGCCATACCCCACTGTAGTTAAGGTAACCACAGCCCACCACATAGATTGAGGTATTGAACTAAAAGCTTCTGGCTGAGCCTTGTTTTCAACCACATAAATTCCAGAAGCAGTCATAATAATCATGATAATTAAAATAAAGATAACTGCTTGAAAAGATCCCTTCTCACGTTTAATCACACATAACAATATTTGTAGTGAGACGAAATAGCGCGTTAATTTTAATAAACGAAGTAAACGTAAAATCCGAAGCATACGAAGATCGATTCGTACAAAGAAATTCAGGTAAGCTGGCAAAATTGCCATCAAATCAATAATTGCTTCTCCACTTTTCATCCAATTCAAGCGGGTTTTCCATGCGGATTGCGTCGTATCTCGATCTGCAACACTCCATAACCTTAATAAATACTCAATACTAAAAATTAGGATTGAAACATTCTCAAAGTAGTCAAACCAAATACGATAATTTGAGTACAAATCATTTACTGTTTCCAATAAAACAGCAGCGACGTTACCAATAATTAAAATAACTAAAAAATAGTTAATGCATTTACTTACCGTCGTTTCATAGTCATGGTTGTGAAGATTATTATAAAAAAACTTACGTAATCCCTTCCAAGCTGAATTATGCATATTGATCTGACCACTTAATATTGTAGATATAGTAAGCTCATCGCCTCTATTCACCAATATCGTCTCTAACAATTTTTGTTTTACTTACCCCAATATTTGAGCCTTAAATTTTTTCATCAATTCGTGGCTACACATCGAAATTCATTCTCTTCCCACCACATCACATCATAGATGCCTGGATGCGATTTTAAGATAATATTTATATAATTTTGCAACACCATAATATGATGAGTAATATCAATTTTTCTAAATAGAAATTTTCTTAAAATCGGAGTATTTGGAGAAATAAAAATTGCAAATCCATTACTATATTCTTCATAAACACTAATTCCGAGATACATCGTTATTTCAGCTAAGGGAATCTCAATTTCCCACCCCCAGCTTTCACTGTATAACTCTACATTTAAATGATATCTATTCTTTAATATACTAAAAATATATTGTGCAATATCTTCAGTTTTTTGAACTAAAATACCACCTTCATCAGCATAAGTTTTTTGGTCATATAATTGATAATCATCAAATTTAAATTCAACAATTGTCTTTAGCATTCTTAAGTTCCCTATATAAAATACTCATATTTTTTTTAATTATTTTTAAGTTCGTTCAAATATTTTAAAACAAAAATCAATTTAATATCTAGAGTAATATTTATTTTTACATTTTCATTAAATAAAATTTGATCTATTTATTATTTTCTAAGTCTAATAATCTACAAAGTCTCATTTAAAATAAAAAGGAGCTGAATAATCAGCTCCTTTTTTGTACTAAATCGACATATTAAGTCAATTGAGCAGCTTGGATTTTCTTAGTATCAACTTGATCAGCTTCTTTAGTATATTCGCTCATCTTGTCGAAGTTTAAATACTTGTAGATGTCAGCAGAAGCGCTGTCGATTTGCGACGCGTACTGTTGATATTCTTCTGGGCTTGGTAATTTACCAAGAACAGCAGCTACAGATGCAAGCTCAGCAGACGCTAAGTAAACGTTTGCACCTTGACCTAAACGGTTCGGGAAGTTACGAGTAGAAGTCGATACACATGTTGTGTTCGGCGCTACACGTGCTTGGTTACCCATACATAATGAACAGCCTGGCATCTCTGTACGCGCACCAGCACGACCATAGATGTTATACAAGCCTTCTTCCATTAATTGGTGCTCGTCCATACGAGTTGGTGGAGCCAACCATAAACGAGTAGACAATGAACCACCAGGTACTTTATCAAGTAACTGACCCGCTGCACGGAAGTGACCGATGTTCGTCATACAAGAACCGATGAATACTTCATCAATTTTGTCGCCTTGAACGTCAGAAAGAAGTTTCGCGTCGTCTGGATCGTTCGGGCAGCAAAGAATTGGTTCTTTGATGTCAGCAAGATCGATTTCGTAAACTTTTAAGTATTCTGCATCAGCATCAGCTTTTAACAAGCTTGGGTTGTCTAACCACTTCTGCATGTTTTCAGCACGGCGCGCCATTGTACGAGCATCGCCATAACCTTCTGCGATCATCCACTTCAACATGGTGATGTTAGAACGCAAGTATTCAGCAACTTTCTCTTCAGAAAGTGTGATTGAACAGCCAGCAGCAGAACGTTCAGCAGAAGCATCAGAAAGTTCGAATGCTTGCTCAACAGTCAAGTCATTTTCCATTTCTGACAAATCAATCTCAAGGATACGACCAGAGAAGATGTTTTTCTTACCTTTCTTCTCTACAGTTAAGTCACCCGCTTGAATTGCGTAGTAAGGAATTGCATGTACAAGGTCACGTAAAGTGATACCAGGTTGCATTTTACCTTTGAACTTAACAAGTACAGACTCTGGCATGTCAAGTGGCATAACACCAGTTGCAGCTGCGAACGCAACAAGACCAGAACCCGCTGGGAATGAAATACCGATTGGGAAACGTGTATGTGAGTCACCACCAGTACCAACTGTATCTGGAAGTAACATACGGTTTAACCAAGAGTGGATAATACCGTCACCTGGACGTAAAGATACACCACCACGGTTCATGATAAAGTCAGGTAATGTATGGTGAGTTGTTACGTCAACTGGTTTTGGATACGCAGCAGTGTGACAGAAAGACTGCATTACCAAGTCAGCAGAGAAGCCCAAGCAAGCTAAGTCTTTTAACTCGTCACGAGTCATTGGACCAGTTGTATCTTGAGAACCAACTGTAGTCATCTTAGGTTCACAGTAAGTACCTGGACGGATACCTTGACCTTCAGCTAAACCACATGCACGACCAACCATTTTCTGAGCTTGCGTGAAGCCTTTGCCAGTGTCAGCAGGTTGTACAGGTGTACGGAACAATGTAGAAGGTGCAAGACCTAATTCTTCACGCGCTTTAGCAGTTAAACCACGACCAATGATCAAATTAATACGACCACCAGCACGTACTTCGTCTAAAAGTACTGGAGTTTTAAGTTCTGCTTCTGAAATTTGTACGCCATCTTTAAAAGCAGTAACTTTTGCAGCAGCGTGGTCAATTTTCAATACAACTTCGTCGCCCATATTCATGTTAGCAACGTCGATTTCTACAGGTAATGCACCTGCATCTTCCATTGTATTAAAGAAAATTGGAGCGATTTTAGAACCTAAGCACACACCACCATCTTTTTTGTTTGGAATGTGTGGAAGTTCGTCACCGAAGAACCAAAGTACAGAGTTAGTTGCAGATTTACGAGAAGAACCTGTACCAACAACGTCACCAACATAAGCAACTTGGTTGCCTTTCGCGATGAGTTCTTTGATTTGGCTTAATGGGCCAACTTCACCTGGTTTTTCAGGGTTGATACCATCACGCTCGTTTTTCAACATTGCATTTGCATGTAATGGGATATCTGGACGGCTCCAAGCATCTTGAGCTGGAGACAAGTCATCAGTATTTGTTTCACCAGTTACTTTGAATACAGTGATTTTGATTTCTTCTGGAACATCAGGACGGCTAGTGAACCATTCTGCTTCTGCCCAAGATTGTAAAACAGCTTTAGCCGCAGCGTTACCAGCTTTTGCTTTATCTGCTACGTCATGGAATGCATCAAATACAAGAAGTGTTTTCTTTAATGCTTCAGCAGCTAGGTTTGCAAGTTCAGCATCGTCAAGAAGCTCAACAAGTGGTGCTACGTTGTAACCACCAAGCATTGTGCCTAGTAAGTAAACTGCACGTTCTTTAGAAACGAGTGGTGAAGTTGCTTCGCCTTTTGCAATCGCTGCCAAGAACGCTGCCTTTACGTAAGCTGCTTGGTCAACACCTGCAGGAACACGGTTTTCAAGCAAATCAACCAAGAACGCTTCTTCGCCTGCTGGTGGATTTTTTAATAGTTCAACAAGCTGAGCTGTTTGAGCATCATCAAGTGGCTTCGGTGGGACTCCGAGTGCGGCACGTTCTTCAACGTGTTGGCGGTAAGCTTCTAGCACGGTGTTCATTCCTCTTTTTTTGAAAAATTACTTGCGAATTCCAGCTTTCTTAAAAGCTTCACAAGTAATATGGACTACAAAAGTTTACTAGAGTTCAAGGTAAAAGTTAATGAGCGCGGGGTGTTTCTCCGTGATGCCCATTATTTTGTATCTAAATACCTGTGTTTAAAGAATGAGCACATTGGGCGAAATTGAGTAATTTTTAAGCAAAAAGAGCTTCAGCCAGATGAAAATTCAATAACCTCATCCACAATTAGAATGATTTATATTTTGGCATTTTGTCATGAGGTGTTGCCAAACATTCATCCGTCATTTGCTTTCTAACTTTTTCTTGAATTGTTTGAGGATCTTTTGTCAGTTCTTCTTTTGGAATCGCATAAACTTTTTCAATAATATTAAGAATGAATTTTTTAGTTATCTCATCTTCAATCTTATTTGCATGCTCAACTGCCTGCGTTTTTTCAATTGCTTGCTGACGATCAAAAACAATACTTCTTGCAGCATTTCCTACGCTAGTACAAAAGCCATGCCACTGCTCTTCTGGTGTTAATGGTTTCTTTTCCGAACAACCAACAAAGAGCAAACTCATTGCAATCAATAAAATCTTTTTCATCATTTCACTACACTAATTATTGCTGTCTATATCATACGGAAAATCATCATTTTTGCCAAAACTGCTATAAAAAACCGAGATAACAAAATCTCGGTCTTTTATATTAAGCATTAGAAATGCCAGTTTCATGATTTGGATTAATTAAAGAATTTGATATCCGTAGGTGTTGATATTTTTGCTGCATCACCAGCTGGTTTTAAGGTCCCATTTTTTTCATCAAAACGGAATAAACTTATATTATTACTATAAACATTGGTTACATATAGATATTTACCAGATGCATCGAATGAGAAAGCACGTGGTTCAATACCATTCGCTTTATAAACAACTGGCTTACCTAGCAATCCATTTTGTTGGATTTTAAATACTAAAAGTTTGTTGTCTGCACCTCGATTGGCAGCAATCACATATTTACCATTTGGGCTAAGAATAATTCCACTCGCACTCTTAAATTCAGGTGTTTTGTCCTCATGGATCAGTTTTAGCTCAGCCACTTTTTTCAAATGGCCATCCTGCACGTTAAATGTCACAATCTCACTTCGCATTTCTGCGGTAACATATGCATGTTTTCCATTTGGTGAAAAAACCATATGGCGCGGGCCAGAACCATGAGTAAAAGTCACATCGCGGTTGGTGTCCGCTTCGAGTGGCTGAGCCTTGTTCGGGTTATAACGGAATGCATAGACTTTGTCATTACCAAGATCGCTGGCATATAAATACTTACCATCTGGACTAAAAGTTGTGGAATGAGCATGTCCACTTTCTTGGCGGCCCTTGACGTGACCAGAACCTTCCTCAAAAACAATATTTTGTACTTTTTCACCTAAATGACCGTTTGACAAAATTGGTAAAACAGCCACACCACCTCGCCCTTTATCGAACGCTGAATAGTTCGACACAAACAGGAATTTACCATCTAAACTGATTGTTGCATGTGTTGGATGTCCACCATGACTATCTACTGTGTTCAACACTTCCACCTTTCCGTTTTGAATAGATAATGCAGTCACCGCACCTTCGTTTTCTTCATTTGTGGTATAAGCAAAACGGCCATCTTTCGATTTCACAATCCAAGAAGGACTTTTCATTTTCAACACTTTAACAGGAGTTAAAGTTCCATCCTTATTCACTTGAAGCTGGTACAAACCTTCACTGGCTTGTTTTGGTTTTTGCGCAAGCGGTGCATTAGGAATTGATGTCCATGTTCCTACTAAAGCAATTTGTTGTTGTGCAGCATTTACGGTGGAGCACCATCCAAATGACAAGAGCGTCAATGACAATGTTGCTGTTAATTTTTGAATTAGGCCACGATATTTAACGTTGATATCGTTTTCCTTGCCATTTTTAATTTCAACATAAGTATCTATATTCACTACTATATCCTTGAAAAAACCCACCTTATTTGCATTTATCAACAAGGTATATCAATCTAATTTCATTTAATGTTTCTGAAAACTAATTTATAAAACAGCAATTTTCAAGTGAATTTTCTTTAATCAATACCTATCCAAGGCTTCTTTACTCTTAAGAGAAGCGATACTTTAAATCATAAATACTAAACTTTTTTAAATGTTATGAAGACGTTATTAAATTAAAAGCCCACAATAGTGAGCTCTTAATTCATTCATTATTAGTTTCAACTAACTAAAAGCGCCAGTTGTAGAAAAGATCGATTGCTCTTTCTAGAGATTGACTTGCTTCTAAATATAAACGTCGATTCATTTGATAACGTAAAGTGAGTTTGTTTACAGGAGTAAACACCCCAACACCATAGCGAATAAACAGATCTGGTGTGATATAACCCGTTAAACTCACTTGCGTATCATCACCTGTACCTTGTGCATCTAAAGCTAAACCGCTCAAACCAAACGTACGTCCAATCTGGTTAGTTAAAGCACGTGTACCACCTAAGCCCATACTAATACCTGCAGCTGCGATGGTGTTGTTTACATCAGATTTAAAACCTTCTGCATTACTCAAGCCACTCGAACCTTCATTAATACGACCAGTAACAAGCGCATTCAATGCTTCTTGCTCAGATAAACCTGCATCGTTATAAACCTGAATGTTTGGCGATGTCGCAGTACCTGTAACACGTACGCCAACCATGCTTCCCTGAACATTTTTATTCGCATCGATATCTAAAGTCGGGTTAGCCAATGGTCCATTAAAACGGGCAATTGCTCGGTTCAAGTCTAGACTTTGTCCATAAGCTTCAATTTTCACTTTTTGGCTAACACCAATCGCTCCGTTAGCTCTCATTGCGGTCTCATAGCCACGTTGGCTTAAGTTTAGACGACCAACTAACGGAATATTACTGTTAAAGCCTTGGAAGATCACTTGTTTTCCAATATTAACAGAAATATCAGCTCGAATATCCCAAGGTTTAGCGGCCCGTAAAATTGCAAGTGGATCTTGACCTTGGCGCACGATGCGAACATCTGATGAAGTATTAATAATTGGAGCAGTTGTTTCTGGCATTGAAATACGTGCACGAGGAACATCTACAGATCCTTTTAAGCTTAAACGCTTATCAAAAGGATACATATCAAGTGTCAGATTCGGGTTGGCAATTGCTGTAATTAATGGCGCTTGACGTACCAGTAAATTATCACCTTTCAGATTTAATTGAAGGCGTGGCGCATCTTTCCACTCAAAACTACCTTTAAGCAAGCCTACACCTTGCCCACTATTAAATGCTCCATCAATTGTTGCCATATCCTGACGAATTGATGAATATACCTGCACATTAGTTAGATTTACTGGCAGAGAAATCATGCTGATCGCACCATTCTTCAGGCGCATTTCACCAGTAAATTGAGGTTGAGTTAATGTACCGTTGACTTTACCAGCCAAGGCTAACGTCCCACTCATTGAGCGAACATCTTGAATAAATGGTTTCAAGACTTTTAATTGAACATCATTAAAGGCCACTTCACCATGCATTGGCATTGATGACTGGAATGGGTTGATAATAACATTCGCATAACCCGTACCAATATCCGGTGTTTTCACATCAACACGGAACAACAGACCCTCTGATACACTTTTTGCAATTACCCCTAACTCATCATAAGCCAAAGTCGTTGCAGGATCTTGTGGATCTTCAGCAGCTAAACCGATTTCACCTTTACGCGTAATTAAACGCGCATCAAGTTTTGGATTACCGCCATTTACCCACGATGCTTTAGCGTAACCATTTAATTGTCCAGTCATGGCTAAGCCTTCTGGCATAAATGCTGCGAAGTCGCTTAAATCCATGTTCTGAGTTACAAAAGAAACATTACCTCGTGCTTTACTCACTCTTACAGGCTGATCAAAACAGAGCTGACTATTGGTACTTTGCCAGCAATGTTGGCCCACATATAGCTCAGATTTTGCCGAAGAAAAAATTACTGGAGCATTTTGATTTTGTGCCAGACGAATTCGTCGTGAATCAAAACTTCCTTTCTGGATTTGACCTAACCAATCATTCTTTTGATTAAATCCACCTGCCAACTGAACATAGAACTTGGAAACACTGTTATTGCCAAGTACTTTCAATAAATGTGCTTTTCTTGTTCCTGTCAAATTCACTTCAGCAGACTGGATTTCTCTATTTCCGCTACGCAGATTATTTAATTTTGCGGTTAATTGAGTCGGTGTTATTTCCGATGTTGGAAGCTCACCCTGAATACTCAATCTCTTCACACTTACAAGTGTATTAAAAGCAAAATTATCTACGGCAATATTCGCTGTTGCTTTTAAACGTGGTTGTGATTGAACATTCAAATCACCATAAGCTCGACCGCGCAGTCCCGGATATAACTCGTAGAGTGCTGGTGCATTCAACTTAATTTTTAGATTTTGTGCATTGCCAGTAGCTTGTAGCTGGTTCTGTCCATACACTAAAAATAAGTTATTTGCTTCAAATTGCTGAGGTAAAAAGCCATTTTGATTGGAATCCATCAATAGAGATAGATTACCCTTGCCCCGAACAGGTTTATTATTTAAAAAGCCTGCAAGATTCAATTGTTGAATATTAATTCGCTTCAAATGATCAGACCAAACCCCTTGAGTTTTCAGGTTTCCTGAAATTTCACCTTTAACAGTTGAGGCAAAATATTGAGGCTTAAAGCGTACTAATGAACTATTAATATCCCATGCAATGCGGTCTTTTAAATTTACAGAACCAGTAGCATAGATTTTTCCAGCCACACCATCGTGTTGTAATTGGCTAATTCGAATAAAATCTGGCGTGCCCGCTATAGAAAACTTCAACAAACCATTTGCCTGTTTTAAGGCTTTTAAAGATCCGTCATAATTAACCGCAAAACCTTTAAAACCGCCACCAGCTTTAACATCATGAAATAATAATGCTGCTGTACTTTTTCCGCCTAAACTTACAGTTTCTTGACCTGCTTGAGCCAATCGACCCGTTAAATCAATTTTCTCAAACTGAATAATTTGCTGGTTTGGTTTAGCGAAACCATTTGCCTTAATCGAACCGTTTAATAGATTGACCGGCGCTGCTGCATGAATACTTTGTGGATTAAAATCTTTTGCATTTAATAAAGCATTCCAAGCCAGCTGACGTTTTTCAGTAGGTAATAAAACTTTAGCCTGACCTGTTAAGCTACCTTTTTCAGCAGCAAAACTAAAATTAGGCACATTTAAGATATTATCTTTAACATTCAGGTTGGCTAGATATTGTCCTGCTGGCAATAAAGTTTTTTCATGCTGATATACTTTTGTAGCAACCTTAATATCTTGTTGACCGTCACGTAATGTTAAATCGACTTGACCATTATCACTACTTAACCATCCAATATAAGGCATTGCACGGTCTATATTTGCCCAAGCTACATTCATAAGCATCGGTTGAGGTTTATTATTCTTTTCTGGCGCCTGATTAAGTTTGAGTTTCCACGACTCATAACGGTCAAAGTCAATATTAGCAAATACTTCTGTACCTTTTTCCAAAGACCCAGTTGAGGCAACAGCAGCATCTAAACTTGGCGGTAAAAAGTCTTGAACTACCTGAGGAATTGCTTTGTCTTTAGGATTAATGCGATCTAAACGGCCTTTAATATCCCAAGTCACATGATCTTTCCAATTCACCAAACCTTTAAGGTTAACGGCACCTTTCATAACTTGGCCGTTGAAATCGGTAATATTAAGCTGATGAACTAGATCAGTATTCATCAAAGCGTTGTATTGACCTTCAGGTAAATTCTCACCTTTTAAATCTGTATCAAGTGCCAAATTAAGCTGTTTAATATCACCCTGAAACTTGATCACGCCATTTTTTGCAAAGAGTTTCTGCTCTTGTAATAAAGGTAAGTGATAGTTTTTTAGTAATAATTCACCGTGCATCGGAACTTCATCACGAACAGGGTGCAATACAACCCAACCTGTTAATAGATCAGGAGTAGTTGTTGCAACCCCAGCTTTTATAGTATCTAAACTTCCCCGAGCTACGACTTTAATATTCTGAATATTTAAACTTTTTAAAGATGGGATTCTTAAATCTGCTGTGGCATCTAATGGATATTTACCACTAAAGTCCATTTCGCCTGTGGCGTTGTGGACTGAAAGATAGCCCATATCCATACTGGATTTTTCAAATTCTAGTTTGGTCTCTGACCAAAGTGCATCCTGCAAATGAACGTCATGAAAACTTACATCTGAGGTTGCCAACTTAATTTCTAAATGATCAACATCACCTTCATCTACGCGTAAAACAAAGGGTAACTTGATTGGTTTAAATTCAAAGGGTTTACCAGAGGGCGGAGTTTTATTAATAATACGTAAGTTGCGTACATCTGCATGGCTTAAATGCACTTCTTTTTCTAATAATAAAGAACGCCATCCTAAACCTACATCAGCTCGATCTAATGAAACATCAACGTCTTTTAATTGCACCAACACATTTTTGAGAATAATGCCTCGCAATAAGTTCCCGCCTTCGTATTCATATTTAATTATTTTCTGAGCTTCTAAAACCCGATCTAATAAAAAACGGCTTCCGCGATCCGTTGACATCATGATGACTAACGAAGAAGCCAATAATAACAATATGATCAATATCGTCAGCAAGAAGCTACGCAAAATGCGACGCTTCTTCTTAGGAGAGCTTGGTGCCGAAGTGGGCTGCTGTTCTACTTCCGCCATAAAATAAACCTAATAAAATTTTATTTTTAAAGTTGTGGGCCTATAAAGAAATGTAAACGAATCGGATGGTTCTCATCTGAAATACCCGAAGCGACATCTAAACGGATTGGCCCAATTGGAGACTTCCAGCGAATTCCGACCCCAACACTATAAGCTGCTGGATTACTGAAAACTTTATCGTAAGCATTACCAAAGTCAGAGAAAACAGCTGCTCGCCATCCATCTTTGAACTGATAGTTATATTCTAAAGAACCTACAGCTAAAGCTTGGCCCCCAATTTTATATCCATCTACTTCTGGAGAAAGACTTTTATAGTCAAATCCACGAATCGTTTGGTCACCACCCGTAAAGAATCTAAGATTGTATGGAACTTTGTCAAAGTCATCTGTAAAAATATAACTAAGGTCAGATCTTCCAACAAATTGGTGATCATCATTTTTACCTAGAGAATAAATAAATCTCCAGCCTGCACTCGCAATTGCCATATTGGCATCAGACAGTAAACTCTCGCTGCCTAATTCTAATTTATAAGTTTGTTTAAAAGCTTTTGTTGGGTTTAAACGTGTATTACTTGAAGTTTTAGATGTTTCATAACTAAACAATAATGCTTCTTGCTCAGATGCAGCTGTTTTAAAAGCATCTGGTAATTCAGAAATATCAACATTACCTTTTTGGGTCAAACGATCTAAACGATAACGAACACCAATAGTATGCTGCCAATTTCCTAATGGACGTTTGATTACCCGCTCCCCGCCCACAACAGCAGATTCGGTTAACAGGCTTACATCCGGACCAATATCATCCCGTGTTTCACGTTCATAACCGCCAACGATATTAAAATAGTCATTTAACGGATGTTTATAGGGAATACTATATCGACCATCAATCGATTGACGAATTTCAGAAACTTCTAAGTTGGCATCAAAAGAATGGCCATATTTATTTACGATAGAACGGCGATATTGACTACGTAAACGCGCCCCCGTATCGGTTCCATAACCAATACCAGTTTCCAAACTATTTAGCTTATCAGCATTTAAAGTCACAATAACTGGAATTCTTTTTGTTTCACGTGCTTGAGCTTGTAAACGATCCTGTTCAGTTTCCTGTTCATCATGCTGAGCTGCGGCGCTTTGCAACATCGCAGTTTGAGGCTCTGCCTGTTTTGCATTTTGTGTTCCAGCAAACTGTTTTTCATCGACTACGTTTTGCGTAACTTCTTTATTGGATGTCGCTAATTGACGTGCTTTCGCAAGTTGTCGTTGTTCTGGTGAAAGTAAATTAGACTCATCAACATCAATATTTTGCTCATCGACCAAAGCTTGTAAATCTGGCGGTAATTCAAGTGGCTTTTCAATTGGATCTGGCTTAATGCTATCAACCAAGGTGTAATTAAAATAACGCGAGTTGGTTAGGTTATTCGCGAGCACATTTACACGCCAGAAAGCATAGTCATCACCTTCTTTCCAAGGTGCCATACTTTCTAAGATATTTTGATTTAATGGCAAAGGTTTCGAAGGATCGCTCATACGAAACTCGACCTTATCTAATTTATAACGCTCACCTGTCTCGTAGCGTAAATTAATATCGGCCTTATTTTCTGGCTGACTTACTTTTACATCATGCAATCGCCAATAAGCATCAAAATAACCGTTATCAGATGCTGCATCGACAATACGGGTTTTAGTGGTTTCATATAAACCGTGATTAAAGATATCACCAACATCTTGATCAGGAACTAAGCGAATAACCTGAAATTGCGGCTGCTTTTCGCCTGGACCTGTAAACTCAATATTTTGCTCATTAATTCGTACTGGTTCATTTGGTGTCACCCTGACACGCACACGACTCGGACTTAATTTTTCAAATCGGAACTCAGCATTATAGTAACCAACAGCTTGAGCAGCCTGATTACTTAATGTTCTAAGCTGAGGTAAAGCAGCATTAAAGTCTTCAAAAGATTCTTGAGTAAAAGTTGAAAGCTTACCTTTAATATTTTTAGCTAACACATCTGAAGCGCCTTCTACCTCTGCGCTAATACGCGGTACTTGTTCCATCGGAATTGCACGCGGCGGACGTACTTTATTTAAAATACGTTTAAAGAAACCAGCTTGCTCAGGTGGTTCTTCGGCCTCTGGTGTCAATTCAGGCAGTGTTTTTCCAGTCTCATTGGCTTCAACTACAATCTTACTGTCAGACTTAATCTCTTGCATAAGCTGATCAATATTTACAGGCGCCTGATTAATTTGATTTAATTCAGATTGAGTTGCATCGCTTACAGTAACTTCAGGGAGTTTCTGAGTCCCATTTTGAAAGTTCTGTGCTTCATTCTTTGCTTCTTCCGCTACCCTATAAATTTCATTTGCCATGTTCTGATCAACAGGCATATCAGGTAAATCTTCAAGGTTATCAAGAGTAATTGGCTTAAATTCATCAATTTGATTTGGAAATTGTTCTTGTTGTTGCAATATAGCCAAGCTATCTTGTTGCTGCTGAGCTTGGGTTACAAGTGTAGCGATATCTGTAACTGGAGCAGTATATTGCTCATTAACCTGAGCTGATTGTTCAGTTGACTCATCAGATACTGTCTGGTTTAAAGTTGTTGATGAACTATTCTCAACAGAAGTTTGAGCAAAACTTGGCGTTACGCAAACGCTTAACAACAAGCTGCTACAAATAAGTTTAGGAATGCCCTGCATTTTTAAAATTAAATGCATAGAATGTGAGAGAGTTGACTGTTTAAACTTAATTTTAGAAGGCATAGAAAACTCTAGACTTATTTTTTAATAAAACGCACCAATGTGAGTGTAAAACTCACTCAAAACCATTGATTTTTCATTTAATCAAGCGTTAAAAATATCATACATGGTTTTCGATGCAAATTAACACTCGGTCACATTTTTTTATAAAACACAATGAAGTTTGCACATGATGAAACAAGATGAGCACCTGATGACCTCACGTCGGTTTGTACCGATGTTTTTTACCCAGTTTTTTGGCGCATTAAATGATAACGTTTTTAAGCAAGCTTTATTATTGGTGATTACTTATGGATGGATTCAGCAACAATCTGCTCCTGTAAGTACTCTTAATAATTTGGCAGCCCTCTTGTTTATTCTGCCCTATTTCTTTTTTTCAGCCACAGCTGGACAAATCGCCGACAAATACGAACGATCTCAACTCGTCCGTGGTATTAAAATTTTAGAAATCATCATTATGCTCATTGGTACTGCGGGTTTCCTATTAGGAAACTTATGGCTACTTCTTTTTGCTTTATTTTTGATGGGGACACATTCGACATTCTTCGGCCCGATTAAATACGCAATTTTGCCTGAAATCTTAAAACCGAACGAGTTAATGTCGGGTAATGCGCTATTTCAATCCGGCACATCCATGGCGATCTTGTTCGGGATGATCTTAGGTGGTGCCGTAATTGCCTCATCAGATGGTAATTTATTGTGGATTAGTATCACCGTAGTGGCTATTGCTTGCATAGGCTATTTATTTAGTCGCTTCATTTTGCCGCAAAAAGTTGCTGCACCTGACTTAAAGATTGACTGGAATTTTATCCGTACAAGCTTTCAAACCATTAAATATGCCAAAAGCTTACCGCTAGTATTCACAATTTTGCTAGGCAACTCATGGTACTGGTTTTATGGCGCGACTTATTTAACTCAAATTCCGCAGCTTACCCAGCAAAACCTTCATGCATCAGAAAATGTCGTAAGCCTGTTACTGACTTTCTTTTCAGTCGGTATTGGTGTGGGTTCTCTTCTTTGCCGTAAAATTGGTGGTTCAGAAATTAATATTAAAATGGTGCCGATTGGTGCAATTGGCCTTACTGTTTTTGCGCTCTACCTTGCTGCCAGTTTAGCTTTTGTACCAGAAAGAACCGGAGCATTACTTACCTTAAAAGACGTTTTTACCCAAGGCTGGGTTTACTACCATGTCATGATTGCTGTGACTTTATTGGGTATTAGTGGCGGTTTTTATATTGTTCCCCTATATGCCATGATGCAGGCTTATTCACCACGTTCACATCGTGCACGTGTTGTTGCAGCGAATAACATTTTAAATGCTGTATTCATGGTTTCTTCTGCAATTTTTTCAATCTTAATCTTAAGTGTTTTAAAAATTGATATTAAAATACTATTTATTATTACAGCTGTACTTAGTGCAATCTTTAGTATCTGGCTTCTCGCTAGACTAAAACCAATGCTTGCCACAGCCCACCTTTCTTTAGAGGACTAATTTATGCGCCACTATACTGGAATTGATCAACTTATTAACTCATTTGATCAGGCATTGCGTAGTCTTGTTCCAGGTGCAACAGCAGCACAGCGTCAAAATCCAGCTGAAACAGTAGAAACAAAACTTGGTGTAGAAGATGCTCGCCATGTCGCAGGTTTAATGCGTGTTAACCACAGTGGAGAAGTATGTGCTCAAGCACTTTACCATGGGCAAGCATTAACGGCGAAATTGCCAAATGTACGCCAAGAAATGCAACAAGCAGCGATTGAAGAACAAGATCATTTAGCTTGGTGTGAAGATCGTTTAAAAGAATTAAACAGTCATACAAGTTTGTTAAACCCAATCTGGTACGGGTTGTCATATGGCATGGGTGCCCTTGCTGGTATTGCAGGTGATAAATATAGCTTAGGTTTTGTTGCTGAAACTGAGCGTCAGGTAAGCATGCATTTACAAGATCACTTAAACCAGTTACCCGCTCAAGATGAACGTTCTCGTAAAATTTTAGAGCAAATGAATGAAGATGAATTGCATCACCGTCATACTGCACTTGAAGCAGGCGGTGTTGAATTACCGTATGCAGTAAAAATTACGATGACTGCTATTTCAAAGTTAATGACAAAAACGAGTTATTATCTTTAAAAACCAAAGGATTGATCTCATTCAGATCAATCCTGTTTAAAATATTATTTTAAGCCGTGATCATATTTGAAACGTTCGATATCTCGAATTGAATTCCAATAGTTTCTGTTAATACGGTCACGATCAATTTGTAATTCTCTTAAAAGCTTACGATAACGCTCACGCTCTTCTGGCTTTAATTTTTCGTTATAAGCACTATCAGAATATTGCTTAAACTTTTCATCATAACGGTCATATTCATTTTTTGCATTGTAGTAATCGGAAGCTGCTCGATAATAAGGTCTTAAACGATTACGCTGCTCGATTGGGCATACATTAATATTGCCGTTACCCTCTAAAGCGTTATAAAAAATATTTGATGGCTGGCAATAATACCCTAAGCCCTCTTTATACCCACGTTCATATGACTTTTGATCTGGAACAATATTGGCTTTTCCACACGCTTTGTAATATTGATCTAAACGTGGCGAAGACCCCTTTGAACCATCTTTCTCACCCACTAATGACCAATTCGCAGTCTTGCATTCTTCTACGCTCATTGCAGCACAACCTGAAAGGCTGATTGCTAAAATGGCTAAACCGATATTTTTCATATTAAGAAAACTCAAAAATAAAATTAAAAAACGCAAAAAATAAAATTCCAGTACATGTGCTATATAAGCCTTGCTCAATTCAAGATTTATAAATAAATGTTTAACTGGATAAGCATTTAAGTTTAAAGCAGTTTGACCATCTCACCAAATGAGAAGCTAAAATTTTTAGCTTTGTTTAATTTTAAAAAGAGAAATCCGTAGAATTTTATAATGCGCCGACTGCTCTTATACGCTAATTTTACTTTAAAAATTGATTATAAAAATCAAACTCAAGAGATTGATTATTAATAAATAAAAACAATAAACCCCATAAAAAAACCTTTCATTATTTTACTCTTTTTTTACGAGATTAACTTCAAAGGCTACGTTAGGATTTTAGCTAAATAACCACCAAGGTTTTTTATAATGAGTACGCATATTTACCCAAATTTAAACTTACAAAATTCTCACTTTAAGGCATTTAAAATATCAGATGATTTTATTCCACAAACGCAAATTCATACGTTCAACTCAGAGCTTTTTTTAAAAGAAGTTGATGAATATTTAAGTTTATATCCTCACACTCAGCACATTGATATTTGTCTACATGACTTAAACGGGCATATTCGTGGCAAACGTATTGACGTTAAGAGTTTGAAAAATCTATCTAATGGATGTTATTTTCCTCTTTCTGTTTATGCAATGAGCCTTGATGGAAAAGTGATTGAAGAAACAGGCCTGGGAAAATATATTGGTGAACCAGATAGACTTTGCCTGCCCATTTTAGGCAGCTTGCAACCTAGTGCCTTATCCCCAGAATTAAATGCTCAGCTTTACCTATCAATGCAAGAAGAAGATGGTTCAGACTGTCGCTATGAACCACGTAATATATTAAAAAAATTATTAAATCAGTTACATGCTAATAATTATTTCCCTGTCATGGCTGCCGAGCTAGAGTTTTACCTTTTCTCACCTCAGCATCAATCCGAGACATGTTTAGAAAACCAATGTTTTGATATAGATGCACCGAATAATTATCAGCAAGTCCTAGATGAAGTTGAGAAAGCAGCCCTACTTCAATCTATTGAAATTACCGCTATTGTTGCGGAATCATCCCCTGGACAATACGAATTAAATCTTCAACACAGCCATGATATTTTAAAGCTCTGCGATCAAATTAATGCTTTAAAAAGAATTGTAAAACAAGTCGCAAGAAAGCATGACTTAACCGCTTGTTTCATGGCGAAACCAAACTTGGCAAAGGCTGGTAGTGGCATGCATTTTCATATGAGCATGCTTAATCAATACCATAAAAATATATTTAGTTCAGAAATAGAAAAAGATGAGCTTTCAGCCAAATTATTGAGCGCGATTAGTGGCCTAATTGAGTTAATGCCTGCATCTATGGCGATTTTAGCGCCTAATATTAATTCTTATAGACGTTTTAAAATTGGTCATCACGTGCCATTAGAAGCCAATTGGGATACTAACAACCGAAATGTTGCAATCCGAATTCCATGCTCAGATGTACAAAATCAACGCTTAGAATATCGGGTTGCTGGAGCCGACTGTAACCCCTATTTGGTTGCAGCGACTATTTTAGCTGGCGTGTCTTATGGCTTATCTCATAAGTTACCGCTGCCAAAACCTGCACATCTTTTAAAATTTCAAGACGAGCACATTTTATTAGCCAACAATCAGCCGGAAGCCTTAAAAATATTTAAAGGAAGTCTTATTTTAAAAGGGTATTTAGGGGCAGACTTTGTAGAACATTGGTACACGGTTAAACAGGCTGAATATCAAAATATTTACAGTCAAATGACTGAAGCAGAACAACATTGGGATATATAAATAAAAAGAGCAAAAAAACTATAAACCACTTTGCAAACCCTTAGGGAGAAATACCCTAAGGTTTTTTTTATATCTAATTAATGATTTTTCTGTTTAGCTAAAAAACGTAACCCAACACCTGGTTCAGTAGCAATATAACGTGGCTGAATCGCGTTATCCCCCAGTTTACTGCGTAACTTGCCCACTAAAATACGTAAATAGTGCGTATCTTCCTGATGGGTGGGTCCCCATAGCTCTTTTAAGAGCTGAGGCTGTGTTAAAAGCTGCCCTTGATAGCGCATTAATAGTGTCAAAAGTTGAAACTCTTTTCGAGTTAAAGTAATTGGTTGTTGCTCGATCCAAACTAAACGTTGCATGACATCGACTTTAAGATAACCATCGTCATACACATGTGCTTCTTGCTGGATTGGTTGATTTCTTAGAATGACACGTATGCGCGCCAAAAGCTCTTGCACACTAAAAGGCTTGGTCATGTAGTCATTTGCGCCTGCGTCTAGCAAGGCAACTTTTTCATATTCATCAGCACGTACAGATAACACAATAATGGGAACGTTCGACCAGCTACGTAATTCTTGAAGCACTTCTTTTCCATCTAAATCGGGTAAGCCTAAGTCTAAAATAACCAAATCAGCCCCTTGGGTTGCCAAAGCCTCTAGGCCTTTGTAACCCGTTTCGCAGAGCGTGGTTTTATATTTTTGAGTTCTTAAAGCAATGTCTAGAAATTTACGAATTTGAGGCTCATCATCAATAATCACAATACGTGTTTCTACAGGTGAGGTTTCGGAACTTATCATGAATTTACAACTTATTCTTTTACTGGGTGAATGGGTAATCTGATTTGAATTAAAGTACCTTTATTTTGGCGCCCTGAAAATGCTTCTATTGTACCCATATGAGCACCAATAATCGCTTTTACGATTGTAAGCCCTAAACCAGTACCAAACTTTCCACGGTCTCCTCGTTCCATCGTGTAAAACATATCGAAAATACGATGTCTTTCGTCTTCGGGGATTCCAGCACCTCTATCTTCAATTTCTATTTTCACCTCATCTTCTGACACAAGATGAGTACGAATCATGACTGGTTCATCTGGAGGTGAAAAGTTTGCGGCATTTTCTAAAACATTAAAAATAGCTTGCTCTACCAGTGCTGGGTGAACATACAAACTAATTGGTTGCTCAGGTAACTGGACTAATATTTGCGTATCTGGTTTATAACGCTTTAAACGGCGGGTTGCCGAACCAATTAATTCATCTACGCCAATCCAGTCTCTTTTTAAAGTTAGACCCTCGTGCCCCAAACGGGTCATATCAAGCAAGTTTTGAATATAACGGTCTAAGCGCTCACCTTCTAAATGAATTGTTTCAAGCAGATCTTGCTGGTCTTGTTCGGACATATCAGCTTTAAAATTGGCAAGTGTGTCTGCTGCCCCAATGATAGAAGCAAGTGGTGAGCGTAAATCATGCGATACCGAAGATAATAAAGCAGAACGTAAGCGCTCTGTTTCACTGGTGACTTTTACTTGTTCTAGCTCATTGACCAATTGGGTTCGAAGTACTGCCTGTGCAATGTACTCAATTACACTTTCAGTCAATTTTTTTTGCTCAAAATTTAAGGAAACCACTTCATCCTTAAAGTAAATTCCCACAATACCTAGGCTATTTTTTTGTTCTAAAAGAGGTAAAAACCACCAGTTTGACTGACTCAGAGTATCGGTAAAACGCCCACACGGCTGCTTGTGTTTCAAACACCATTCTGCGGCTACTTTTTCTTTATCATTTAGCTCAATATCAGATGAAATTACCTTATCTCGAATAGAAATCCACACTTTAGTTTGAAGTTGTGTTTCTAAAGTCATACGTCCTGTTTGCATGACTTCTTCAAGATTTACTGCACTAGAAAGCTTACGTGCCAAGTCTTGCATTACCGTAGTGTAAGCATTGGCAGCTTTTAAAGACAAAACTTGCTGGCGTAACTGAGAAGCTAAACGGCCAGCAATTAAAGCTGCTGCAAAAAAAGCAACAACGGTGACTACCCCTTGGTGTGCTGAAATCTGAAAGGTATAACGCGGGGCAATAAAGAAAAAATTATAGGCTAAGAAACAAATAAGAGCAGCCACTACTGCAGCTAACATTCGGGTTTTCGTTGCAACAATTAAAACAGAAATAATAAAGATGACAGAGAAGTCTTCAATACCAAATAGAACTTCGGCGAAGTGAGCTAGAAAAATACTACCGCACGTCACAGCTAAAACAAAAATGCTTTCTTTTAATGATAAAAATGAAGGTTTTCCGAACTGATTAATCTTTTTAGTGCCCTGTTCTGGGTGCAAAATGGTTAAAGCAATCGAGTTTTCTTGATTTAATAATTGCTGAGCTAAATTTTTCTTAAATAACTTTAACCACCACGGTGAAATACTTTTACCAATGACTAGATTCGAAATTCCTCGGTCAACGGCCGCATCCATTAACACTGACGCAACTCGATGCCCATATAAGACTTCTGTTCGACCACCGAGTTGCCGAGCTAACTCAAACGCACGATCGATCTCAATATATTCTTTTTTATAAGAACTCACTGAGCTCTGACCAAAGTCCAAACTTCTAGCAACATTCACTACAGTCCATGTAGCCCCATTACGTTCTGCTAAGCGGCAGCCTGCTCGCACTAAATATTCAGAAGAGCGTTGCCCATCTATCGCAATCATCAATTCATTTTGCAACGATATAGATTTCAAACCCTTTGAGGCATAACTCTCTTTTAAGTCTGAATCGACATGCTCAGCAACGCATTGCATTGCCAGTTCACGTAATGCCGTTAAATTTGAAATGCTAAAAAAGCCTTGTAATGCCAGATTTGCTTGCTCTGGTACATAGACTTTTCCTTGATGGAGCCTTTCAATGAGTTCACTGACGGGTAAATCAATTAAGCGAATATCTCGAATACGATCAAATACCCGATCTGGCACCGTTTCATTTACTCGAATGCCCGTAATTTGGTAGACCACATCATTCAGGCTTTCTAAATGTTGAATATTTATAGTGGTAAATACATCAATACCTGCGTCTAGCAACTCATTAACATCTTGCCACCGTCGTTCATGACGACTATTTGGAACGTTGCGATGAGCCAATTCATCAACCAAAACGATTTGCGGATGCCTGAGTAAAATAGCATCCAAGTCCATTTCTTCTAAAATATGCCCCTGATATTGCATTTCTTTTCTAGCAATCTGAGGCAACCCTTCCAAAATTTTTAGAGTTTCGATTCTTCCATGGGTTTCAACAATACCAACAACAACATCTGTGCCCTGTTGAAATAATTCTTTGGCGCGGGCGAGCATGGCATAAGTTTTTCCTACACCAGGTGCCGCACCAAGAAAGACCGTTAGTCGACCGGCTTGATATCTGTTGACATGATTTAATAAGGCCTCAGCCTGATTTTCGCGATTGCTTTGCACTTGATATCATCCGGTAAACTAACAACTTTATTTTTAAGTTAATGTGTAGATTGTAATTGATCTAAAGCAATATTGAGCTGTAATACATTAACACGAGCTTGCCCTAGTACACCAAACTGCTTCGGTTCAACATACTTTTGCAAAAGCTCTTCCACAACCTTAGGATCTAAATGACGAGCTTGAGCCACTCGAGCAACCTGTAACTGAGCAGATTCAGGACTAATATGCGGATCAATACCACTACCAGATTTAGTCACCAAATCACTTGGTATAGGTGTATTGCCCGTGTGATCTTGTTTTTTCACAGCAAGAATCTGAGCATCAATTTGTTGCTGTAGTTCAGGATTAGTACGCGCTAAGTTTGTACCTGCCATCGCCATCGGGTCATAAGCAATTGCTGAAGGACGCGGATGAAAATAAGCCTCTCCAACAAATGGCTGAGCAACTAATTTTGACCCTAAAACTCTATGATCTATTTCAATCAAACTACCATTCGCTTGATTGTTAAATAACACCTGTCCCGCACCTGTAGCGATAGCACTATAAGCAGCGCCACAGCCAACTAAGGTAAAAATTAATAATCCCAAAGATGCTCTTAAGGTCTGACCCAAATTTGCTTCTGAATTTTGTACATAAGTTTTCATTTCAAACTCCAGATTACAAACCAAATAATTGAACAATCACTACATCAATTGCTTTAATGGCAAGGAATGGCAGAACCACACCGCCCACCCCATAAATCAACATATTTCGACGTAATAACTGAGTTGCCGTTGAAGGTTTAAATTTGACGCCTCGGAGTGCGATTGGAATTAATAGCGGAATAATAATCGCGTTAAAAATTAATGCAGATAAAATCGCGCTGTTTGGACTTGCCAAGTGCATTACATTCAATACTTGCATTTGTGGAATCGCAGCAGCGAACAATGCAGGCAAAATGGCAAAGTATTTAGAGACGTCGTTTGCCAACGAAAATGTTGTTAAAGCGCCACGGGTAATCAGCTGCTGTTTCCCAATCTCGACCACAGCAAGTAGTTTGGTTGGGTCTGAGTCTAAATCGACCATATTGCCAGCTTCTTTTGCAGCTTGTGTACCTGAATTCATGGCTAAGCCAATATCGGCTTGAGCTAATGCTGGTGCATCGTTGGTTCCGTCACCGACCATTGCAACTAAACGACCTTGTTGTTGTTCGGTGCGAATACAAGCTAATTTGTCTTCTGGTTTTGCTTCGGCAATATAATCATCTACACCAGCTTCAGCAGCAATCGCGGCCGCAGTTAATGGGTTATCACCTGTAACCATGACAGTTTTAATACCCATTTCTCTTAAACGAGCAAAACGTTCTTTAATACCGTGTTTAATCACATCTGAGAGTTCAATCACACCCAACACATGATGTTGATTAGCGACGACTAAAGGTGTTGCTCCTTTTTTTGCAACTTGTTCAACACGCGCTTTTAATTCTAAATCTTGAGAATAATCCTCATCTACAAATTTCAAGATTGCATCTAATGCACCTTTACGAATTTGGTCACCATTCGGTAAATTCACACCAGAAATTCGGGTAGAAGCATTAAAAGAGATAAATTCGGCTTGCTCAGGTTCTTGCTGTTTTAGCCCTTGCTCTTTTGCTAACTTAACAATCGATTTCCCTTCTGGTGTTGGGTCGGCAAGTGAACTTACCCAAGCAGCAGCTCTCAACTCAGACTCGGTTACCGAAGTTAAAGGATAAAAAGAGGTCGCTTGACGGTCACCATAAGTAATGGTTCCTGTTTTATCGAGTAAAAGCACATCAATGTCACCCGCAACTTCGACAGCTTTCCCCGATTTCGCCAAAACATTGGCTTTAAGTGCACGGTTCATACCCGCAATCCCAATCGCAGGTAACAAGCCACCAATGGTTGTAGGAATCAAGCAGACCAATAACGCCACGAGCACGACTGGATCAAGTTCAATATGCAAATACTTGGCAATAAATGGCAAGCTAATCACGACAATTAAAAACGTGATTGTCATTACCATTAACAAGAAGCCAAGCGCAATCTCATTCGGAGTTTTCTGGCGATTTGAGCCTTCGACCAAAGCAATCATGCGGTCTAAGAAACTTTGACCAGATTCAGCAGTTACTTGCACAACAATACGATCCGTAAGTACTTTAGTTCCACCAATAACGCCTGAACGGTCTGTTCCAGCTTCACGTAGCACAGGTGCTGACTCACCTGTAACAGCTGATTCATTAATAGTGGCAAAGCCTTCTACAATCTCACCGTCGGCTGGAACAAGCTCACCTGCATGTACTTCAATAAAATCATTTAAATGAAGTTCAGACGCTGCAACTTGAGTCGCTTGACGGTCTGTCAAAGAGTTGAGTCTTCGAGCTGTTAAATTTTCTCTTGCTGCACGTAGTGAAGATGCCTGCCCACGGCCTCTAGCTTCTGCAACTGCTTCGGCATAGTTAGCAAATAAAATCGTAATAAACAGAATTGCTGTAACCACGAAACCAAATAATAGCGTGGTGTAACCCAAGACTGTACTAATTGCAGTAACCACTGTTCCAAGCCATACAATTGCCATCACAGGGTTTTTAATTGCATGCTGCGGTAGCAGTTTCACAAATGCATTTTTCCAAACTTCAAAATTTGGCACTGCCATGGTTTGTTTATGGCTATTTACATGAGTTTGTGTATTCATTTTCACTCGCCTCCTTAGCCTTTAACCAACAAAAGTTGATCGGCAATAGGCCCAAGGACAAGAACTGGCATAAATTGTAATAAGGTAAGCAACACAACAATCGTAATCAGCGTTAAAGCAAAGGTTGGAGTTTCAACCTGAAGACTACCTGCTGTTTCGGGTGCTTTTCTTTTTGCTGCTAAACGTGTTGCAATCATTAATGGCAAAATTAATGTCGGGAAGCGTCCTAACAGTAGAGCAATACTACAAGTAACATTCCACCATACAGTGTTGTCTCCAAGACCTTCGAAACCTGAACCATTGTTTGCAAATGCAGAAACATATTCGTAGAACACTTGGCTAATACCATGTGGTCCTGGATTACTAATTCCAGATATGCCTGGAACGCTGAGGCTTAATGCGGTAAATGCAAGAATGACTAAAGGTTGAATCAAAATAATAATCGCGAGCAACTTAATTTCTGCTGCTTCAATCTTGCGCCCGAACAATTCAGGGGTACGGCCTGTCATTAAACCTGCAATAAATACGGCAAGTAATAGATAAATCATAAACTGTTGCAGACCACAGCCCACACCACCCCAAATCGCATTAATCAACATGTTGATGAGTTCGACTAAACCAGTAAGCGGCGCAGAAGAATCATGCATCATATTGACCGAGCCGTTATTTACCTGTGTAGTAAGCGCTGCCCAAACTGCTGATGCTGCTGGTCCAAAACGTTGTTCTTTACCTTCCATTACGGCAAATTGAGATGCTGTCGATGACATACTTTCAGACCAGACAGCCGCTGCACCTGAAATAATCGACATGAAAAGCATGCTACCAAAGACAAAGTAAGCAAACTTTTTACGCTGAGTAAAATGCCCGACCATAAAAATGACTGTGATTGGAATAAGTAAGATCGCAATCATTTCTAGTAAATTAGAAAATGGTGTTGGATTTTCTAAAGGCACAGAACTATTTGGACCATACCAACCGCCACCATTACTACCCAATTGCTTGATCGCTACCATTGGCGCAACTGGCCCTAAAGGAATTTTTTGGGTTTGTACTGTATTGGCTTTATCAATAAGTTGTACTTCTGGCCCACCTTGGAAAGTTGCTGGCACGCCTTGGCTGTTAAGCAACAATGACCAGACAAAACAGAGTGGAAGCAAGAATCGGACTGTAGGGCGAATTACATCTGCCCAATAGTTACCAATTAAAATTTGATCTGGCTGCTCAGCAACATCGGCCGTAATATGGCTTGGACGCTGATAAAGGAAAGCTCTTAATGTCGCAACAACCAAAGCCAGCCCCATCATTGGAGTAATGACTTGCAAACCTACAATACCTGTCATTTGCGACAAATAAGATAACTGAGCCTGACCAGAATAATGCTGTTGGTTGGTGTTTGTTAAAAATGAAATAACAGTGTGTAGTGCTAAATCCCAACTCATATTTGGTGCATGATTTGGGTTTAATGGTAGCCATGCTTGCGTCATAAAAATAGCAAGAATAGCCACAGCAAGAAAAATACAGCTCACAACAAATGCTAAAGAATATTGTTTCCAGTTCATTTGTTGTTGTGGAGATACACCTAACAAGCGGTATACAGGATTTTCAATCCAACGAAATAATCCATCACCCCACATCGGCTGATTTGCCATCACTTTGGATAGATATTTACTGAGGCACCATGCTAGAAAAATAGCAATAAATAAAACAAGTATAAGTTCTAACATAGCTATTCTCCTCTATACCCCTTGGCTTGATTTGCCAAACTGGAAATAAGGAGAGATGGAGAAATATCATTTGTTTTAAGTCCGCATAAGACAATGCCAGACTGATGCAAGATGCGCATTTGAGAATTTATAAGCATCTTTATTGTCCTGAAATAACACTAATTTAGTGAATTTCAGTATCGATAAAATGCCCGTAAATTCTCTATTGAGGAAATTAAAGACCGCGTAAAGTTTGCGTAAAATCTAGTTTGAAAGCCTTTAAACTTTAAAATTAACGACTGGATAAAGCATGCTGTCAGCCTTTAAGGTTTCACAAGGCCAAAGTTCATATAAAGGAATTTTTACATCAAGCGCCAAAGGTAATTTTTTAGAATTAAATTGCATATGGTCCAGATCACTTCCCCATGCAATCAAATCTACATCTAAAGAAATATGATGCGACGGACGAACACGACCCGAATCTGACTCAAGTTTCTTTAGAAAAGATTCAATTTGGTCACACGATAAAGTGCTTCTTAATAGACATGCCGAATTCCAATAATCATCTCCAATACCATCTCGGCATGGAATTTGATAAACAGATGAAAACTGCACTTTCCCCAATGTTGCCAATTGCGTATAAGCAAAAGTAAAGTGCTGATCTGCGTCTAAATTACTCGCTAGGGCGAGCGCAAAAATTGTTTCTGGTGCGTTCAAGACGAATTCCTACAGCATTTGCTTCTGCAATGATGGCTGGCTTACGGATGGTTATGGTAATTTTTTCAATTGATGGAAAGGTTTCAAACAAACATTGTAAAACCAGATGTGCTGCATGCTCGATTAATTCAGGTTTAGCTTGTTGAATGGTTTGAGCCGATAACTCACAAATCTGCGCGTAGTTGAGAGTGTCCTCAAGTTTGTCAGACTCTGCTGCTCGGCTCAAATCATTATGGATGGTTAAATCCAACATTAAAGGTTGAATGATTTGTCTTTCCCAGTTGAAACAGCCAATCACTGTCTCAACTTTCAAGCCTTCAATAATAATGGCATCCATAAATTTAAACTGACCTTAGTGCTTTAACAACGAAGCAGGTTCCATATTTTGAACCATTTTCAAACGTTGGTCTGCATAAATATCAGTATATGGTGCGAGTACGCGCATAAAACGATCGAAATAAAGCATTTGCTTAAATAATAAAGCAAAATCACGTGGGAATTTAATCCCGTGGCGCTCGCCTACACCTACCATATCCATCATGATGTCATTTAAATCGGCTGGATTTGAAGACAAGATCTGTTGCGGATCGGCCATTAATACGCCATTAAACAAACGCTCTAGATCTTGAGCCAACACCTGAACGTCAATTTTGTTATGGGTCATACCCATCTTCAACATATTTTCAGCCATTGCCTGATAATCAGTCTTTTGTAAGGCATCCATAAACGCAATACATGCTGTCCAGACTTCAGGCTTTAACTGACCGACGATACCAAAATCAATAAAACCAATACGTCCATCTTCAAGCAACATTAGGTTCCCAGCATGTAAGTCGGCATGGAAACTCTTACACAACATGAGACTACCAAACCATGTATTCATGGCAGTAATCAGTACTTGCGATGGATCTTTAGCATATTGTTTTACGACACTAAAGTCAGTCAAAGACACACCATATAGACGTTGCATAGTCAAAACACGGCGGGTAGAAAACTGATGATAAACTTTAGGTGCTGTCGCTGCTTTATTTTGTGAAATATTAAGATATTCCACAAAATCATCTAGGTTTTGTGCTTCTTCAATGAAATCGACTTCACGGACCATACGGCTTTTAATTTCATCTACAATTTCAGAAAGAGCAGCGAATTTGATCTTTGGTACTGCACGTTCAAGCAGCTTGGCAGCCCAATGCACCACACTTAAGTCCGTATATAAAATGGTTTCGACGCCAGGCTTTTGTACTTTAATAACAACATCTTCACCTGTGGTCAGCTTAGCTGCATGAACCTGAGCAATTGACGCAGAAGCTAATGGCTTTTCATCGATATAGCTAAAAATCTGGCTTAAATCGCGCCCTTCAAATTCAGATGCAAGCACACCTTGAATATAACTAAATGGTAGTGTTGGTGTCTGGTCTAAACAACCTTGAAATTCTTCTACATATTCACGTGGGAAAAGCGATGGCGTACTCGCAATAAACTGACCAAGCTTAATATAAGTTGAGCCAAGGGACTCAAAAGTCTCTCGCATGAGTTTGGCATTACTTGGTTTTTCAGTTGCGTATTTAATTCCAGCTTTGGCGGCAACCACTGCTGTTTCACCAATGCGGGCGACTGAACGTAGCCCATCAAACAAAATATTTTTTTTCATATTTCTTCAAAACCAAATCATTCAGGTTGAGTGTAGCAAATTTTGTTTAATTTACTGATTAGCTTGCCTGACAAAGTGGGCAATTTACATCTTTATCAAAACTAACAATACGTTGTGTCATATTTAAACCATCCCACAATAATAGTTTCTGCTTTAAAGGTACACGATTTAAACCTAAATACAGCAAAGTGTGATGTGCTTGTAATGACGCTATCATTACAGGAGTAGTTGCAAGTACCCCTGACTCTGCACAGCGCAGCCCTTCATTGCTATGCTGTTCTTTCGGAAAAAGACATTCATAACAAGCTGAATCTCCTTCAACCATGAACATTTGCGCCTGAAAACCAATTGCTGAAGCGCTAATTAATGCGACCTGATGTTTCTTACAAGCTGCGTTTACCAAATAGCGAGTTGTAAAATTATCACAGCCATCTAAAACCACATCTTGGTGTTCAACAAGTCTATCAATGTTATGTTCGTCTAACCGTTCGTTATAGTATTCAACACAGATATAAGGGTTAATTTTCTGTAAACGTTTAGCTAAAACTTCAGCTTTATAACGTCCAATATCTTCATGACCAAATGCAATTTGACGCTGTAAATTACTTATCTCGATCGTATCTGCATCAATCAGTGTAATTTTCCCAACTCCTGCTCGCGCAAGTAGCTCTGCACTGCTACAGCCTATTCCACCAGCACCTACAATCAGCACATTAGCAAGTTTGAGTTTTTCCTGAGCTTCAATATCCCATCCATCAAGTAAAATCTGACGGCTATAGAGATGCATTTCTTCATCACTTAACTCTACAAAATCGATATCTTGAAGCTCGGTCACACGTTAATCCTTTCACTTAGAAGCGAAATGATTTTATGATTAAGTTCGTTATTATGAAAGCTATAAAATAGAAACAACTTTTTTATTCTAATAAAGCTTATTTATCAACATTGCATCTATCAAGCTTTCTGCAACAATAGAAATATCTATTTTCTTTATTACTTAGGCTAAATATGACGCAATCATATATTGCACCTGTAGAGTTAGAAAAAGCTTATCGTTTATTAAATCATGGCCCAACTGTGCTTGTTTCTGCACAACATGGTGATGACCGCAATGTGATGGCTGCCGCTTGGGCATGTGCCTTAGAGTTCAAACCAGCTAAAGTGTCCGTAGTTCTCGACAAAAGCACTAAAACCCGACAACTCGTTGAGCAAAGTGGCTATTTCACACTACAAGTTCCCTGCTATGCACAGCTCGATCTGACTCATCAACTTGGAACCATTAGTAAGTTGGATGATCCAGAAAAACTTGAGCATTGCGGTGTTGAGCTATTCTATCAAGAAGGCCTTACCAGCCCGCTTGTATCAGGTTGCATTGCATGGCTTGTCTGTAAACTTATTCCAGAACCACATAATCAGTCAGCTCATGATTTATTTATTGGTTCTGTTGTAGGTGCATGGGCAGATAGCCGCGTTTTTAGAGATGGGCACTGGCATTTTCAAGATGCGCCAAAAGAACTTCGCAGCCTGCACTATATTGCAGGCGGAACTTTTTATTTGATTGGTGAGGAAGTCAAAGCTCAAATTTAATCCTTAAAAAGTGAGTTTCATTTAATTGCAAAAAACCGCATAACAATTGCGGTTTTTTGCAGTCAACAACATTTTTTAAAAATCTAATATTTAAACTTGAGCCACTTCACGAGCAATCACCAAGCGTTGAATATCAGAAGCACCTTCATAAATCTGGCTTACACGAACATCACGATAAATTCTCTCTACAGGGAAATCACTCACGTAGCCATAACCACCATGAATCTGGATTGCATCCGAACATACTCGCTCAGCCATAGTAGACGCAAATAGCTTTGCCATTGAGGCTTCTTTTAAACAAGGCAGCCCAGCATCTTTTAAAGTTGCAGCATGCAAAACCAACTGATGTGCCGCTTCAATCTGGGTCGCCATATCGGCTAAACGGAAACCAACCGCCTGATGCTGAACTAATTCGACTCCAAAAGCTTTACGCTCATTTGCATATTGCACCGCTGCATCAAAAGCCGCTCTTGCCATACCTACCGATTGAGCTGCAATACCAATACGTCCAGCTGCCAAATTAGATAATGCAATTTTATAACCTTCACCCTCTTGCCCCACCAAATTTTCTAAAGGAATTCGGCAGTCCTCAAAAGTAATGGTCGCTGTATCTGAAGCATGTTGACCCATTTTGTCTTCAATACGAGTCACCAAGTAACCTTGTGTATTGGTGGGTACAAGAAAGCACGAAATACCTTTTTTACCAGCTTGTTTATCTGTGACCGCGAACACCAAAGCCACTTGGGCATTTTTACCACTGGTGATAAATTGTTTTACGCCATTAAGCACCCAATGGTCGCCATCTCGCTCGGCTTTACATAAAATCGCGCTCGCATCGGAACCGACATGTGGCTCAGTTAAACAAAAGCATCCTAGCCATTCGCCAGAGGCAAATTTTGGCAAATAGGTTTGTTTTTGCTGCTCTGAACCGTATGCCAGTGTAATACCGCAAATCAAAGAGTTTTGTACGCTTACAATTGTCGAAATAGCACCATCGCCTGCGGCAATTTCCTCAATTGCGAGTACCAAAGATACATAGTCCATTCCGGCACCGCCCCATTCATCGGGCACGGTCATCCCCATAGCGCCTAGTGCACCTAAATCTTTGAGTTCCTGAGCTGGAAATTCATGAGTTTTATCGCGATGTGCAGCAGTTGGCTTTAACTGATTTTGCGCATAGTTACGCATCATCTCCTGAACCATACTTTGTTCAGCATTTAAGATCATTTCAGCATCCTTATTTTTATTATTTTGCTGCCATACGAATTGCACCATCTAGACGGATGACTTCACCATTTAAGTAAGAGTTTTCAGCAATATGTGCCACCAAACGAGCAAACTCTTCTGGTTTTCCTAAACGAGATGGGTACGGCACCATTTGCCCCAAAGCATCTTGTACATTTTGTGGCATACCCTTAAGCATTGGGGTTTCCATAATTCCCGGTGCAATGGTCATAATACGAATAGCATGTCGCGCAAGCTCACGAGCAATCGGCAATGTCATCGCAACAATAGCGCCTTTTGATGCAGAATACGCAGCCTGACCAATTTGACCATCAAATGCGGCAACAGAAGCAGTGTTAACAATTACACCACGATCTTCTTCACCTTCTTCAACCGTGTTTTTACTCATTGCATCTGCTGCAAAACGCAGCATGTTAAATGTACCTGTAACATTAATATTTAAAGTCTTTGCAAATAATCCCAAGTCATGAACGCCCTCACGGCCAACCACTTTCGCAGAAGGGCCAATACCGGCACAGTTCACCAAACCATGCAAATGACCATGTTTTGTCAACACATCTTTAAAGAACTGTTCAGCAGCAGCTTCATCGGTCACATCAAGTTTTACAAAGTCAGCTTTTGGCCCCAACTGTTTTGCTTGTTGCTCGCCTGCTTCTGTATTCATGTCTACCAAGGTAACTGAAGCACCTTGCTGGACTAAATACTCAGCTGTTGCAGCACCTAAACCAGACCCACCACCTGTAATTACGAAATGTTTCCCTTGAATTTTCATTGTGTAATGTCCTATAGAAATGTTCTTTAAACTTAGTAGTGAGAGTAAAAGTTGTTGTTTTCCGATACAATTTCAAAAAGCCTCAAAATGTTTGCAGCTTTTGATCAATCCAAATTTTAAATATGCAGTATTTCACTTGAAATATATGAAGAAAATATGAGTCTTTGACATGGTTGTCCAATCTTCTTTAAGTAAAGGCACAATTTCGATTGCACTAGTACATGAAGCACTGAGTGCGGCTTATGCCAAAGGCCTAAATACACAAATAATTCTAAATAAAGCAGGCATCCCCGCTGAATTACTGATGTCGCCAAAGGCACGTGTGCCTGTTACAACCTATGCCCAATTGTGGATAGAGCTTGCCAATGCCATGAACGATGAGTTTTTTGGGATGGATAGCCACCCCATGCGTCGTGGAAGCTATAAATTACTGACTAAACTCGTCAGTACGGCTGAAACTTTAGAAAAAGCACTCTACGATATTTTGAAGTTTTTTAACTTTGTTCTAGATGACATGCATGGAGAACTCATTCGAGAGCAAGACAAAGCTTATTTAGTGATTCATGATCGTACACAACCTAAACGCATGTTTACCTACGCAACCTTTTTAATATTAGTACACGGACTTATGTGTTGGTTGGTAGACCAGCGAATTGGTTTAAATACTATTATGGTACGTTGTCCTAAACCGAACGATATTCAGGACTATTTAGTTCGTTTTGGTGAAGATATTCAATTTAATGCTGAAGTAAATCGAGTTGAGTTCGATGCCCACTATTTAGATATTAAAATTAAAAAAGATAAAAAAGCGCTTTATGATTTTTTAGAGCAAACTCCGCAAAATCTTTTAGTTCGCTTTAAAAATGAAAATGCCCTGAGTGTACTTATTCGTCGCCATTTATTGAAACTCCACCCTGCACAATGGCCCGAACTTAAAGATGTAGCTCACCAACTCAATATTTCAGAAGCCACCGTTCAACGTAGACTGAAACATGAAGGTGTAAGCTATCAACAAATTAAAAATGAAATCCGCTGTGATATTGCTGTTCAACGCTTAAGCAAAACGAATGACTCAATTCAAGATATTAGTGAAGATTTAAGCTTCCATGACCCAAGTGCATTTCACCGTGCTTTTAAAAAATGGACAGGTGTCAGCCCAGGTGCGTATCGAGATAATTTAACTGCACACAAGTAATAAAATCCACACTCAATGAAGCGTAAGGTATTAGGGTTTAAGCTTATGATATTTATGTCTTTTAAATTCAATATTTCAGATAAACGCATTATTTAAAATTTAATAATGGTCATAAAAACAGTGATTTATCATTTTATTTAAACTTTTATCTTTCAAACTGATTTATAAATCAAAATAACTAAGTTTATAAGCCTCTAAACACGTGAAAGGATGATCTCCTATTTCATTTCGGTTTTATTTTTATCATGTCTTTAAAATCAAAATTTTCTCTACCAAAGACTTTGTTGGCATCAACATTGGGGTTTGTATTTGCTTCATCTGCTTTTGCAGCAATTCCGACTACGCTTAAGCTTGATTATGCTTACTATGCACCAACTAGTTTAGTCGTTAAAGATCAAAAACTTCTCGAGAAAGCTCTACCAAATACTCAAATTAAATGGGTTTTCAGTCAAGGTAGTAACCGCTCATTAGAATATCTCAACAGTAATAGCATCGATTTTGCTTCTACCGCTGGATTGGCTGCTGTATTAAGTCGAGCGAATGGTAGTCCAATTAAAACTGTGTATGTACAAAGCCAACCGGAATGGACCGCGCTTGTTATCGCAAAAAATTCACCAATTAAAAGCCTAAAAGATTTAAAAGGTAAAAAAATTGCAGCTACCAAAGGAACCGATCCTTTCTTATTTACACTACAAGCACTAGATACAGTCGGTTTGAGTAAACGTGATGTACAACTGGTTCATCTACAACATCCAGACGGCAAGACTGCATTAGAGCGTAGCCAAGTAGATGCTTGGGCTGGACTTGATCCATTAATGGCTTCTGCTCAAATTCAATCGGGTGCCAAATTGCTTTATCGTAATGTTGGGTTTAATAGCTATAGTGTACTGAGCGTTAAAGAAGATTTTGCAAAGCAAAGCCCTGAAGCGGTAGAAGCCGTTATTAAAGCCTACGAACAAGCCCGAAAATGGGCAAAAGCCAATCCAGATAAAGTGGCAGCACTTTTAGCTCAAGAATCAAAACTCCCTCTACCTGTGGCTAAACTACAACTGAGCCGAACTAACTTCGAACAAAGCATTCCATCAGCAACTCAAGCACAAGCGCTAAAACGTTCTGGGAAAATTTTGACTGAAGAAGATTTGGTTAGAAAAGGTACCAACGTCAATCAAGTGGTTGATCAGTTGTTAGACCCACGTTTTGCTCAAAAAGTCGTGAAATAGTATATGAGTGATTCACTTAACAAAGCTGAGCTAAATCATTTCTTAGCTCAGCAGGCTTTAAAATCGCAGAAAAAGCATTTAAACAACAAATTTACACGGTGGTTTAAAGCGCTACTCATTCCCCTCATCTTTTTAGCGGCTTGTGAGTTTTTAGTCAAAAATGGCTATATCGATGCTTATCTACTCCCTGCACCGACTAGTTTATGGCAATCTTTTTTAGATTTAGCTCATAGCGACCTATTTTCCCATATTTATATTAGTACGTGGCGTGTTCTATTGGGTTTTATTATAGGGAGTGGTTTAGGTTTAATTTTTGCGATTTGGGTGGGATTAAGTAAAGAAGCAGAAGCTTATTTAGAACCGACCTTTTCAGCAATTAAGTCGATCCCGAGTCTTGCGTGGATTCCATTGTTATTACTTTGGTTAGGAATTGACGAAGGTTCAAAAATTACATTGATTGCAATTGGAGCATTTTTTCCAACCTATACCAATACAGTTGCAGCAATCCATAATGTAGATAGAAAGCTCATTGAAGTTGGAAAAGTTTATCGGCTTAATGCTTTTCAGCGGATTATATCTATTATTTTACCAGCAGCCTCTCCGGGCATTTTAACCGGTTTACGCAACAGCTTAAGCTTATCTTGGATGTTCATGATTGCAGCTGAACTGATTGCAGCTACTCAAGGGATTGGCTATTTACTCAGTGATGGCCGAGAAACGTCTCGACCAGATATTGTTATCATTGCAATTATTTTATTAGCCCTATTGGGTAAAATAACCGATACCTTAATGAAACTTATTGAAAACTGGTTATTACGTTGGCGGGATACACTACAAAAGTAATTTTAAATCCAGCATGCCAAAGTGACTCGATCATTTTGGCCATAGTCTTGAATGGTTTTAATTTGGCTAAAACCATGCTCTGTGAAAATATCTCGAACAGCTTGTCCCTGATCATAACCATGCTCTAGTGCAATCCAGCCTTGCAGTTTTAACCAGTTTTTGCCTTGAGCAATAATAATTTCAATATCAGCCAGTCCCTGATGATCTGCAACCAATGCACGGCGTGGTTCTGTAGCCAAAGCTTGCATGTGTTCATCGTCAGGGTCAATGTACGGCGGATTAGAAACAATTAAATCAAACTTTTGTGGTTCAAGTGCGTCAAACCAAGCGCCGCAGGCAAATTTCACACGTTGCAAATTATGAACTTGTGCATTTATTTTTGCGACTTCTAAAGTAGGCGCATAAATATCAGTTGCCGTGACTTGCCAATCTGGACGTTCACTTGCTAATGCAAGCGCAATTGCACCTGTTCCCGTTCCCAAATCAACAATATTTGCAGTATTTGGCAAATTTAGATTTAAAACGGTTTCAACTAGAATTTCAGTATCAGGTCGTGGCACTAAAGTATCAGACGTTACTTTTAAATCGAGTGTCCAAAATGGCTGTGAACCCGTCACATAAGCTAAAGGCTCACCATTTTGGATACGTTCTAGACCAGTCAAGTAATCTTGCTCTTGTTGGGCAGTTAACTCTTGCTCAAGTCTAAACTTTAATTCAAGCGAATTGATTTTTAGAAAATGCTCAAGTAACCAAGCATTTTCTTGCCGTTCATAACTGTCAGACTCACCACGAATTGCAAGCGCTTGAGCAATATTCATTAGCCGCCATTTTCCTGTGCAAGCATCGCAAGCTGATCTGCCTGATATTCACGATGTAAGCTATCGAGCAATTCAGTTAAATCACCTTCCATAATCGCGTCTAACTTATATAAAGTTAGGTTAATACGATGGTCCGTCATACGACCTTGTGGGTAGTTATAAGTACGGATACGTTCAGAACGGTCACCAGAACCAACCAAATCACGGCGCATTTCTGAAGTTGCTGCATCTGCTGCTGCACGTTTAGCATTTTCTAAACGCGATACTAACAATGCCATCGCCTTAGCTTTGTTTTTATGCTGTGAACGCTCTTCTTGACACTCAACTACTGTACCGGTTGGAATGTGAGTAATACGCACCGCTGAATCGGTTTTGTTAATGTGCTGACCACCCGCACCTGATGCACGGTAAGTATCGATACGTAAATCTGCCGGATTAATTTCAACGTTGGTATCAACATCAATTTCAGGCAAGATCGCAACTGTACAAGCTGAAGTATGTACACGACCTTGTGACTCAGTCGCTGGAACACGTTGCACACGATGCGCACCACTTTCAAACTTCAAGCGGCCATACACGCCATCACCATCTACACGGCAAATGACTTCTTTAAAGCCACCATGTTCGCCTTCATTTTCAGAAAGGACTTCAATACGCCAACCTTGTGTCTCGGCATATTTGCTGTACATACGGAACAAATCACCAGAGAAAATTGCAGCCTCATCACCACCTGTTCCAGCACGGATTTCTAAATAAGCCGCATTAGAGTCATTTGGATCTTTTGGAATCATCAAGATATTGAGCTGGCTTTCTAGTTCTTCAAGCAATGCTTTATTCGCTTGAATTTCTTCTTCTGCCATATCTTTAAAGTCTGGGTCCGACTTCATCATTTCAGCAGTTTCAATATCTTCTTCTGCTTGACGGTATTTGCCCCAAACTTCGGTAATTTCAGATAAATCACTATGTTCACGAGACAATTTACGGAAACGTTTGTTATCGGAGATCACTTCAGCATCTGCAAGCAATGCAGTAAGTTCTTCATGTCGATCACAGAGTTGATCAAGTCGTAAACGGAGTGACGCTTTCATAAGAGGAAATATCTCAAAAGTCCAAAAAGCTTATCGAACGCTATGTAAGTATAGAAGATAAGCAAAATCGTAAAAATAGCGCATAGTTTACAGATTATGCTGCTTAAATGACATATATAATCAGCCAATTCATCAACTTTCCCAATAACTAGAGGCGTATAAATATAATGATTTCGAATAAGATTTATTTACTTGCCTATAATTTGGCTGTTCTGTAGAAAATAATAAGTCATCTTTTTTACTCTATAGGACAATAGAGGCTTTGTTTAAAAACCTCTTTGCTCAGCCTAGTTATTTTAATTTTTCTAATAATGTTTTGCCCACCAAAATAGCCGACGCTGGATTTTGCCCTGTAATAAGTTCACGGTCCACTACTACGTTTGGAGTCCATGCAGTGGTATTACTTTGATACTTACCTCCAAGTGACTGTAATGCAGTTTGAGGATAAAACTTCATTTCTCCTCCTTTTAATAAAGCTTTAGCCTGTTCTTCTTCCTGATTACTAATCACCGTCATTCGATAATTTTTATATATCCATGAACCGGTTTTTACTGGCTTGCCTTGTTCAAGTTGATTAATAGCTTCCGAAGCATTAGGTAAAGTAGACATTAATGCAATTGGACCATGACAGACCAACGCAGTAGGTTTACCAGCTTTATGGAAAGCAGTAAGTACTTTTCCAAGTTGTTTATCTTTTAATAGATCTTGCATAGGCGCATGCCCACCTGGAATATAAATAGCATCGAACTGGTCTACGCCAATTTGCTCAATACGAGATAGGCTCACAACTGGAGAATCTTGAGCAGATGTTAATTTTAGATCATGCAATAAACCAGCATATTGCTTTAATGCTTTTTCATCTTGGTTAAAATACATCGCATTATTTGATGATTCATCTAATGTTGGAGCTTTACCTTTTGGAGTAGCAAAAGTTACTGTATGACCTGCATCTAAAAGCATTTTTGTAGGCTGCATCAACTCATTAAGATAAAAACCCGTTTTAAAAACCTGCTTATTCTTTAGCTCTAACTGTCCTTCATCAGACAATACAACCAATACATGAGCGGCATTTGCACTTAATGCTGCCGAAGCTGCAATCATTGCAAACATTATTTGATTTAACTTCTTCATTATTCGACCTTCATTCCAACCATTTGCTGGATTTATATTTTGGATAGATATATTCTATTTTTACCCCAGAGGTAGAAAAACAACTCATTTCACAAATCTTTTTTGCGTTTGAGGACAAAATGTCTCGCCAATTTGACCATCTTGCCGATATTGAAGTGTTTTTAATTGTGGCTGAGAAGCTTTCTATTAGTGCAGCTGCAATTTATTTAGCAACAACTCCTTCAGTCATTAGTAGAACAATTACGCGGCTAGAGAAAAAACTTGGCATTCAGTTTTTTAGAAGAACAACTCGTCATTTGAGCCTGACTGAAGCTGGTCAACTTTATTATGAAAAGATGCAACATGCATTTCAGCTAATTGACCATGCAGAGCGTGCTATTCAAGGTAAGCAACTGCAAATTTCCGGCAAAATTAAATTAAGCGTACCCACCACCTATGGACACTATCGCCTTCCAGAATTACTACAAAAATTTCTTTTGCAATATCCAGATATTCAAATAGAAGTCAGTATTTCTAATCGAAACGTCGATTTAATTGCGGAAGGATTTGATTTAGCTATTCGTCAAGGTCAGCTTCCTAGTAGCACTCTCATTGCCAGACCTTTGGAGCTTGCCCCTCTTCAACTTGTTGCTTCACCCGAATATTTAAAACGTATGGGTGTTCCTCAAATCTTGGAAGACTTAAACCATCACCAATGTATTGCCTTTGAATTACCGAGCACAGGTAAGGTCACTCCATGGTTTTTTAAAAATGGTGATAATGAAATTCAATGGATACCATCAAATCGGATTTTAGTAAAAGAAGATATTTTGGGAGTAGTTTCTCTTGCTGAAAGTGGATTAGGAATATGTCAGAGTTATAGCTTTATTGTTAATGAAAAGATCCTGCAAGGAAAATTGCAGCCCGTACTTGAGGGTTATGCAGGTCACACACGGCCCTTTTCTTTACTGTACGCACAACATAAACATATGTCGTCTGCGACAAGAGCTTTAATAAATTTTCTATGTTCTGATCATGAGTAACCCCGTTAAAACTAAATAAAGCTTAATTTATCTATATGAGTATTAAATATTCTATTTTAATAGAAAACATACAAACCAGACACTAAACTGCAATAATCAAAAGATGGTTCTCCATATTTGAGGAGAAGTGTTTTGTTACATTTGCCGTAACAAAAGATATAGGGTCCTGCAACTAGGGACACGGAGTCAAAAATGAAATTAAATGCTTGGTTATGTAGCGCTGTTCTCGCAACTTCAATGGTTACTGTGGCACATGCTGACAATACAACACATGTAGCAGCCGCTTCTGCTTTAGGTAGCGTAGCAGGTACTGCAATTGGTAAAAGCATGGGCGGTACATCTGGCGCAACAATTGGTGCTGCTTTAGGAGGTGCTGGTGGTGCAGCTGTTGCAAGCGATCGTCGTAACCGTACTGAATCTGCGATTGGCGGTGCTTTAGGTGGTGGTGCTGGTTATACGGTTGGTAAAAGCATGGGCGGTATAAATGGTGGTTATGTAGGCGCTGCTTTAGGTGCTGCGGGTGGTTCTGCTTTGGGTAATAAAATCTCTAAAGACCGTGATGCAGACAGATCTTCTAAGCACTGGAAGAAAAAACACCGTCGTCATCACTAATTAAGCTGATGAAACAATTTTAAGCACCTTCGGGTGCTTTTTTATTGTGATGAAGTTATACACTCATATTTCGTATGCTCATGATTTATCCACAAATTAATACAAACACTACAAACAGACACAAAACACTTGTATCACCCTTGGGGTTCTCCATAATTATCACGAAATTTTTTATTACATTTACCCCAAGATAAAGATAACTGTCCTTCCAGTAAAAAGGACATGGAGTTCTACGATGAAAATGAATATTTGGTTGGCTAGTGCATTAATTGCAACATCTTCAATGGTAACAGTTGCACATGCTGACAATGGCACACGTGTTGCTGCAACCTCTGCTTTAGGTAGTGTAGTGGGTACTGCGATTGGTAAAAGTATTGGTGGTACCTCAGGTGCAACAATCGGTGCTGCTTTAGGTGGTGCTGGTGGCGCAGCTGCAGCAAGTGATCGTCGTAATCGTACAGAAGCTGCAATTGGTGGTGCTTTAGGTGGTGGTGCTGGTTATACAGTCGGCAAAAATATGGGCGGTACCAACGGTGGATACATCGGTGCAGCAGTAGGTGCAGCTGGTGGTTCTGCATTAGGTCGTAAAGTTGCTGAAGATCGTAACTACGATGACCGTTATGACCGTGATCGTTACGATCGTGATGACCGCAGATATTACGATGGTGACCGTCGTTATTATAAAGGTGGTAGCCGTCGCCATGACAATGGCTTACACCGTGGTTGGTATAAAAACCGCTAATTCACAGATAAATCAAAAGAGCACCTTCGGGTGCTTTTTTATTTATAGCTAAAAATTAATATCGAAAAAAAACGATATACATCACACCCTATATATCGTATTATTTCGATATATCCTTATTCGAGAATATCGCATGCGATCACTTCAAGATACCAAGTTCTCCATTTTGGAACTTGCTCCTATTCGTAATGATAAAACCATCGAATTCTCATTACGTCACGCATTAGAATTGGCACAACATGCAGAAAAACTAGGTTATGAACGTTTCTGGCTTGCTGAACATCACAACATGGATGGAATCGCAAGTTCAGCTACGGCTGTCTTACTCGGTTTTATTGCAGCACATACACAGCATATTCGCTTAGGTTCAGGCGGAATTATGCTTCCTAACCATGCCCCTTTAGTTGTCGCAGAACAGTTCGGGACGCTTGCTACTTTATATCCAAATCGTATTGAACTTGGTTTAGGCCGTGCTCCCGGTACAGATCAACTCACCATGCGAGCTTTACGTCGTGGCCATCAAGAAACAGAAGATCAGTTTCCAAGAGATGTTGTCGAAATCCTAAAATATTTCGATGTACCTCAAGCAGGACAAAAAATTATTGCAACACCAGGGCAAAGCACCCATGTTCCTGTTTGGTTACTTGGATCTAGCCTATTTAGTGCACAACTCGCGGCAAAGCTTGGACTTCCCTACTCATTTGCATCACATTTTGCACCACGTATGTTAGGTCAAGCGATTCAACTCTATCGAGAGAACTTTGAACCTTCTGAGTACCTAGATAAGCCGTATGTTTCAATGGGTGTGCCTGTTGTTGTTGCAGATACAGATGAAGAAGCACAATTTTTAGCAACTAGTGCTTACCAACGTGTATTAGGTTTAATCCGTGGTGAAAGCTTGAAGCTGAAACCACCGGTTGAATCAATGCAGGGATTATGGAATACAGCAGAACAACTTTCTGTCGAAAACTTCTATGCAATGGCGCAAATTGGTTCTGTAGATACGGTTCGCTCTGGCTTACAAAAGTTATTAGCGACGTATGATGTTGATGAATTTATTTTTACATGTGATGTATACGATACAGTTAAGCGTTTAGAAAGTTTTACACAACTTATGAATGTAAAAACAGAACATTAAACTCTACTTCAAGCTCCCATACTTGAATTGATTTCGAGTATGGGATGACCATCTATCTGAAAAGACTTTACCCCAACTTCCTGCTTGGTTATTTATATTAAAACGATAAAAACATCATGATTTAAAAACCAAAAGGACTTTTGGAAAATGAGTATTAATATTAAAAATAACACTTCAAAATCAGTAATTTTTCAGAATATCTCTCAAGATTTCGAAGATTTTACTGGTCAAGTGATTTCCTCAACATCAATTAAAGAGTTTGACTTTTCACATTCATCTGTCGCGATTATTGGTACAAATCAAGATAGCGTGACTCATCTTGAAAAAATCTGTCAGCAAGCAAAATTTGTGACTGTCTTCCAAATCACTCCTCATTTTATTTTGCCCCATAGTCAGATGGGTACGCATAAGTTAATTACCCACCCACTTATTATCAAAAACCGCAGGTTATTTAACAATCGTGTTAAAAGCATTCTGGCATTACGTTTTCTAGAAACCCAAGTAAACGAACCATGGCTTAAGCGTCTTTTGACTCCCAATACTGCAACCACCAAAAAAGTATTTTTTAAATCCGACAGTTATTATGCAGCACTTCAGAAATCCAACTGTAAATTGCAAACATGGCCAATTGTTAAAATTACCAATAGATCTATTCACAGTATGGATGGTATAGAACAACCCGTTGATATTATTATCAGAGCAATGCCATAAAAGTAAAAAAAAGCATGGTTTTAGGCCATGCTTTTTTATTTACTCATATTTTTGCAAATTACCATGATCATCGTAATGCAAAATGATGCGCTGTTTTTCTTGCAAATCATTTAGCATGTCGGAAGTAACTGAAAATTGGGCCGCTAATAATTCTACAGAACTATTAGGTGCCTTAGCACGTCGGTCCTCACCACTAAACCTAATCCAGTTATAACTTGCCCATAAAATTAAAATAAGCGCGCTAATTCCGATCATTAATGCTAAATGTAATAAGGTCTTAACTTCTGATAAGTGGTCTACCCAGACGTAATCATAAATTAAGTGACCTTCAAAAACCCATAAAAATAGTGAAACCAACGGAAATAGCAACCACATTAAACAAATCCAACCAATGGTTTGTAATGTATAGTTTGCTGTTTTATTTTTGACATATTCCGGCTGATCAATATATTCAGGGATATCTAAAGTCTCTATATCCTTATTTTTCTCAAGTTTCATGGGTTATCTCCACGGAAGCCTCGATCTGGACTTACCCAACGGGCACGTTTTTTTGTGTTAAATAAAGTTTTTGGTACCGCCACGACGCTTGTAAACAATGTCAGTAACCAGAAAAATAACGGATACCAAATGACCCAAAAGTAATTTCTAAAGAAACGCCCACGGTCATAGCGTTGGTCAATCCACAAACTCACTAAAAACTGGATTAAACATGTTCCGCCTAGTATTACACCGTACCACTGTGGCATAAGCGTTTTGATCTGCCATTGCTGAGGCAGCTCAACAAATAATCCAACAAAAAATAGTGTGAAGATCATAATCATGACATAAGACCAGATAATACTGACTAGCGCTTCAATCATGACTGGCCACATTCTGCGAACACGCAGTTTGAACATTTGTGGAATATATTCTATAAGAACCTCTACCCCACCTTGTGCCCAACGAAGACGTTGCTTCCATAGACCTTTAAATGTCTCAGGCATATAGATATAGCAAAGCGCTTGCGGAATATACTGAATATCCCAATGGTCGAGCTGTAACTTCCATGAAATATCAATATCTTCGGTAATTTTATCGTCTGACCAAAACCCGACTCGAGCGAGTGCAGTTTTACGAAATGCTGCAATCACACCAGATACGGTAAAAATACGACCATATGTACGTTGTGCACGTTTAATCAAACCAATAATCGAAGAAAACTCACCAACTTGTAATTTTCCTAAAATACTAGATCGGTTTAAAATTCGTGGATTACCAGTTACAGCACCAATTCGCGGGAAGTTAATAAATGGTTGCATTAACCAAAGTACCGCATGCGGATGCAACAACGCATCTCCATCGATACAAACAAGATATTCGTATTTACTAACCAGTACTCCCGATCTTAAAGCTACAGCCTTACCCTGATTTTCTGCTAAGTGTACAACCCGAAGACGTGAATCTTGCGTTGACAATTCATCTAGAATTTCGGCGGTCCTATCACTACTTCCGTCATTAACAGCAATGACTTCAAAATTAGGATATTTGGTTTGTAGCGCATAACGAATTGTTTGACGAACCTGAGCTTCTTCGTTAAAACACGGAATGATGATACTGCACCCTTCATTTGTGGGTTCAGGAAGTGCTTGTTCATGGTATTCTCTTTTAAAGAAAAACCAAAGTCCACCTACCATCCATGTCCATGCCATCAGTAAGGGATATAAAAAGGCAAAAGCAAACAGAATATCGAGTAATACTCTCATTACTTTTTCCCCTCTACCAATCCTGCAAAAGGCTGATACATCACAGGGCTAGCATTCAGACTAAGCGGATTATATAAATATTGATGAACATCTTTTGATTTTTCAAAATTATAGCCATCAATACCGAATTTCTGGATTCCTACTCGCTGAATAGAAAAGAGTCCTTGCTGAACCTCTTCCCAAGCATTTTTTTGCGAGTTTTCTGGTAATTCTAAAGTCAGCATTATTCGTTGCTTATCATTATCATCAAGTGTATTTAAAAGTATTAACAACTGATTAAATTGTTTTTTCTTACCAATCACATCAAACTTCAAATTGACTAAATCATGTTGCATTAAAAGTGTTTTTATAAGCTCAGGTAGATTTTCGATATGTTCTAAATCAGGTGTAAGCAATAAACTAAACTGCGCCTGATTACTCATATTTAAATAAGGTTTGACCGCTTTTTTAGTCAGTTGACTCAGTTGTTCGAGCTGTTTTGATTGTTCAATGCAACTGCTTTCTTGCACGGTTATTTTTTGCATTGCGCAATTTAAAGATGATCCTGCATTAAGCTGAACACCGCTTAAATTACTATTGAAACGTGCAATATCTTTAGCCAAATCTACAGCTAAAAATGGTTTATCTTTTTGCGGATAAGCAGGCAACTCTAATATTACAGATTGACCAGCACGAGTTTGAGCCTGCCATAAACTACGATTTAGAATATCTTGTTGAACAGATATTTTATTTGTAGGGAAATAAGCGACATCATATTGCCCATCTCCATCTTTGTCTTCTAAAGGCTTTAAGATTAAAGCGTTGTTTTTTAAGCTATACAGTTTTGATAATAACTGCCCAAGTTTTTCATCAGTTTGGGTATTGTGGTGCGCTGCCAAATGCTTTAAATCCATACTCACAAAATGACGCGATTGCTTAAATAAATCTGACTCTTCGAAATTCAGAATATTTAACATGCCTTCTGTCAGTTGTTCGGCTGTAGGGTTATCAATGACTAAACTACGCTTAAAAGTTGAGTCACTCACGCGATTCATACCATCACGTCCCAAACTGAATGAAAACTGGAAACCTGCCTGTTGTGCTAGCTTCTCTAACTGTTCATTCACGGCGCCATAAGGCCAAATAATTGCTTTAGGGTTAACCCCTACTTCTTTTTTCAAAACTGCATAAGATTTTTTTAAATCCTGCAAAATACGTTGTTGATATTCCGCATCGGTTTCATAACGTGATTGCGATTTTAAATAGGCATAAGAAGTTGCAGCAGGTTGCTCATTACCTTGAGGATTGGCTAATACCCCATGATGTAAATCATCGCTATGGCTTGCAAACTCGGCTAACCCAGATGCTTGCATTTCACGAACTTGAGCCCAGTTCACCAAATTACCTTGACCATAGGCTTCATAACCCGCTTTTGTATTACCATTTAACCAACTGGTTGGAAGTGCAAAAACTGCTGGAATCTGATATTGCTTCAGCAAAGGAAATACTCGGCTATAACTACTTAAAGCACCATCATCAAAGGTGAGTAGAATAGAGTTATGAGGTAATTCCTTACCTTGCTTACGCGCCTCTTCAATATCTTTTAGACGAATCGGTTTCCAGTCCGACTGACTAAGCCAATCGAGAAACTGCGCCAGATTATTGGTCTGAATCGCATAAATATCACGATCACCTTCCTTGAGTACGTCATCTCGTACATCATGAAAAGTTAAAGAAACCGTATGATTTTTTGGTAATTCAGTCTCAATGCGGGCATAGGCAAATTGTACGGGTAATAATGTTAAGGCAAACACACAGCTCAACATTTTTGACATCATATTATTCATTAAAAACGCCCTTCAAATCCGAAAATACCGTAGGTATGTTGTTCATCATGACCATCATATGGATGGTATTGCCAACCAATTCCATAATTAAGTTGCCAAGTCCGTGAGAGCTGCCATTGATGTTGATATTGCAAAGAATATGTTGGTCGAGCGGAGTAACCTGCTTGTTTATAAAGCCCTACTCCAGCTTCAAAATGTTGTTTAAATGAGCGTTCGTACTCTCGCCAAGTGACCCAGTCATGGCTTAAATTCAACTCAGCACTGTAATGATTGCTTGGGCTAAAGTAAGCAGTCTGATCTTGGCTATTGCTGCCATAAAATCCACGAACGGTTCCGTAAGTAATATGGTGAGGCGCATCAAATAATCGCTCACGCCAAAAAGTAGAAAATTCTTGTTGTTTATTACCGTCACTTATATCGGTTAAGCCATAACTCGCCCCAATTTGGCGTGACTCATCTTTTTGCCATGTCAAAGCAGCACGGTAAGCTTGTCCATCCTCACCAGCATCAATTGCTTGTAATGGAATATTAGCCTGACTGTCATATTGCAATTGATATTGCCAGTGGTCGTTTAACCATTGCGACCAATCCAGACGAATACCTGCTTGGCCACCATCTGTACTTTGCGACAAAATTGCCGACAATGCCTTACGATTTGCTTGCCACTCAGCACCAACACCATAACGTTGGTCATGCACATCACCAAAACGGTATTCACCGTAACGATCTTGATGCCAAGCAAATAGACGATAATTATCTTTAATCCAAGGGCTATTAACACGAGTTTCCATTTCTCGATCTTTTAAGCCATTTTGCCCACTCACAGAATCGCTATTTTCTGCTTTACTCTGGCCCCAAGTTGTAGAATGCGAGATGGTTGCTCTATCACGATCATCCAACTCTTTTCGACTTTTAACTACGCCACTATCTTCAGGATAATATTGCAAAAGACTTTCTGTGCTTTTGCGCCACTCAGGAATATTCCCTAAAGCCTGAGCATTTTGCATTTGGTTAATACGCGTATCTTTAGCAACTGGCGTTAAACCATTTAAACGAGCAATTGTTTGCTTTGCCTGTAAAGGTTTATCTCTCCAGCGCTCAACACGAGCAAGGTTGTTAATTAAACCTTCATTAGCAGGTGCAAGATCTACTTGTTTTTGAAAATGCTTTTCTGATTGATCCAAATGATTGGCGTAAGCTAAATGCATGCCTTGTAAAGCGATATAATCATCACGATCAGGATGGCTTGATTTATCCACCCCTTTGGCTTGACTATATTTATATGTAGGAATCAATCGATCAACTTCATTCAAAAGTTGTTCAGCTTGTTTATATTTTTCTTGTTCAATATAAGAATAATAAAGCCCCGTATATACCGTCATATCTGAGTAGTTTTTTTCGGTAAGTAAGGTTTTAAAAGCGAGTTCAGCCTGCTTGGGTTGTCTTTCAGCTAAATAACTATCAGCAATCGCATGACGAACATAAGCCGGTAGCTTTTCTAACGGTACATTTAATTTAGTAAATTCATCTAATACCGTACGGCTATGCCCACGAAAGTCCAACGCATATAAATAGTCATAATGAAATCTTAAATAATTAGGGTCTGACGGTTGAATCAAAGGCTGTATTTGCTCACCTTGTTTCAACACGGCATCAAGCTCAGCAAAACCTTCACTGTCCGACATGCCTTCCCGATTCAAATATTTATAGCGAGTAATTGCATTATTTACACGTTGAGAAAACTCGCTGACTTTTAACCAGTGTTGTAACGATTCTGTTTGCGCATTTTTATCGCTGGCAAGCAGCAACTGCTGAGCTTTTTTATAAGCGCCTATAGCCGCCAAGTCATAACTATATTCTTGCAAAACCGCAAAAGATTTTGGTTGTTGTTGATAAGCTTGCTCGATTGCAGATAAAGCATCTACAGGTGAATTAATAAGTCGATATGCATAAGCAATTTGAACAAATTGATCAGCTGTAAGATTTTTACTCTTAATACCTGATAAATGCACCTTAGCATTTACAGGGTCTTTAGCCTCAGCATATAGAACCGCTAATAAAATCTGCCCATCAGATGTCTTTTGAATATTAAATTTATTCGACCACTCAATTGCATCTTTAAAGTGTTTAAAATCACGAAAATTACGTATTAATGGTAGTTGCCCATATTCTGGAAAAGTCACATAATTAACATTTGCTAAATACTGAGAAGAAAAGGTTAATAAATCTCTTTTTTCACTTGACATGACAACTAAATAATCAGCTAGTAATTTTTGGTCATGCGGGTATTTATTTAGCAATTGATCTAGTTGCAATATTGCTTGTTGAGTTTGTCCAGCTTTATAAGTGTGAATAGCTTGCTCTCGCAATTTATCTACTTGAGCAGCATATAAATTAAGAGGCAAGATATATACCAATGAAAAAACACATTTTTTTAGCATTTTGATAATCGGATAGTCCCATATCGAGGTGGGAAATTATAATTAAAATCAAAAACCAATCACACAATACCAAAAAAGTGTGATCCATTTAACATTTTATAAATTGTGGATTTTTCATGAATGCTTTTAAAAAATATTTATAAAAAATAAAGAATTACTATTTTTCAGCACAATAAAAAACATACACTTCTTTTCAATAGTGTTATTTAAATTTACAAATGAGTTTCAAAATAACTACGGGCTTATAACCAATAAAAACTATTTAATAATATTTAGTTTTATATATAAAACTTTAATTTTTGTCTGTGATATATATTAAAAAAACCATTCAACTTATCTATAAATTAATATACAAAAATTGAATGGTTAAAATAAACAATTGATTAAATTAACCAATACGACGTTTTAATCCTGTCATTTGTAAAATACGAGTTGAAATCTCTTCAATCGACATTTCGGTCACGTTTAAATATTTAATGCCTTCTGAAATATAAATCCCTTCAATTGCTCTTAGCTCCATTTGGCATTGGCTAAAACTTGCATAACGGCTATTCGCTTTACGTTCACTACGAATTGCGACCAAACGCTCAGCATCAATCATCAAACCAAATAACTTGCTACGATGAGCTCTTAATACTGCTGGTAAACGGTTATCATCTAAATCTTCTTCAGTTAATGGATAGTTTGCAACGCGAATACCGAATTGAAGAGATAAGTAAATAGAAGTCGGTGTTTTACCCGAACGGGAAACTCCAATTAAGATTAAATCCGCTTTATCGTAATGACGAGTACGTGCCCCATCATCATTATCAAGCGCAAAATGAACCGCATCGATACGGGCTTTATAATATTCAGAATCGGTTACCGCATGAGTCTGCCCGACCAATGTTGTTGGTGGTGTTCCAAGTTCTTGTTCAAGTTTACTAATTAAACCTTCAAACACATCCAGATTAACCGCTTTAGCCGTGTTAATAATCTCTCGCACATGCGGATCGACTAAAGTATCAAATACTAAAGGTAGGCAACCGTCTTTGGTTTGGCATCGATTAATCTCAACCACCACATCCATTGCCGCCTCTTCAGTTGTAATATACGGCATGATGTGAATATCAAAATCTACATTGGGAAATTGTGCTAATAACGAATGTCCAAGAGTCTCGGCAGTAATTGCAGTTCCATCAGAAATAAAAAAAACACTCCGCTTAAATTGTTTACTTTCTGACATTAAAATTCTCCTTAAACATTTGTCTTAGTGCTATATAATCTTTATAGTAAACTGATCTTACATGACTGTCGCTTAGTATAATTCTCAACTAAGCACTTTATTTTTATAATTTCATGCCAAGATAGACATTAATACTGCAAAAGTGGAGTGAAAACTTTGGAAGCGCGCGTAATCGGTCTAGAAAAATTAGGGAAACACGATGTCGAACTCGTAGGTGGGAAAAACTCATCTTTGGGTGAAATGATCAGCCATTTATCAAATGCTGGTGTATCGGTACCTGGTGGCTTTGCAACTACTGCTGCTGCCTATCGTGAGTTCTTAGACCAAAGTGGTCTTAACGCTCGAATTCAAGCAGAACTTGCTCAACTCAACGTCGATGACGTAAATGCTCTTGCAGAAACAGGCGCTAAAATTCGTCAATGGATTGTAGAGACTCCACTCACTGCAACCTTAGAACAAGAAATTCGCGCCGCTTTTACAGCACTTTCTAACGGCAACCCTGATATCGCGGTTGCCGTTCGTTCATCTGCAACTGCTGAAGATTTACCAGATGCTTCTTTCGCGGGTCAACAAGAAACTTTCTTGAATATTCGCGGTATTGATAACGTACTTATTGCGATTAAAGAAGTATTTGCTTCTTTATATAATGACCGTGCAATTTCTTACCGTGTGCATCAAGGTTTTGATCATGACATCGTTGCACTTTCAGCGGGTGTTCAGCGTATGGTTCGTTCTGAAACCGGCGCTGCGGGTGTAATGTTTACACTTGATACAGAATCTGGTTTCCGTGATGTTGTATTTATCACTGCCTCTTACGGTTTAGGTGAAATGGTTGTACAAGGTGCCGTTAACCCAGATGAGTTTTACTTATCTAAACCATTATTAAATGCAGGAAGACATTCTGTTTTACGTCGTAACCTTGGCTCTAAACACCAAAAAATGATTTATGGTGAAGAAGGTTCTGCGGGTAAATCTGTTGTTGTTGTTGATGTTGAAAAACAAGATCGTCAACAATTCGCTTTAAATGACCATGAGTTACAAGAGTTAGCTAAACAAGCGCTTATCATTGAGCAGCATTACGGTGCTCCAATGGATATCGAATGGGCAAAAGACGGTGATGACGGTCAAATTTATATTGTTCAAGCCCGTCCTGAAACTGTAAAAAGCCGCCAAAATGTAGGCACTATGGAACGCTATCTTCTCAAACAAAGAGGTACTGTTCTTTGTGAAGGTCGTTCAATTGGTCAACGTATTGGTTCTGGTAAAGTCCGTATTGTTAACTCAATAAAAGAAATGGACAAAGTTCAAGAAGGCGACGTTCTTGTATCAGATATGACCGATCCTGACTGGGAACCGGTAATGAAACGTGCTGCTGCAATTATCACTAATCGTGGTGGTCGTACATGTCACGCAGCAATTATTGCACGTGAACTTGGTGTACCAGCGATTGTAGGTTGTGGTAACGCAACAGAAGTATTAACTGATGGTCAAGAAGTAACTGTTTCTTGTGCTGAAGGTGATACAGGTTTCATTTACGAAGGTGCTTTAGATTTCGAAGTTCAACGCAACTCAATCGAATCTATGCCTAAGCTTTCGTTTAAAATTATGATGAACGTAGGTAACCCTGACCGTGCATTTGACTTTGCTCAAATTCCAAACGAAGGTATTGGCCTTGCTCGTCTTGAGTTCATCATTAACCGTATGATCGGTGTGCACCCTAAAGCCCTACTCAATATTGATAGCCTCCCTCGTGAAACTCGTGCTGCGGTTTTAACTCGTACAGCGGGTTATGCTTCACCTGTAGATTTCTATGTTGAAAAATTGGTTGAAGGTATTGCGACTCTTGCTGCTGCATTTGGTGACAAGCCAGTTATCGTTCGTATGTCTGACTTCAAGTCAAACGAATACGCAAACTTAATTGGTGGTAAGTTATACGAGCCTGAAGAAGAAAACCCGATGCTGGGTTTCCGTGGTGCAAGCCGTTATGTATCTGATAACTTCCGTGATTGTTTCGAATTAGAATGTCGCGCACTTAAGAAAGTTCGTGATGAAATGGGTCTCACCAATATTCAAATCATGATTCCTTTTGTACGCACAGTATCTGAAGCGAAACGTGTTATTGAATTACTTGCACAAAATGGCTTAAAACGTGGTGAGAACGGATTAAAAGTAATCATGATGTGCGAATTACCAACTAACGCTCTGTTAGCTGAACAATTCTTAGAGCACTTCGATGGTTTCTCTATTGGTTCTAATGACTTAACTCAGTTAACGTTAGGCCTTGACCGTGACTCAGGTATTGTTTCACACTTATTTGATGAACGTGATGCAGCTGTTAAAGCTCTTCTTTCAATGGCAATCCATGCCTGCCGTAAAGCAGGTAAATATGTAGGTATCTGTGGTCAGGGGCCTTCAGACCATCCAGATCTTGCAAAATGGTTAATGGAACAAGGTATTGAATCTGTCTCTCTTAACCCAGACTCAGTTTTAGATACATGGTTCTTCCTTGCTGAAGAAAAAATCAAGCAAATCTAATATGTTATAAAAAAAGGCCCATCCGTGGGTCTTTTTTCATCTTTAGAATAGAGAATTTTTATTTATGCAAATTTACTTGGCACGTAATAATCAACAAGCTGGGCCTTATACTTTAGAACAAGTAAATCAAATGTTGGCTAGCCAACAAATTTTGTTAACTGATTTAGCTTGGCATAAAGGCATGACAGAATGGAAAGCTTTAGGAGAATTAACCCAAGGTAAACTTGTATATCAACCTATCGGTTATTCTGTACCTACAATAAACACGAATACATCAACTAATGAAACTATTCGTCAAATTCGTGTAGAACCTAAAGTTCATGAACTTGCGTCTATTCCGGCTCGGGCTTTAGCAAAAATTATTGATTTATTGCTTTGGTTACCAATCGCTGCAATTCCTTCTTTTTTCTTTAATGAAGCTCAATATAAGCAATTATTCGAGCTGCAAAAACAGATGCAATCTGCCGAAGTCGCATCGACTAAAGCTGCAGAATTGCAACAACAACTTTTTACTTTAATTCCAATAGAAGCTTGGCATTCAATGCTTCTTTACGTCGTAATTATGCTTGCAATTCAAGCCGTTCTTTTAACAAAGTTTGGTCAGAGTATAGGTAAGAAAATCGTTGGAATTAAAATTGTAGATGCTGAGGACAATAGCAAGGTTAATTTAACTCGCATCTTCTTATTAAGAAGTATTGTTTTTATCATATTAAACTTACTGTTTATGCCGATCAGTACAATTATTGACTATGCTTTTGCATTAGGACAAAAGCGACAAGCTTTACATGACAAAATTGCAAGAACAAAAGTGATCAAATGATAGTGAATGACTCATTCATTTAATGTCTAAAAAAAGAGGAGGCACCCTGCCTCCTTTTTTCTATAGTGAGTTGATATTTAAATAAAAGCTCTATTGAAATTAGATACCCTACAAAAAAAATCGGGTTTTAAAACAATTATTTCAGCCTACTTTATGTATAGCTTAGTTTGTCGATATGAGGCATAATGCCCTACAACGTAGCGGTGTCATATAATTGAGAAGTCTAAATTTAAGGATTAGCGTTCTCAATCATGCGACACTTTAATCGCTATCCCATATTTAATTAGGGAATGGGACTCTTCACCGAGGTTGTAAAATGAGACAAACGATTTTAGCTGTATTGTCTTTATCAACGCTTGCTGCACTTTTGACTGGGTGTGGTGGTGATATGGTACTTCTAAACTCTAAAGGTCCAGTTGGTCAAGGTCAAAGTGACCTTATGATGACTGCGATCTATTTAATGTTACTTGTGGTGATTCCTTCAATCATCATGGCATTATGGTTTGGTTGGAAATATCGCGCGTCAAATAAAGATGCAGACTATAAACCTACATGGGCACACTCAACTGCAATTGAAGTTGTAGTATGGGGTATCCCTGTCATTATTATTGGTATTTTAGCTTGGTTAACTTGGTGGGGTTCCCACAAGTATGACCCATACCGTCCTTTAGAATCAGATAAAGCACCTTTAACTATTCAAGTTATTGCTGAACAGTTTAAGTGGATCTTTATTTATCCTGAACAAAACATTGCAACAGTTAACGAAGTACGTTTCCCTGAAAAAACTCCGTTAAGCTTTAAAATCACTTCTAACTTTACAATGAACTCATTCTTCATTCCACAGTTAGGCGGCCAGATTTATGCAATGGCAGGTATGCAAACTCACCTTCATTTGTTAGCAAATGAAACTGGTGTATATCGTGGTTTCTCTTCTAACTACTCAGGTTACGGTTTCTCTCAAATGCGTTTCAAGGCGCATAGTGTTACAGAGCAACAATTCAACGAATGGGTAGCAGCGGTTAAAGCAGGTAATGGTTCAACCATTAACCCAGAAGCAGTTCAAAAAACTACGCTTGACCAAGCTGAATTGGCAACCTTACGTGATGGTAACCGTTCTAAGCATCAGATCGAGCATTTAGTAAATCGTGCTAAAGCTGCTGGTGATGAAAAAGCAGTTGCTGAAGCTGAAGCTATGAAACCGTTCCCGACTAAGCCACACCCTGTGACTTATTACTCTACTGTTGAGCCTAAATTGTTTGAAACAATTATCAACCACTATATGAGTAACTATCATGGTGTTGACCACTCTGCTGAAAACGCAACAGCTGACACTCATGCTGCAGCTGAACACGCTGCTCAAGGGGAATAAGACATGGATATGATTTTTGGTAAACTGGGTTGGGACTCTATCCCGACAGAGCCAATCGTACTTGTCACCATGGTCCTTATGGCAATTGGTGCAATTGCAGTGCTTGGCGGTATCACCTATTTCAAAAAATGGGGATATTTGTGGAATGAGTGGTTTATTACGGTAGACCATAAAAAGATTGGTATCATGTATATCATCGTATCTGTTGTCATGCTTCTGCGTGGTTTCGCCGATGCGATCATGATGCGTTTACAACTTTTCCTCGCTAAAGGCGGCGGCGAAGGTTATCTACATCCTGACCACTATGACCAGATCTTCACCGCACACGGTGTAATCATGATCTTCTTCGTAGCAATGGGTCTCGTTGTAGGTATGATGAACATCTCTGTACCTTTACAGATTGGTGCTCGCGACGTTGCTTTCCCATTATTGAACTCTTTAAGCTTCTGGTTATTCGCTGGTGCTGCTGGTTTGATGATGCTTTCACTTGTGCTAGGTGAATTTGCTGCGACTGGTTGGATGGCTTACCCTCCTCTATCTGGCATTCAATATTCTCCTGGTGTAGGTGTTGACTACTATATCTGGGCACTTCAGGTTTCTGGTCTAGGTACGCTTTTATCTGGTGTTAACTTCTTCGTTACCATCATCAAAATGCGTGCACCGGGCATGAAATTAATGGACATGCCTATTTTCACGTGGACTTCACTTTGTACGGCTGTATTAATCATTGCATCATTCCCTGTATTAACAGGTACTCTTGCAATGCTTACTCTTGACCGTTACTTCGGCTTCCATTTCTTCACAAATGAGCTTGGCGGTAGCCCAATGCTTTATGTGAACTTGATCTGGACATGGGGTCACCCTGAAGTATATATCTTGGTATTACCAGCATTTGGTCTATACTCAGAAATCGTTGCAACCTTCTCTCGTAAAGCGTTGTTCGGTTACAAGTCTATGGTGTATGCAACTATCGCGATTACTGTTCTTGCGTTTGTTGTATGGCTTCACCACTTCTTCACCATGGGTGCTGGTGCGAACGTTAACGCGTTCTTCGGTATCATGACCATGGTTATTGCGATTCCTACTGGTGTGAAAATCTTCTCTTGGTTATTCACCATGTATAAAGGTCGCATCACCTTTACTACTCCAATGTTATGGACGCTTGGCTTCCTTGTAACATTCGGTATCGGTGGTTTAACTGGTGTACTTATGGCTGTTCCACCTGCGGACTTCTTGGTACACAACTCATTATTCTTGATCGCTCACTTCCATAACGTAATTATTGGTGGTGTGGTGTTTGGTATGTTTGCCGGCATCATTTACTACTGGCCAAAAATGTTTGGTTGGAAGCTCAACGAAGCATGGGGTAAAGCTGCGTTCTGGTTCTGGTTCTTCGGTTTCTATTTTGCATTCATGCCACTTTATATCCTTGGTTTCATGGGTATGACTCGTCGTTTGAATACATATGACAACCCTGAATGGGATCCGTACCTTGCGATTGCATTATTTGGTGCTGTTCTTGTTGCGATTGGTATTGCATGTTTCTTAATGCAAATCATCGTTGGTTTCTTACAACGTAAAGACAACATGGACCTTACTGGCGATCCATGGGATGCTCGTACGCTTGAATGGGCGACCTCTTCCCCTGCTCCGTTCTATAACTTTGCGCATGAACCAGATGCAAGCGGTATCGACCGTTTCTGGACTGACAAAGAAAATGGTGTAGCATACGCACGTAACACTAAATATGAAGACATCCACATGCCGACTGATCGTGCTGCTGGTTTTGTCATTGCAATGTTCATTACTCTTCTTGGCTTTGCACTCATCTGGCATATTTGGTGGCTCGTTGTTGTTTCATTCGTTGCAGCTGTTGTTAGCTTGATCGTAAGCTCATTCACTAAGAATGTTGACTACTACGTTCCTGCTGCTGAAGTTGAGCGTATTGAAAACGAACGCTATGCTTTACTTGAAAAACACTTGAAGAAGGACTAAGGAAATGGCTGAAGTACTTCATCACGACAACCACGGCCATGACGGTCATCATGAACATGATGATACCGACTTAACGGTTTTTGGTTTCTGGACATACTTGATGAGTGACTTGATTCTTTTCGGATCACTCTTCATTGCGTTCGCTGTATTAAGCAGTCATGTTCCAGCAGGCACTCCAAGCGCATATGACCTATTCCATGACTCATTAGGCTTCGTGTTAACTGAAACATTTGCCTTATTGATTTCATCGGTAACCTTTGGTTTTGCTGTACTTGCATCTTATAAAAAGAATGTAAATCAAGTTATCACTTGGTTATTTATTACATTCCTTTTTGGTGCATCGTTCATTGGAATGGAAGTCTATGAATTCCATCACCTTGTACATGAAGGCCACGGTCCAACTCACAGTGCATTCTTATCATCGTTCTTTACTTTGGTTGGTACACACGGTATCCACGTAACTTCTGGTTTAGTGTGGATGCTTGTATTAATGTATCAAATCAAAACTAAAGGTTTGACTTTACCGAATACACGTCGTCTTGCTTGCTTAAGCTTGTTCTGGCACTTCCTTGACATCGTTTGGATCTGTGTATTCAGCGTCGTTTACTTACTGGGAGTCCTCTAATGAGTAGTCATGAGCATAATGCTGCTGGTGCGTCACACGGTAACTTTAAGCAATACACTGTTGGATTTATCCTTTCTGTTATCCTCACTATCATCCCTTTCGGGATGGTGATGGCGGGTGGTTTCAGTCGTGGTCTTTTAGTTACAGTGATTGCAATCACTGCGGTTGCTCAGGTTCTTGTACAACTTGTGTACTTCTTACACATGAATACATCATCTGAACAACGTTGGAATATGATTGCATTCATCTACACAATCCTATGTATCGCCGTACTTTTAATCGGTTCTGTGTGGATTATGAATTACCTTCACTACAATATGATGATCTAAACTGATTGTCATGTTGAGAAAATATTTATTCCTGACTAAACCAGGAATTCTCTTCGGTAATTTCATTACCACCTTGGGCGGCTTTTTCTTAGCCGCCCAAGGCTCTATAGACATCTTATTATTACTCCTCACCCTACTTGGAACAACTTTAGTTGTGGCTTCTGGTTGTGTGGTTAATAATGTTATAGATCAAGATATTGATACAAAGATGCAGCGCACTCAAAATCGTGCTCTTGTTAAAAAAACAATCTCTCCTACTGTTGCGCTGATATATGCATTAGTGCTTGGAGTAATTGGTTTTAGCATTTTATGGTTTGGTGTAAATGGTTATGCATTTTTGTTTGCAATGATTGGTTTTATTGTCTATGTCGGTTTTTATAGCTTGTGGACCAAACGCACCTCAATCCATCAAACCGTCATTGGTAGCATCTCCGGAGCGAGCCCTCCTGTTATTGGTTATGCAGCAGTAACTCATCAATTTGATGTGGCAGCCCTGCTTTTGTTTTTAGCATACGCTTTATGGCAAATGCCTCACTCTTGGGCAATTGCAATTTATCGTTTTGATGATTACAAAAATGCGGGAATTCCAATTTTACCTGTAGCACGTTCTATTTATCGTACGAAAATTGAATGTGTAATCTATATCCTATTATTTGCAGCTATTTTGAATGGGTTATATTGTTTTGGCTATACCAATGTATTTTTTTTAATTACTTTTAATGCTTTGACTGCATATTGGTTATATTTATCAGTTATTGGATTTAAAGCCGAAAATGATCAATTGTGGGCTAAACGTTTTTTCCTGTACTCGGTCATATTAATTACCCTGTTAAGTTTGAGCTTTAGCTTTACCTATCAATCCCCTGCTCCAAATCTTCCTCTCTTTTAAACAAGAGAGGATTTCCTCTTTATAGTAAAGAAGTTTTACTTTTCTGATCAAAAGATTTGTTTTTAGTCGAACTTTTACCTATAATTCAGCCTTCGCAAATTTTGCGACATAACTTATTAAGTTATGACTCCTTGCTTCTAATTTTTTTATTAGGGGCTGTTTAAACCGTAAGGAGCTGACAATGCGTCATTACGAAATCGTACTTTTGGTACACCCAGACCAAAGCGATCAAGTTGTAGGTATGGTTGAACGCTATATCTCTCAGATCAAAGAAGCTGAAGGTCAAATTCACCGTTTAGAAGATTGGGGCCGTCGTCAATTGGCTTACCCAATTAACAAAATTCACAAAGCGCACTACATTCTTATGAATGTTGAATGTGGTCAAACTACGCTTGATGAGTTAGAAGAATTATTCCGTTATAACGACGCGATCATTCGTAACCTTATCATCCGTCGTGAACACGCAATCACTGAAGAGTCATTGCTTGCTAAGAGTGCTGAAGAAAAGCGTGCGCGTAAAGCTCAACGCGAAGAAGCACAGCAAGTTGCTCAAGAAGCTGAATAAGGAGAACATCAATGGCACGTTTTTACCGTCGTCGCAAGTTCTGCCGCTTTACAGCTGAGAATGTTGCGTACATCGACTACAAAGATATCGACACTTTAAAACAGTACATCACTGAAAACGGCAAGATTGTTCCTAGCCGTATCACTGGTACTAAAGCTCGTTATCAACGTCAATTAGCACTTGCTATCAAACAAGCTCGCTATTTGTCTTTGATTCCGTACACTGACAACCATAAGTGAGGTGATCTGTGGACGTTATCTTATTACAACGCATTAAGAACCTTGGTAAATTAGGCGATAAAGTATCAGTTAAAGCTGGTTACGGCCGTAACTTCCTTATCCCTCAAGGTAAAGCAGTTGCAGCTACTGAAGCTAACACTGCTGCTTTTGAAGCTCGTCGTGCTGAACTTGAGAAGCAAGAAGCTGAAGTTTTAGCTGCTGCTCAAGCACGTGCTGAACAATTGAATGAAGTTAACATCGTTATCACTGCTAAAGCTGGTGACGAAGGTAAACTCTTCGGTTCTATTGGTACTCGTGACATCGCTGACGCATTAACGAATGCTGGTCTTACAGTTGACCGTGCAGAAGTTCGTTTACCAAATGGCGCGCTTCGTCACACTGGTGAATTCAACATCGCAATCCAATTGCACCATGATGTTGTTGCAGAAGTTCTCGTTACTATCGTATCTGAGTAATTTCTCATCAAAAAAAAGAGCATGCTTTTGCATGCTCTTTTTTTATGTTTCAAATTTTAAAATAAGATATATTAATTCCTGATCAGTTCTTCAGTTTAATTGGTTTTTTAATTAGGTAGTTTATTTAATTTTGTTTTAAGATAGTTCTCGGCTTTACAGCCTCTTTGTGTACACCTTTCTTTATCATCAGGTCTAATTATGTCTCAGGCGAATGCCACTTCTTTAGCGCTTTCATCTCCAACAGAAAATAAAACGAGTGAATCAGGCCAACTTAAAGAGTTTCGCACTCCCCCACACAATTTAGCTATTGAACAAGCTGTGCTAGCTGCCCTGATGACAGTTGCCGAATCTTTCGAACAAGTTAACGATGTACTCAAAGAAAATGATTTTTACGCGACTCGCCATAAATATATCTTTCGTGCAATCGAGAAATTAGCACAAGAAAACTCACCCTATGATGCTGTCTTAGTAAGTGACTGGCTCTTAAAACAAAATTTACTTGATGCTATCGGTGGCGAAGAATATTTAATGCAGCTCATGGCTGACTCACCTTCAAGTTTCTATAACTTAGAAACTTATGCCACTAAAATTAAAGAATTTTCTACGCTTCGTAGCATGATTAAAGTTAGTACTGAAATTTTGCAAAATGCTTATGACACGAAAGGCCGCGGTGTTAGTGAAATTTTAGACTTAGCTGAAACAAGTATTTTCTCATTAGCAGAACAGCACAATAACAATAAAAAAGATGCTGGTCCTAAATCTATTAGTTCTGTTACCGCCGACGTAATTAGTAAGCTTGATGAGCTTTCAAAATTAGATGGCAATATTACAGGTTTAACGACTGGCTTCTTAGAACTTGATAATAAAACATCTGGTATGCAACCTGGTGACTTAATTATTGTTGCTGCACGTCCATCGATGGGGAAAACTACTTTTGCCATGAATTTGGTTGAGAGTGTTTTGCAATATAACAAGTTACCTGCTCTGGTCTTTTCGATGGAGATGCCAGCAGACTCGATTGCAATGCGTCTTATTTCCGCAATGGGTAAAGTTCATCAAGGACATTTACGCTCTGGTAACCTCGATGCAGATGAATGGACCAAGGTGACTGGTACAATTTTGCAGCTTCAACAAATGCATTTGTATATTGATGACTCATCAGCCCTACCTCCAACTGAACTTCGTGCCCGTGCTCGTCGTGTTGCAAAAATGCATGATGGTAAAATCGGTTGCATCATGGTCGATTACTTGCAGCTCATGAAAGTCCCGGGCATGGGTGATAACCGTGTAGGCGAGATCTCAGAAATTTCTCGTAGCTTAAAAGCATTGGCGAAAGAGATGCAATGTCCTGTTATTGCACTTTCTCAGCTTAACCGAAGTCTGGAAAACCGTCCAAATAAACGCCCTGTAATGTCCGACTTACGTGAATCCGGTGCGATCGAGCAGGATGCCGACTTAATTATGTTTATTTACCGTGATGAGGTTTATAACAAAGAGTCAAAAGAGGCCGGCACTGCAGAAATTATTATTGGTAAGCAGCGTAACGGTCCAATTGGTTCAGTTCGTCTTGCTTTTGAAGGTCAATATACTCGATTTAGTAATCTCTCTCCTGAGTATTACAGCCAATATGATGATGAAGAATAAGCTCTATCTCTAGCCCAAAGGAGTAAATGAGGGTGCGCCAAGCAACAGTTTATATTGACCGCAATGCACTTCAATATAACTTAAACCGTGTCAAACAACTCGCAACAAATTCAAAAATTGTAAGTATGGTAAAAGCCAATGCTTATGGACATGGAATCAAAGACTGTTTAGCAGCCTTAAATGCATCAGATGCCTTTGGTGTCGCCTGCCTACAAGAAGGTTTGGAAATTCGTGAATTAGGATTTCAACAACCTGTCACTTTAATTGAAGGGGTATTTTCTGAAGATGAAATGCCAATTGCGATTGAACAAAAATTTGAATGTGTCATTCACCATCAACAACAGTTTGTATGGTTGATTAAACACAAACAAGCATACATCAGCCAAGGCTTAAAAGTCTGGGTTAAACTTAATAGTGGGATGAACCGGTTAGGTTTTAAAAATCGAGAAATTATTGAAGTTATTAAGACTTTAAAATCTGAAGGATTTACTTGTGTACTTGCGATGCATTTCGCAAATGCAGATGTAGACCATCCACTTAACGAGCAACAAAAACAACAATTTCTACAAGTTAAACAAGCTTGTGATCCAGTGTTAGCTTCTTGCTGTAATTCTGCTGCTATTTATAAATGGCCAGAGTTACATTTTGATTATGTTCGTCCGGGTATCATGCTTTACGGCGCCTCGCCTTTTGCAGATCAAACAGTCCATGATCTTGACTTAAAACCAGTGATGACTTTTTCAGCAGAAGTGATTGCTCTCAATCATATTCAAACTAATGAACATGTCGGTTATGGATCAACTTTCTGCGCTACGCAAGCAATGGATATCGCGATTGTTTCTATAGGTTACGGTGATGGTTATCCACGAGCTTATATTAAACAAAACTATGTCGCTATTGATAAACAACCCTGTGCGGTTGTAGGGCGAGTGAGTATGGATATGATTGCAATCGACGTGACAGGCATGAAAGTAAAATTAGGCACTCCAGTTGAACTCTGGGGTCCACATCGCTTAGTTGATGATGTTGCGGGTGCAAACGGAACGATAGGATATGAATTACTCTGTCGCTTAAGTAATCGCCCCACTCGTAAAAGCACTTAAATAATAAAATATAAAAAAATCCAAGTATGCTTGGATTTTTTTATTTAAACATTCAAAATTTATCGCCAGTAATCATCTGTAGGCTTTGGCATTTCCTGTAATCCCCGACGAAGAGTATCTGACCATTGTTTACTAATCTGTGAGAAATAAGGATCATCTTCGGTTATTCGTTTTCCCATGGGGATAACAAAGCTATCTTTAATGTAAACCAATGCATCAAGTGGTAAGCCAACAGAAACATTTGAACGCAAAGTCGAATCAAAAGAAATCAGGCTACAACGTAATGCATCGTCTAGTGGCATTGCATAATATAAAGCTCGATCCAGAATAGGCTTCCCATATTTACTCTCACCTATTTGAAAATAAGGTGTATCTGTAGTTGCGCAAATGAAATTGCCTTGTGGATAGACATTATAAAGTTGCATGTCACCCCCCTTAATCTGCCCACCCACCAAAATACTACAGGCATAATTCATTTGTTCTTGGGTATCCGAACTAATATCCTCTAAAACAGTTTTTAAGGTTTTACCAATTAGTTCAGCCGCCTCAAACATCGTATTAACACTATATAGATTAGGCTCTTGCTGCAAAGTCAGGGCATTTTGTAAATGACCAATAACAGCTTGCGTTGTTGCTAAGTTACCTGCAGTTTGCAAGGCAATAAAACGTTCTCCGGTAACGCCGAAAGTATGCAGTTTTCGGAACACAGAAATATGGTCAACTCCTGCATTGGTTCTTGTGTCACTAATAAACACCAAACCTTGTTCCAATCTTAACGCACAACAATAGGTCATTTCATTCTCTTTACATTCAACATGCCAACACTTGAACCACAGACATCATGTTCTCAACTCCACCTTGCTCTCTTACGCCACGAATAGGTGCCACATCGAGATAGTCACGTCCTACTGCAAGGTAGATGTGATGTTTGGGTGTAAACAACTGATTGCTTACATCAAAACAATACCACTGATTTTCTAAAAATACCTCCGCCCAAGCGTGACTGGCCAGGTGCGGATAGTTTTGATCAAATAGATAACCAGAGACATAACGTGCAGGTAATTGTAGCGCACGACACATCGCAATTAAAATGTGAGCATGATCTTGGCATACACCTTGACCCGCATGAAATGCTTCAATCGCAGTTGTCTGAACCGAAGTACTTTCAGGCTGATAAAGTATTTTTTGCAAGATATATTCGCTTAATAACGCAATATGCTGTCGATCCTTGACCACTACAATATGTTTGGCAAAGTCCAACATTTCCGAATCACATCGAGTTGCACCTGTCATCTGCAAAAACAAATTTGTAGGTGTAGAGAGATTTATACAACCTAATTCTACATTTTGAAGCTCAACAATTCCTTGGGCCATAAATGTAAGATGCTGGTATGGATAACGCTGACTAGCTGTCATCCATACATTGTTAAATATATCTCTCTTTATTGTTTTATCACCCGGCACACTAATTGCCCAATTCATAACATGTTGGTGAGGCGATGTTTGAGGCATCATTTTAATATACTGAATGCTGTTCCGAGCAGTTTCAGTATAGCTATAATGCGTTTGATGATTAACCATCAATTTCATAATCAGCCCTCAAACATATTTTCCAACTGCTGTGTAAAAGTATAATAAGCGTCCCACGTAAGTTGCTGCTTTAGTGCTTGCCAATTTTCATTTATATTTTCCCAATTCAAATTAGCAAGCTGTTGCACCACAGTATTTAGCTCTGATATGAGAACAGATAAATCTTCTCCAAAACGCAGTTCTATATCAAATTGCTCTATTTTTTGGCCTAAATGCAAAAATAAACGAACATCTTCATGTTCCGCTTCTAGTATTCGTGTGCATTGTTCGACTGCTTTACTCAATGCATCAGGTTGAGCTTGAAGCGTATTAATCACATTATTTAATTCTGCATAAGCATGTGATGACAAAATACCTCTTAGTTCCTGAATATTATCTTTAGCAATAATTAGCTGGTTCAGTAATGAAAATGTTTGCTTCTTGTCTAACATATAGTGATTTAGTAATTCAGCATTTTCTATGACCAAACCAAATGCTGCTGCAAATCTTGTTGCTTTCTCATCTTCTGTAAAGGGTAAATGAGAGGCTGCAAATTTAACTCGCATCAAATATCGACCCAACCAATATATTTGATGCGCACTCGAATTGAGTAAAACCATAAAGTTCCTCTTTAACCCACAATCAGGAATGTAATGTTTCAACAACCCATGTATCTTTTATACCGCCACCTTGAGATGAATTTACGACCAAAGAGCCAGCTTGCATAGCTACGCGTGTTAAACCACCAGGTACAATCTCTGTACGATAAGGTGAGCTCAACACAAATGGACGCAAATCAATATGACGTTCCGCTACTCCGCCTGTTGTTAAAGTTGGAGCGACAGATAAAGCTAAGGTAGGTTGTGCAATATACATATGAGGCATCGCAATCAATTTTTTTCTAAAGTCATCAATTTCGCATGAGCTTGCTTTAGGTCCAATCAACATGCCATATCCGCCCGAACCTTGTGCTTCCTTAACGACTAATTGATCAAGATTAGAGAGTACATAGTCTAAGTGTTCTTCTTTACGGCACTGATAAGTGGGTACATTTTTTAGAATTGGTGTTTCATCTAAATAATATTGAATCATTTGATCTACATAAGGATAGATAGATTTATCATCAGCCACACCCGTTCCAGGTGCATTTGCAATCACGACATTTTTTTGTAAATAAGCAGACATAAGACCTGCTACGCCTAAAGCACTGTCTGGTCGAAATGCTAAAGGATCTAGAAAGTCATCATCTAAACGGCGGTAAATTACGTCTACTTTTTGACGCCCACGAATAGTTTTGACAAATACTTGATCATTTTCTACAAATAAATCCCGATTTGTAACCAATGGCACATCCATTTCACGTGCTAGAAAAGCGTGCTCATAATAAGCACTATTAAAACGCCCTGGTGTTAGCACCACAATAAAAGGTTGATCTGCAGAAGAATTTTCTTGCAATATTTCTTTTAAAAGTTTTGGATAATGCTCAATCCCCTGTAAATTATTAGCTGTACATAGCTCAGGCATTAATTTCTGGCTAATATTTCGGCTCTCAATCATATAAGACACCCCAGAAGGTGTTCTCAAATTGTCTTCTAATACAAAAAACTCCCCTTCACCATCACGGATAATATCGATCCCGCTAATTTGTGAATAAATTTTTCCTTTTAAAGAATGTTTAAGCATATGGGGTTGAAAAGCATCATTTCCCATAATTTGTTCTTCGGGAATGATTTGTTCTTTTAAAATATGTTGTCCATGATAAATATCATCTAGGAAATAATTTAATGCTTTAACACGCTGTGCACAGCCTGAGGCAATTTTTTCCCATTGTTTTTTCTCGATTACTCTTGGAATTAAATCAAAAGGAATAGTGCGCTCCGTTCCTTCTTTATCGCCATAAACATTAAAAGTAATCCCATGATAAAGAAAATGCTGTTTTGCTTGGGTATTTAACTCCTTTAACTCATCTAAAGTACGGATGCTCAACCATTGTTCAATTTTTTTAGAAGCTGCACCATTTGATGTTACATCATCAAGCATCTCATTAAAGAACTGTGATTTAAGTTGCTCAAAGAGATTAGTTTGCACAGAAATATGTTCTAAAAAAGAGGTTGGGTTAATGAGTGCTGTTGTTGTCTGCTCTTGTATAAAAAAATCATTATCTAGATGTAATTCATGCTCTTGTTCTGACATAACCACCTCGTCTTATCATTTATCTATATTTCATTTTTAAATAAGCAATTTCAGTGCCACTTATATATCTGTAATACTTGTACGGCATCATTGTTATAACTTTCTTCTAAATCTTATCATCGTTTACCCAATGGGCTATAAACTGAATCTGACAAACTTGCTAAATCTGTAAAGATTTTTTATTGTGTTGACACCAAAGCAATTGGATATAGATGTATTACGCTTATGTCTGTAATAGAAAAAGAAACTTCGAATAGTTTGTATCGCCAATGGCAGATCTTGTCTCGCCTACCGACCGGCAAATGGATCGGGACTCGAGAATTGCAAGAAATGCTTGAGCGCGAAGGTATTGATATTAGTTTAAGGACTATTCAGCGTGACTTAAATCAAATTGCTCAGCGTTTTCCGATAGAGAGCAATAAAGCCGTACCTCAGGGCTGGCGGTGGCAATCAGATGCACCTATTCAAAGCTTACCTCACATGACAAGTTCTCAAGCGGTAACTTTTATGATGGTTGAGGAGCACCTTAAGCACCTCCTTCCCCCGAGCCTGCTTGATGAGATGGGACCATGGTTCGATTTGGCCAAACGTAGCCTCTCTACACAAAATAATGTGAGACAGTGGATTAACCGTGTACGTATTGTTCCGGCAAGTCAACCTCTTATTCCACCTGTTGTCGATCGAAATGCTCAACAAGCAATTTATGAAGGCTTGCTCCAAGACAAGCAAATAGAATGTGTTTATCGGGCACGGGTCAATCAGGGTGAAGATAGAACTTATGTTTTAAATCCTTTGGCTTTGGTACAAAAAGGTGCAGTCATTTATTTAATTTGCACAAGACATGACAAAACTGAAGTGCAAACATTTGCTCTGCACCGTTTTAAATCAGCAAAAGTACTAGACAGCCGAGCACTGCATCCAGTTAATTTTGATATTGATCATTATATTGATTCAGGGGCTTTAGGCTTTAGAGTGGACTACAACCAGCCAACTGAATCAATTCAGCTCACCCTAACTATGACAGAGCAAACTGCGAAAACCTTTTATGAAAGTCAGTTAAGTAAAGACCAAACAATTACTCCGCTTGAAGAAAATATTGTAGAAGTTTCAGCGACTGTACCTTTTACATCTCAACTAGTATGGTGGCTACGTAGTTTTGGTAAGAAATTACTGCATATTGAACCAGTACAAGTACATAATGCTGTGCGAGAAATTGAAACTGAGAATAAATAGATATAAAAAAGAGAACCGTAAGGTTCTCTTTAGATTTTGAATTATAATTTTCTTAATTTTATATTGTTCTTATATTTTTACTTGTTTTCAGACCAATGTGTTTTCCCCCACCAAAACTGATCTACTCTTTCTTTTGCGCTATTTTGAACATGAGCATTGGCATGCCATTTCATATCCATTGTAGCGAATTGATTTCATTGTCATCATTAAAGCCCTCTTGTTTGAACGTGAATTCAATATAACTGGCGACTTAAAATATGTGAAATAAGAAAAAAAGGAAGCGAAATCTCTTTTCTTCCTTAGGAAGTTTCCATATATTTTTTGAATAGAAAATAAAAAAGCCCAGTCTCAACTGGGCTAGAAAATTACGCTAAAAGATTAAACACTAATAAAGCCAATATGATCACTCTTGAAAACTGATTCACTAGCTTTAAATGAATAGGATAATAACTTAATAACCAAAGAATTAATAAAGCAGCAAAGCTCAGTGTGCCGATCCAATAACATATACCGATAGACTTTCCCCACTGATAAACTGAAAGAGCCAATGCAATTACTAAAATGCTATAACCAGTGATCAAATACCAAATATTGTATTTTTCTTGCAAAACTTTTTGAAACACTTGTTGTTGATGACGAGACATAGAAAAACAAATGTGTAAAAAACCAAGCAGACACAAAAAATAAATAAGGAAAAAATCAATCATTGGCCTTCTCCTCGCATAGCAGCACTTTCAAGGTTTATATTTTTTTTAGTTTTGTGAATACCAGCTACTTTGTGATTTTTTACTTTATAAAAAATAAATAACAAAATCATTCCAAGAGCCAAACTCATCAAATCAAAAGTTGCTACCACCCATTGAGCCTCTGCAATACTGCTCCAGATTACTCGTCCACCTGTTAAAGCATTTAATAGAGGAATAACACAAAATAAAATAGCACCGAACAAAAGTTGCTCTAACCAAGCATTTCGATGTGGGCGTAAAGCTGCATGTAGCAGAGTTAACAGCCATACGATAAAGAAAATTTTAATTTCTAAAAAACTACGATTTTCAGTGGTAACTGGAATTAAACGGTTTGCATAAAAATAACCAGCTGTCGCAATTAATAAACCAGAAATTGATGCAATATTTAAAACCTCAACCAAACGATAGCCAAAATTTTTATAGCCCTGCTTTTGTTGCTGAGGTGCACGTTTGACACACCAGAGAATTAATCCTGATGCAACCATCATTGTTCCTAAAATTCCTGAAAAGAATAATAACCAACGTAGTACCAAATCAACGCCGCGGGCTTCATGCAATACAGTAACAGTATTATAAATACCGATAGGAAAACTAATTTTGAGCTGTTGAGGCTGAGAGATTAACTCACCTGTAACACCATTAAAAATTAGTGTTGGAACAATCGCTCGATTTAAAATACTTTCTGAATATGTAGCACGGATTTCTACCTCACTATTTTGACGGTTTGGTGAAATGATATTGAAGGATGCAACTGTATTATCACCCCATAATTTTTGTGCTTGAGCTAACATTGCTGTTAAATCAGCAAGAGGTACATTTTTAACCTCCAAACGACTTCTTTCTTTATTTAATCGACCCTTTTCCCCTTCACCATGTCCATTGCGTTTACTGCTATCAAGTTTTTGTGAACTAGAAGCGAATTCAACAGATCGGATAGTTTCTCCATTCAGCTGCGCGCGCTGTGCTTGTAAAAAATGCAGCCTTCCCTCTGGAAATAAAGCAGAAACACCGTAAGGCATTAGTGAATACATCAATAATAGTAAGCCACTAAATGTAATCATAATATGAAATGGCAAAGCTAGTACTGCTGTTGCATTATGGCCATCCAACCAAGAACGCTGCCCTTTGCCTGAACGAAATGTAAAAAAATCCTTAAAAATTTTTTTATGTGTAATCACACCACTGATAATCGCGACAAACATAAGTACTGTCGCGATACCTACAATCCAACGTGCCCAGCTACGAGGCAGGCCATAAAGCTCAAAATGAAAACGGTAAAGAAAACTACCTCCACGAGTTTCACGTGGCTGAAGTTTTTCACCAGTGACTGAATCCAATATGACACGCTCACCACCTCGACGTGCTCTTGGATCTTCGTTTTCACCACGAATCGTAATATCAGTCGTGGTACTCCGTGCATTTGGCAAATTGATATTCCATGCAGAAGCATTTGGAGCATTTTGCTGTAAATAAACGATAGCTGATTGTAATTGCTGAGACTGATCTTTACGATTTATGGACTGATGTAGTTCAGGCTTCATCCAAATGGAAATTTCATTTTGAAAAAAGCTTAATGTTCCCGTTACAAAAATTGCATATAGCAACCAACCTAGAATTAGACTCGCCCAAGTATGTAACCATGACATTGACTGACGTGGGCTTTCTGTATTTCCATCAATACGCATTATATTATTCCTTTCAATCCCCAATAAAATATAAATAAGAGTACTGATGGAATCACAACTCCCCATGTTGCTCTTTGCGTACTATGATTTATAAAAACCCATATAAATACAGAAACATAAATAATGAAGGCTAACATTGTTGCAGATAAAACAGCATCTACAGGATGAGCTTTGAATAAATAACTCAATACAACACAGGCTAAAGCCGAAAGAATATATCCACCGATACCAGCTAAGATAAATCGATAAAAAATCATCCATCTATATTTTGCAGGAACTACTTTATGTTTTACTTTTCTTTTAATCGAACTTTCTTCTGCAATTAAATTGCATGGTTCAGTCGTTAACATATGAGACACCGAGATAACTTTAATTTAAAACTATTGCTTATATAAAGTCAGTTCTAGACCTATAATATCCGGAGGTAAATCTTCAAGTATTTTTTCAAGTTTCTTATTAATATTTTCATCATGAAATAAAACAGATAAGCCTGTTTTTGAATCAAAAATATTAATACCTACTCGTTGATCTGCAGATTTATAAATACTTTTGTTTTTACCGTAGAATATTCGCTTGATTAAGCCATGATTTTCTAGATCGGCTAAAATACGATAAATAGAACCTATACTGATCTTTTCTTTTCCAGCAAGCAGCACATACATATCTTCTGCAGTTAAACCTTGCGGATTTTCTATAAGCAAATGGAAAATTACAACACGTGTACGTGTAGCAGTTAATCCATTTGATCTTAGTTTAGAGGCAATATTCATTTTGCAATTTGATATGAAAAAGCTAGCTAGAACATATAGCTAGCTTTTATAAGTTTAGAATGAATACTTCAAGGATGCATAATAAGCACGCCCTGGTTCATTATAAGTTTGATTTATAGACGTATCGCGCAACTTCTGCTCATCAAACAAGTTGCTAATACCAAGACGACCGCTTAGATTTTGATTAAATTTATAACCAAAATTAATACCAGCAATACTGTAACTTTTAATAGTCTCTCGATTCAGCGAAGCATTACGAGTCTCTTCATATTGCATTGGCTTTTGACGACCATATTGGGTATATACGAAATTGACATCCAAAGCATCGGTAATGTCATAGTTAAGAATAGAATTAATAGTGTAGCTCGGTACAATCGATAAGGGATTCCCAGTTTCTTTATTAATTGAGTCTTTCATCCAAGTAAAGTTGTTTGTCCAACGAATATTCCCCCAATCTAGACCAATACTTCCTTCAAGACCTTGTACCAGCGCTTTAGGAATATTTGTCCATTGTAGAAGTCGATATGTTGACCCCCCCACTTCAACAGAATCTAATACGGATGTACCTGAGGTAATCTTATCTTTATAATCGTTACGGAACCATGCCAAGCTAGCATTGACAATATCTTTCTCAAACTGGATTCCCAACTCTTTATTAATAGATGTTTCAGGTTTTAGATCAGGGTTACCTAATAAATAGCAACTGCCGCTATCTACAGATATAGGGCAACCATTTCCTCGGGTAAATAATAAATATCCTTCAGCTGTTTGATATAAGTTTGGAGTTTTGTATGCCTTTGCAATACCACCTTTTAAAGTGAAATATTCACCAAGCTTTTGAGTAAGGTTTAAGCTAGGGCTCCAGTTACTGCCAGATTTATTATGATCATCAAAACGTACCGCCAATACCGCATTGGTACTATCAGTCAGCTGTAAATTGTCTTCAACATATGCCGAAGCAATCCGCGAATTCATCTTTGTACGGTCTGCTGGTAAATTAATAATACCTGATGCATCGGTTTGTGTAGTATTAGCCGAATCGGTAAAATCGTCTTCAACCCACTCAGCACCAACAGTTAGATTTTGTGGGCGCCAAACTTCAAAAGGAATATTTGCTTCAGCATTAAAACGTAATGTTTCCAGAAGTGAAGTTGAACGATCAGTACTGTTAATACGCCCTTCCGGTCCACCCGCAAGCCCCTCTGTCAAACGCTTGTTTTTCGTTTGATCATACGAAGCTACAAATTTACTTTTACCCCAAGTCCAATCCCCTTCATGCGTTAATGCATAACTATCACGGTACATCGTGTTGGTTTCAGTACCTAATAGTGAATTTAATAAAGCATTCGCTTCAGGATCTGTTGCATCAACATTACTATTTTGAGTATCACCTGTATATTCATTACCTTGGCGACTTGATGCGACATCTAATAAAACGGTTTGCTGATCCGTCATCTGCCACGCTAAACGTGCATTAATATCTTTGTTTTCTACTCCTTCACGCGCCCCTGCTCGAGTACCGCTTTCAGTTACAGGATTAATATCGGGATCATCCGAATCAGTTTTGTTGAAATTTCCATATACGCGATAGGACAAAACATCTTTAATGATTGGGCCACTAAGTGTTGCACTAACGCGGCTACTGCTACCTTCTTTGCTGTCTTCTGGTTGATTGGTATATACCTCGACTGAGCCATGTGTTTCATTGGTGACTTTTTTGGTAATAATATTAACCACACCACCCATTGCCCCATTTCCATAACGAGCAGCAGCAGGGCCACGTAAAACTTCTATCGATTCAATCGCATCGGCAGGTACCCAATTAGAATCACCACGAGTATCACGCTCTCCACGCCAACCGTAACGTACTGAATTACGTGAAGTCGCGGGTTTACCATCAATTAAAATGAGTGTGTTTTCTGGCCCCATTCCACGAATATCAATTTGACGATTGTTTCCGCGTTGGCCTGTAGAACTGTTTCCAGTGAGATTAACACCTGGCATGCGACGTAAAATCTCAGAGATATCATTTACAACAGGTGTTTTTTCTAAATCTTCAGAGGTGACTACCGACACACCTAAAGATTGCTTCACCTGTTCTTCAGCAGTTACGACAATGGTATTCAACTTGACAGTTTCCGTTTCTACTTCCTTGTCCGTTGCCTCTGCCGACTCAGCTATGGAGCACATACTAAATAAAATTGAAGCAGCTAAAACAGAACGTGGAATATTGAATGCGGACATACTATGCCTCCCCTCAGAGATTAATGATGAGTTGCAACTGCAAATAATGAGTTAACGCATAGTAACAAATAAAAAAATAAATACAAATAAAATCGATAATCGTTCTCATTTATTTTATTTAATTATTAAAATTCAATAGCTTAAGATATAAAAAATTATATTTTTAAAATCGAAACAAAAATAGCAAGCTTAATGATTTATGAGCCCGCTTCTTTTATCAATATTCCTGTTCTTAAATAAGAAAAAGAAAATCAGATATATTATTTAGGATTGTTGTTAATAACAGTTTCAGTAATATTAGACTTCACACTAATAGCACGTTTAACATATGCTTATTTTACTGTGTAAGTTTAATAATGCTTACTGATATGTTGATCACAATACTCGCACTGTTGATTACCCCTTCCACATATGTTGAAAGCTCAAACCGCAACCGCACCTTTGCCACTCTTCATAGGTGATTCATTCTTGATCATTCCAAATGTCTATCGATTTTGTCGCATACATTTTACTCATCCATAAGCATGGAAAAATGGATAAAAAATGAAGAAAATAATAATCATTACCAAATAAATAAAAATAATATTAATTTTCAAATATTTAATAATAAAATTTTTTTAACATTAATTATAAAAACTTAAAAATTTCACTTTAAATTATAATTTCGTCTTAATAATTCACATACTTTTACAATACAAATCACTGATTTTTACAAATTTTGACTCACAAAAAAGCCCAGTCTTAACTGGGCTTTTTGTACATTTAAATGATTAAGCTGTTTTCTTAATCATATTATTCTTACGAATTGTGATCATTACGAGTTGAACTGCAGCTGGTGTAACACCAGGAATACGACTTGCTTGAGCTAAAGTTTCTGGAAGAACAGTTTTTAACTTCTGTGTAATTTCACGTGATAAGCCTGACACTGCATCATAGTCAAAATCGGTAGGAATTTTAGTTTCTTCAAGACGCTTCAATTGAGCAACATCTTCATGCTGACGGTTAATGTAACCTTCATATTTCACAGCAATTTCAATTTGCTCACCCACTTGTTCTGAAACTTCAGAACCAGTAAGTTCAGCAATTTGACCAAAGGTAATATTAGGGCGCTTAAGCAAATCAATCGCGCTACATTCCTTACTCAAATCAGCACCCGTCATTTCAACGAATTTTTTACCCATAGGGTTATTTGGTGCTGCCCATAAATGTTGTAAACGAGAGGTTTCACGCTCAACCGCTTCCATTTTTTCGCAATAAGCAGCCCAACGAACATCATCAACCAAACCAAGTTCACGACCAATAGAAGTCAAGCGCTGATCCGCATTATCTTCACGCAACATCAAACGATATTCAGCGCGTGAGGTAAACATACGGTACGGTTCTTTAGTACCTAACGTGATGAGGTCATCAACTAGCACACCCATGTAAGCTTGGTCACGTTTAGGCGTCCATTCTTCTTGCTCCCACGCACGACGCGCAGCATTTAAACCTGCAAGTAAACCTTGGGCACCAGCTTCTTCGTAACCTGTTGTACCATTAATTTGACCAGCAAAGTACAAGCCATTAATCGCTTTAGTTTCAAGTGTAAATTTCAAAGCTTGCGGGTTGAAATAGTCATATTCAATTGCATAGCCTGGACGTAAGATATGGGCATTTTCCATACCACGGATTGAACGTACAAGCTCGAACTGAACATCAAACGGTAAAGAAGTTGAAATACCGTTTGGATAAAGCTCGTGTGTATCTAGACCTTCTGGCTCTAAGAATACTTGATGTGAGTCTTTATCAGCGAAACGATGAATTTTATCTTCGATTGATGGACAGTAACGCGGACCTACACCTTCAATAACACCAGTGTACATTGGTGAGCGATCTAAACCACCACGAATGATATCGTGGGTTTTTTCATTTGTATGAGTGATATAACAGTTTACTTGCTCAGGGTGCATAGAAGCATCACCCATGAATGACATCACTGGAGATGGGAAATCACCCGGTTGCGGAATCATGACTGAAAAATCAACTGAACGTGCATCAATACGTGGCGGAGTACCAGTTTTTAAACGTCCTACTGGTAATTTTAATTCACGTAAACGCTGAGCAAGTGCAATAGAAGGAGGATCTCCCGCACGGCCACCGCTTGATTTTTCTAAACCAACGTGGATTACACCACCCAAGAATGTACCTGTAGTCAACACAACAGTTTTAGCATCAAAGCGAATACCCATTTGGGTAACAACACCTTTAACGGTATCGCCTTCAACAATCAGGTCATCAGCTGCTTGCTGGAAAATGTCAAGATTTGCTTGATTTTCCAAAGTATCACGGATAGCAGCTTTATAACGCACGCGGTCAGCTTGAGCACGTGTTGCACGCACAGCTGCACCTTTACGCGAATTTAAAATGCGGAACTGAATACCACCTTTATCAGCAGCCAGAGCCATTGCACCGCCAAGTGCATCAATTTCACGGACTAGGTGAGACTTACCAATACCACCAATTGCTGGGTTACAACTCATTTGGCCCAAAGTCTCAATGTTATGGGTCAAAAGCAAAGTCTGTCGTCCCATACGCGCAGCAGCAAGGGCCGCTTCCGTACCTGCGTGACCGCCACCGATAACGATAACATCATAAACTTTAGGATAGTGCATGAGTACAAAAACACCAGAAAAAAAAGACGGAACATTATAGCAAAATTATCTGCTTATTGATGTACATAATTACAAAATTGTCTTCACATAATTTACGCTATGCCACATGATTTGACATTTTGTTTCATGAATTCAATACAAAGTGAATGTTTTTAAAATTAATTCATCTTAGAATAAAAAACGTACAGCACTTCTATGACTTTAAAATTAACGCAACGAGAAGGAATACAAAATGAAAACGACCATGTTAAAAATCTTAACTGCATCTCTAATTTGTTTTTCAGGCGTAACTTTTACCCATGCTGCTGACACGAGCAAAGCTGAAATGCAAAAACAAATTCGAGTCTGTGCAAAAAAACAGCAAGGTGAATGGGTTTCATACAATCACAACGGTGTAACCTTTAACGGTACTTGCCAACCAAACGAAAATGGCAAGTTACAATTTAAGGCCCCTGCTCCTTAATCTGTTTTGACATAGGTATAGAAGAAGTCATTTATTTTCCGCTATATCTCATCAGTATTTTCAAAGACGGTCCATTAAAGATGGGCCGCTTTCTTTTTTAAAATGGTCTAGTCCGCTACAATACGCCTTTAAATAAAATTTTTAGGTCCTTTTCGTGAAGTGGTTACAAATACACATTACCGTTGATCAAGAACAAGTTGAGTTCACAGAAACACTTTTAATGTCTCTAGGTGCGGTAAGCGTAACGCTGGATGATGCTGAAGATCAGGCTTTACTTGAACCATTACCAGGTGAAACACCTTTATGGAACAAAGTTATTGTGACAGGCATCTATCAACAAGACGAACAAGACCCTATTGATGTCGACACTTTAGAAGCTTTCTTAAAAGCTCAACTTCCAGATGTTCCTATGCGTCATGAAGAACTTGAAGATCAAGTGTGGGAACGCGCATGGATGGATTACTATGAGCCAATTCAGATTGGAGAAAAGTTCTGGATCGTGCCTGAATGGCTAGAGCCACCAGAAGCAGACGCAACTAACATTAAGTTAGATCCAGGTCTTGCATTTGGTACAGGTAATCACGCAAGTACTTTCCTATGCTTACAATGGCTGGGTAAAACTGACGTTAAAGATAAAATCGTGATTGATTATGGCTGTGGTTCAGGCATTTTAGGCGTGGCAGCTTTATTATTAGGCGCTAAAAAAGTATACGCTACCGATATTGATCCTCAGGCTGTTTTAGCAACAAAACAAAATGCAGAGCTCAATGGTGTATTAGATCGACTATATGTAGGTCTTCCTGAAGAGTTTGATCAAGAATTCAAACCTAAACAAGCCGATGTTTTAGTTGCAAACATTTTAGCAGGACCTTTAATGATGCTTGCGCCTGAATTTGCAAATTTAATCAAATCTGAGGGCGAGTTCGCACTTGCTGGTGTGATTGAAGAGCAAGTTGCTGATGTTTCACGTGTTTATTCTGATTTTTTTGATATATTAGATGTCGAAAAGCGCGAAGAAAACTGGTGTCGCATTTCAGGAAAACGTAAAACAATAAATTGAGATTTTTAACCCATGAATGAAAAACAAACCCGCTGCCCTAAATGTTTAACAGTTTATAAAGTATCTCTTACTCAATTGACTGTTGCTCAGGGTATGGTTTGTTGCCCTAAATGTAATTCAAGCTTTAATGCCTTAACCCATCTAATCAATATTGAACAGCCAGTTATGGTCAACTCAACGACGTTAGCCCATGGTTCAATGCAGACAAGATATATGACGCATTCTCACGTACTAGATATCTTTGACCAAAAAGTAGAAAACTCTAATATTGATCTTTTAACTTATCTCAACAACTTAAATTACTTTCACAACGAACCTATTAATGCTCTACCAAACCTTAATTTAGCTGAGCAGGCATCCCCACAAGAACAAGACAATAATAAAAAGCATAGTTGGTTGTACTATACGCTCTGGAGCTCTGCCAACCTTATTTTAATTTTAGTCTTTACTTTTCAAATCCTCTGGTTTAACCCTAAGCTCATGCATGCAAGCCCAACCGTTAGCCATGCTTTTAATTACGTTTGCCAAATACTACACTGCAACAAATCAGCAGAACTTTATCAACTTATCTATATAGAAAAGTTAAAAGTCCGCAAGATCGATGCGAACCATACCCAGTTCTCAGGCATATTGCTCAACCAGAATGATAAAAGTATTGAGCTTCCTAACCTAAAGTTGATTTTTGCAACAGAGCCAGACAAAACAGAGGAAATCATATTAACTCCTCAACAATATCTAGTTGAAAACTTAAGGGGTATTCAACGTATTCCATCAAACACTCCTTTCCGATTCCAATTTGAGCTAAACAAAAGCAAAAAAAGGCTAGTAAATTATCGATTAGAAATTGTCCACCCCTAAAATGTAAAAAAAGTGAAAAAAAAATAAAAAAAAATGCAGTTAATTTGCTCACTTTTTCCTAGACAATGGTATGATACGCGCCACGAAAGCTTTGACTCATATACTCCTCGCTCTCAATCCAAAAAAAATACTGTTAAGCATGTGTGCTTTTCTACTTTAAGCGCATAGCCTAACTTTTTTTGTTTTTGAGGGGGCTGTAACAAATATTTAATTATTGTTACGCTTATTTTTTATTCAATACGAAGAAATATGGCAAGCTAATTGTTCTTATGTTTTAGAGTCACTGTTTTAGGATCTAAAACAGGACTCCGTATTTTTAGACCACATTTATATACTACTTTACCCAAGCTAGTATTTGATTTTCGGATTAACTCGCATGAATAGCAAATCTCCTATTTTTACTGCACAATCTGATGTTGCTCTTCGCATCCACGTGGATCGCGCAGTTCGCCATTATTTTGCACAATTGCAAGGTGAGCAACCATCTCAGGTATATGACATGGTGCTAGCAGAAATGGAGAAACCTCTTTTATCTGTAGTTCTTGAATATACACGTGGTAATCAAACGCGTGCTGCAGAAATTCTTGGACTCAACCGTGGCACTTTACGTAAAAAGTTAAAAGCTCACGGTTTAATGAGTGAATAAATGATAAAATGCTCACGACGTCGTGGGCATTTTTTTATGCTTATTGGTTTTAATCCGTAGACTTGAAATTGTTGAATTAAACATCATGACTATTAAACGTGCTTTGATTTCTGTATCTGATAAGACAGGAATTGTCGAATTTGCTCAAAACCTTGCAGCTCTAGGGGTAGAACTATTATCTACAGGCGGCACATATAAGTTGCTTAAAGATAATAATATCGCGGTTGTAGAAGTATCTGAACATACTGGCTTCCCTGAAATGATGGATGGTCGTGTTAAGACCTTACATCCAAAAATTCATGGCGGTATTCTTGCTCGTCGCGGTTTAGATGAAGCAGTTATGGAAGAACACAACATCGATCCGATTGATCTTGTTGTTGTAAACCTTTATCCATTTGCTGCAACTGTTGCAAAACCTGACTGTACTCTTCCTGATGCAATCGAAAATATCGACATCGGTGGTCCTACAATGGTTCGTGCAGCTGCTAAAAACCATGCTTCAGTAGGTATTGTAGTTAATGCTTCTGATTACGACACTGTAATTAATGAATTAAAAACTGCTGGTTCGCTTTCTTATGAAACGCGTTTTGATTTAGCAGTTAAAGCATTTGAACATACAGCTCAATACGACGGCATGATCGCTTCTTACTTAGGCGCTCGCGTTGGTAAGACCGAAGGTGAAGCTGACTTATTCCCTCGTACATTCAATACTCAATTGAACAAAGCACAAGATTTACGTTACGGTGAAAACCCACATCAATCGGCTGCTTTCTATGTCGAAGCTAATGCAAAAGAAGCATCAGTTTCTACTGCAAAACAGTTACAAGGCAAAGAATTGTCTTATAACAACATTGCAGATACAGATGCTGCACTTGAATGTGTTAAATCATTCGCAAAACCTGCTTGTGTCATCGTGAAACATGCTAACCCTTGTGGTGTTGCGGTTTCTTTAGACGGCATTAAAGCTGCTTATGATTTAGCTTATGCGACTGATCCAGAATCTGCTTTTGGCGGTATTATTGCATTCAACCGTGAATTAGATGTTGCAACTGCTCAAGCAATTGTAGAGCGTCAATTCGTTGAAGTGATTATTGCTCCAAGTATTGCTGATGGCGTACTTGAAGTAACTGGCGCTAAGAAAAATGTACGTGTTTTAGTATGTGGCGAGTTACCTGCAATTGATGCACGTGCACCGCAACTCGACTATAAACGCGTAAATGGTGGCTTACTTGTTCAAGATCAAGACTTGGGCATGATCACTAAAGATGATCTTAAAGTAGTTACTAAACGTGCGCCAACTGAACAAGAAATTGATGATCTTATCTTTGCTTGGAAAGTTGCAAAATATGTAAAATCAAACGCAATTGTTTATGCTAAAAACCGCCAAACTATTGGTGTAGGTGCAGGTCAAATGAGTCGCGTTAACTCAGCGCGTATTGCTGCCATTAAAGCTGAACATGCTGGTTTGGTTGTTGAAGGTGCTGTAATGGCTTCTGATGCATTCTTCCCGTTCCGTGACGGCATTGATAATGCTGCTAAAGCTGGCATTAAATGCATCATTCAACCAGGTGGTTCTATGCGTGATGAAGAAGTAATCGCTGCAGCAGACGAAGCTGGTATTGCAATGGTGTTCACTGGTATGCGCCATTTCCGCCACTAATTTAAATTTAGTCCTCCCTAATAACCCTCCTTTTATTCAGGAGGGTTTTCCACAATAATGGAGCTAAACTCCACCTTGAGGAATAGAGGGGGATGAAAAGGATTAAAGTTAAGGAACAAATTAAAAATGAATATTTTAGTTTTAGGTAGTGGTGGTCGTGAACATGCTTTGGCATGGAAAATCGCGCAAGATACCAAAGTTACTCAAGTTTTCGTTGCACCGGGAAATGCGGGAACTGCAACTGAAGATAAATGCGTTAATGTTCAGCTTGATATTTTAGACAACCCTGCCATTATCGCTTTTGCTAAAGAAAATAATGTTGAACTTATTATTGTTGGTCCAGAAGCACCTTTAGTGAATGGTGTGGTAGATGCTGCTCGCGAAGCAGGTCTAAAAATTTGGGGACCAACTCAATATGCTGCGCAGCTTGAAGGCTCAAAAGCATTTGCTAAGCATTTTTTAAAGCGTCATAACATTCCAACTGCTTTTTATGAAGTATTTACGGAAGTTGATGCAGCTAAAGCTTATGTTGAAAAAAATGGTGCACCAATTGTAATTAAGGCAGACGGTCTTGCTGCTGGTAAAGGTGTAATCGTTGCAATGACCAACGAAGAAGCTTTTGCAGCAATTGATGACATGCTTGCAGGCAACAAATTCGGTGATGCTGGTTCACGTGTTGTAATTGAACAGTTCCTTGCAGGTGAAGAAGCTTCTTTCATTTGTATGATTGATGGTAAAAATATTTTACCAATGGCAACTTCACAAGATCACAAGCGTATTTTTGAAGGTGACCAAGGTCCTAATACTGGCGGTATGGGTGCTTACTCTCCTGCTCCGGTGGTAACTTCTGACATTTTCGAACGTGTTATGACTGAAATCATGCGTCCGACTGTTGAAGGTATGGCTGCTGACGGACATGTCTACACTGGTTTCTTATATGCTGGCTTAATGATTGATGAACAAGGTCAACCGCGTGTGATCGAGTTCAACTGTCGTTTCGGTGATCCTGAAACTCAGCCAATCATGATGCGCTTAAAGTCATCTCTTGTTGAATTGGTAGAAGCTGGTATTGCTGGCAACTTGCCAAAAGAAGCTGAATGGGATGAGCGTAAGTCAATCGGTATCGTACTTGCAGCCGAAGGCTATCCTGATAGCGTACGCAAAGGTGATGTAATTTCAGGTATTGGACAATCACCTGAAGATACTAAAATTTTCCACGCAGGCACTGCAACTCGTGAAGATGGTCACATCGTGACTTCTGGTGGTCGAGTTCTTTGTGTAACTGCGCTAGGCGACAGCGTGCTTGAAGCACAAATTAATGCACTTGAAGTATGCGGACAAGTAACCTTTACAGGTATGCAATATCGTAGTGACATTGGCTATCGCGCAATTGCACGCGAAAAAGCTGAGTAAAAAACTCTCAACTGATAAAAAGCCCTCTATTAAAGAGGGCTTTTTATATTTCATTCTTATTTATCAGAAAATTTTATATAAATCCCAGTTTTTATTCACTTCCAATCAATAAGATCGAAACATGTCCACTATATTGAATATGTTTTTATTGATATGATTAGATAAAGCGTTGGAACTTTCCACAAAGTTATTGTGCCTTTAAATATTGAGGCTCATCATCTAATTCTGTTAGGGATAATAGTTATTTTTAACATTGAATACTTTTAGAAATCGCTTAAAGACTGTCAACTCATGATAGAACTGTTGTGCAAATAGTTTTATTTAGTACAGATCAAAAACGGTAAAACAAGTATCTGAGGAATTAGAAAAGAGCTAAAAGCTATAACTTTTAGCATTCAAAACTTTGTGACGTGACAACAAAACTCATTCTCTTTTCTAGAGAGCCAACTAAATAGTTGATATCTCTCTTAATCAGGACTTTTTTTACATGAAAAAGCTGATCAGTCTTTTTTTAAGCGTGTCTGTGCTATTACTTGCAGCTTGCGGTAAACAACAAAGTGAACCACAAGCTGGAAAGAGTGGTGATTCATCACAACTTCAAACTGTGGTTATTGCCTCAACTGGTTCTGACGCTGATATCTGGCGTTATATTTCGACTTTACCAGAAACTAAAGCTGCTGGTGTTAAGCTTGAGGTGAAAAATTTCACTGATTATGTTGCAATGAATACAGCTGTAGCAAATAAAGAAGTTGACTTAAATGCATTCCAATCTTATGCATATTTGGTGGCTTTCAATGCATCAAATAAAGATAAAATTGCTCCAGTTGCTACAACTTATCTTGAGCCAATGGGGATCTACTCAAGTAAACATAAAAAAGTAGAAGAATTCCAACAAGGTGCAAGCATTGCAATTCCTAATGATGCTGCGAATGAAGCTCGTGCATTATTGTTATTACAAAGTGCTGGCTTAATTAAACTTAAAGCTGACTTCGACCCTGCTAAAGGCACACCAAGCGATATTATCGATAACAGTAAAAAAATTGATATCAAACCAATCCAAATGGCGACAGCTGTACGCGTAAAAGATGAAGTTGATGCAATTGTTTTAGGTAATACATTAGCTTTAGAAGGTGGTCTAAACGTACTTAAAGATTCTATCTACTATGAACCTGTTGACCAAAGCACTAAACTGAATGTAAACATCCTTGCAACAGCTGAATCTCGCAAAGATGACCCAATTCTTCAGAAAGTTGGCCAGCTATACCACACTGAAGCTGTTAAAAAATACGTTGAACAACACTTTGGTGGTACAAAAGTTGACGTGAATCAGCCAATCAGCTACCTCACGGAAGCTAAATAGTAATATAATAGCTGCAACGCGAAACAGGCAAAGACTCTTTGCCTGTTTTTTCTTTTTAGCATAGTTTTTGACGACATGATTCAATTTAAAAACATTTCAAAGCACTATCAGCTTAAAGGCCAAACCATACGAGCTCTGGACCAAATTAATTTGGAAATTCCTGAAGGGAGTATTTTTGGTATTATTGGCTATAGTGGTGCAGGTAAAAGTACTTTAATCCGCCTGATTAACTTACTTGAACGACCAAATGAAGGTCAGGTTATCATTAATCAAAAGGACTTCACTGCTTTGGATGCGCGTTCATTACGTCAGGAACGTGCAAATATTGGTATGATTTTTCAGCACTTCAATTTGCTACAAACCAAAACGGTTGCTGAAAATATCGAAATGCCAATGCGTCTGCTGAATTACAATAAAGCAGAACGTGAAAAGCGCTTAAATGAGTTATTGGAGTTCATTGATCTTAAGCATAAAAAAGATGCTTATCCTGATGAACTTTCTGGCGGCCAAAAGCAACGTGTCGGTATTGCTCGTGCTTTGGCAAATCATCCAAAAATTCTTTTGTGTGATGAAGCAACCTCTGCCCTAGACCCGCAAACAACCAAGTCTGTTTTAGAGTTACTCAAGAAAATCAATCAAGAGCAAAAAATCACAATCGTTATGGTGACCCATGAAATGGATGTCATTGAAACTGTTTGTGATCATGTAGCTGTGATGGAAGCTGGTAAAGTCATTGAACAAGGTTCAACGATTGATATCTTTAGTAATCCTCAACATCCGACGACTAAAAACTTTATTCAAACTGTGTTACATCAACAGTTGCCTGTGAATATTTTAAATCAACTCGAAAATCAGCATCACCATAGCATCTACTGTTTACAGTTTTTGGGCCGTTCTGCTCAAGAACCTGTAATTCAGTCACTGATTAAACAATTTGATATTAGTTTAAATATCTTATTCGCTAACATGACTGAAATTAACGGTACTGTCATTGGTCAAATGTTTGTACAGCTTCTAGGTGAGCCACAGTTGATTAAACAGGCTATCGAGTTTTTAGAGAAAAATGAAGTGAGTGTAGTTCAATCAGGAGATCAAGTATGAGAGATTTAATCGTACAGTGGTTAACTGAACTAACTCAACCTTTCTGGCACAGTTCTCTTTCAATTGACCAGTTTGTAACGGCTCTACAAGAAACATTTCACATGGTGTTTTTTGCGCTGTTATTTGGTGGTATTTGGGGTTTCATTCAAGGGGTTATCCTGCTTGTAACTCGCCCAGAAGGTATTTTGCCAAATAGATTCGTCTATCATTTACTCAACCCAATTGTAAATGCGTTACGCTCTCTCCCATTTATTATTTTACTTATTGCAGTGATTCCTCTTACCAAGTTATTGGTAGGTACTTCAATTGGTACGTGGGCAGCGATCGTTCCTTTAACAATTTACGTTGGTCCATATATGGGACGTCTGATTGAAACTTCCCTACTCGAAGTAAATGAAGGAATTATTGAATCTGCTCAGGCGATGGGTGCTACACCTTGGCAAATTATTTACCGCTTTATTTTGCCAGAAGCACGCAGTTCACTCATTTTAAACCTCACAACAGCGACAATCAGTTTGATTGGTGCAACAGCAATGGCTGGTGCAGTGGGCGCAGGTGGTATTGGTGACTTAGCAATCTCTTATGGTTACCAACGTTTTGATACAAGCGTTGTAATTTTAACAGTAATTGTTCTATTGCTCTTAGTACAGATTGTACAGACACTAGGTAACTGGCTCTCTAAGATCCGTTAAATTACTCATATAAAGAGCTCCCTAAATGGGGGCTTTTTTGTTTTATATACATCATTTTCATTAAAAGGTTGAGTGAGTGGCTTACTACCATTTTCTGTTATTATCAAAAATAGTGATTACTTACTCTTTGGATTTGGTTTTAGGATAAAACAATGCGTTATAGAATTCATTTTATTGATGTACAGAATGCCCTCCAAAACTATATCTGGATTTTAGAAGATACTGAAACCCAAGAGGCTGTTGCAGTTGATCCAACAGAAGCTGATCTTGTGACTCAATTTTGTCAAAATTATCAACTCACTTTAAAACAAATCTGGCTCACTCATTGGCATAAAGACCATATCGGTGGTGTAGCGGATTTAACGGCTGGCCAAAATATTACTGTCTATGGTCCACGTGATGAGCTCTCAAAAATTCCGGGAATTACTCACCCCTTACAACTTGACGATCATTTAAAATTTAATGATTTAAAAGTAGAGATTATCGCGACCCCAGGTCACACCTTAGGGCACATTGTGTATTTTATTGAAGAGTTAGAAGCTGTATTCTGCGGTGACACTTTGTTTGCAATGGGATGTGGACGATTATTTGAAGGTACGGCTGAACAAATGTATCACTCACTTAGTCGTTTAGCAGCGCTACCAACACAAACCAAAGTTTATTGTGCGCATGAATACACGCTTTCAAATGCCGAATTTGCCTTAACGGTAGAACCGCATAACCATGCCTTATCTGAACGAGCTGAAGAAGTTCGTGAGCTACGTAAACAAGGTTCAATCACCCTTCCGAGTACGATTGAACTAGAATTAGCCACCAATCCTTTTCTTCGTGCAGAAAGTGCTGAAAACTTTGCTCATTTACGTGCACTTAAAGATAACTTTTAAAGTTAAAGCTTCTCCTTTTAAGAGATACAGTTTCATTTTAAGAACTGTATCTTTTTGCATAGCGCACGTTGATCGTAATTATTTTTTACATTTACTTTCTTCATATTTATTCATCTTTTTAAAAATTCTCTCAAATTTATATTTTCTTAAAAACATGCCAATAAATACCCCCATTAAATAAAAAGTATTTATTTTTTAGTTACATAACACCACCATATTTTTATAAAAATGAAAACTGTTCTTTCTCTATCTTACTTTTTTTACAAGTTGCAAAATAAAACAAAGTTTTCCCCCTTTAAAAAATCTAATTAAAACCCTATTAATAAATAAGATGTAATGCCACGGATAGAAGGAGTTCTCACGTGAAAAAGGTTGTTAAAGCTAAAAATTTGATTGCGTTTCGTATTTGGTTAGAAAAGTTAGGGTATTCAGTTAAAAATCTTGCTGATGGAAAAGGTTTTACTTTTAGTTTCAAAAAAGAATATGGTTTAGTGACTTGTGATTTAGCAGGTAATTCATTAGCGATGCAATTAGGTGAAGAGTTTGAGGATCACTTAAAAGCATAATTTTTTTACGACTCGATTTACAGTATTGTCTTTTTGAAAGATAAGTAATATTGCAGAACTTTAGAATGGTTTAATTAAAATATATTGTTAGACATTAAACAAAAAATCTGTAGCAGGGCTACTCTCCCAAATTGCCCTCAGCTACAGATTTTTTATAAGATTATTCTGCTTTAGGGTTCTTTAAAGCTTTATCTAAAAGATCTTTATCTAAAGCTTTATCCCATCGTGCTACAACAATTGTTGCGCAAGCATTACCAACTAAATTTGTTAATGCACGGCACTCTGACATAAAACGGTCAATACCAAGAATTAAAGCCATACCTGCTACAGGAACCGCCGGTACAACCGATAGAGTTGCAGCCAGAGTAATAAAACCTGCGCCAGTCACCCCTGCTGCACCTTTAGAACTTACCATTGCCACAAGAAGCAATGCAATTTGTTCACTAATTGATAAGTCAACATTACATGCTTGTGCGATGAACAGAGCCGCCATAGTCATGTAGATATTTGTACCATCGAGGTTAAATGAATAACCTGTTGGAATCACCAAACCTACCACCGATTTTTCACAACCTGCTTTTTGCATTTTATCCATTAAAGATGGTAAAGCTGCTTCAGAAGAACTTGTTCCTAAAACCAACCAAAGCTCATCTTTGATATAACGGATTAAATGAATAATTGAGAAGCCATTGTAACGGGCTACGGCTCCTAAAATCACTATGACAAACAATACCGCTGTAATATAGAACGTCATAATTAATAGTAATAAATTACCAATTGACTCGATTCCATACGCACCGATGGTAAAAGCCATTGCACCAAAAGCACCGATTGGAGCAAGCTTCATTAACATACCAACAAGGTAAAAAACTGGAGCTGTTAAGTTATTTAAGAAGTCGGTAATTGGACGTGCACGGTCACCCAATGCAGCCAAAGAAATACCAAATAACACCGCCACAAACAGAACCTGCAAAATCTCGCCACCTGCCAGAGGGCTAACTAGAGTTTGCGGGATAATATTCATGAAGAAGTCAGTAATATTTGTTGCATGCGCCTTTTCAACGTAAGTATTTACTTTGTCGTTGACTAAGGTAGCGGGGTCAATATTAAGACCTTTACCTGGTTGGATAATATTTGCCACAATCATACCAACCACAAGCGCCAAGCTTGAGAAGGTAAGGAAATAAAGCATAGCTTTACCAGTTACACGGCCGACTCGGCTCATGTTTGTCATACTGGCAATGCCTGTAACAACGGTTAAAAAGATGACGGGAGCAATAATCATTTTAACGATCTTGATGAATGCATCACCAAGCGGTTTTAAACTTTCGCCAAGTTCTGGGTAAAAATGACCAATTAAAATGCCCAAAATAATTGCAAAGATGACCTGTACATACAAAATTTGGTGAAACTTCTGTTTTTTCTGTACCGTTTCTTGGTCAAGGGTATTGAAATCCATTATCTAAATACCTTTTCGATGGGGATAAAAAAATAAAATATAAAGCGTGCACCACAAGCTGCTTTATCAAGGAAAAGCCATTGTAAAGAATAAAAAACGGCCTGTGTTATAAATTTAAAAAATGTAAAATTCAATAATCATGCAATAAATTATATAAAATCATTTTAATTTTCTAGGTTTAAAAAATAAAAAAACAACCAAAATTCGCTATAAAGCATTATTTAATATTAATATTTTAAGTAAAAACATACACAAAAATGGCTGTAGAAGTTTAATTGTCTCATGCAACCACAACATTTATTAAATAAATGATTTTATAAAAAACATGTAAATTATAAATTATGAAAATTTAGTTTAAGAATAATAAGAAAAATTGATATATAATTTTTTAACAAGATAACGTGTCTAGTTCTTGTTAAAAAATTACACTAATAGGCTTTGATAATTAATTCAAATTAGGGGGGGTTAAATAACCGTTCCAATAAAATATGGACATAATCTAAGCTTAATGTATGTTCAGTAAATAAGATGCGAAATAGCATAGGGGCAATCACAGCTTCGATAATTTCTTCATTATTTATAGTGGTTTCATTACGCGATTTAGCTCTGGCTTGAATAATATCAAGTTGTTGAATAATTAAGGTTTCACATTTTCTCGCATTTGAAGAGTCGGCTGTATATAGCACATCACGCAATAATGTTTGACCAACTTCAGAAGAATACTCCTCAAAATATTGTTCAATCCATGCAGTGATATCTAGCTGAAATGAACCTAAATCTTTTGGTTCCATATCAGGTTTAAGTTCATTTAGGGCTACATCTGAAAATAGCTGATTAATATCGCCCCAACGGCGGTAAATTGTCGAAGGTGTTACTCCTGCCTCATGAGCGATCATAGGTATGGTAATTTGGGTCTGCTCTAAGGTTTTTTGAAGCTCTTTTACCGCTTGATGCACCGCAGTTTGAATTCTTTCACTACGACCGCCAGGACGTAAGCCAGTAACAACTTTTGCCATTTATAAACTCTGTAAAAGGAATCAAAAAATTTATAAATATTTATATCTATATACAAAATATACTAAAGCTAAGGATTTGCTTTAGTGTAAAAATAATGTATAAAAGCTAAATATTCGCTTTTATGTTATTCATCTTATATGAACAATTCAAGTTCAAAACGGTCTGGATCAGTTTTTCAGTTAGAAAGTGCAAATGCATTAACACTCAATACAATCACGCTCATGACTTTTATGGCGGCGTCTAGTGCACCGACTCCACTTTATCGTCTATACCAACAGCTTTGGCAATTTTCACCTGTCACTTTGACTTTAATTTTTGCAACTTATGCTTTTACTTTGCTGGGTTCATTACTGATTATTGGTTCTTTGTCTGACTATATTGGACGCCGTCCTGTTATTATTGCAGCCATTTTTCTGCAAATTATTTCGATGAGCTTTTTCTTATTTGCTTCAGATGTTTCGATGTTATTTATTGCACGGGGCTTACAAGGAATCGCAACAGGGCTTGCTGTCTCGGCTATAGGCGCAGCAATTTTAGATTTTAGTAAGCTTCAGGGTTCGCTTATTAATAGTATCGCACCAATGGTCGGCATGGCTGTTGGTATATTTCTAACTTGTTCTATTTTGCAATTCTCTGCCCAACCGTTACAGCTTGTTTTTGAATTTTTATGTCTTCTTCTTATTTGTGAACTCATTTTAAGTTTTTTTACTCCTGAAACAGCCCAAAAGAGATCGGGTGCACTTGCTTCTTTAAAACCCAATATGGCTATTCCCCCACAAACAAAAAGTGCTTTATTGAGTATTAGTCCGATTAATATTGCTCTTTGGATGGTCAGTGGTTTCTTCCTATCACTTATGCCCTCTTTACTGGCAAAAATTTTCCATACTTCATCGGCATGGCTAAACGGTATTATGTTTATGGCGCTCGCCCTTTCTGGTGCGACAGGTATATTGACGCTTAGAAAGTCGACAAATTACCGTATTTTATTAACAGGTACTCTTTCAATTGCTATTGGTTCAACCATTTTATTTTTAGCAATTAATCTTACAAGTGCAGTAGTTTTATTTCTCGGTTCTATTATTACGGGTGTGGGTTTTGGTACAGCTTTTATGGGCGCAATCCGCACAGTAATGCCGCTAGCTTTACCAGAAGAACGCGCAGGACTTATGGCTGCATTTTTTGTTGAAAGTTATTTAGCATTTAGTATTCCTGCAATTTTAGCTGGTTATTTTGTTGGGAAAATTGGGCTGATGAGTACAGCAAATAGTTATATTTGTTTTATTGTCTTACTGTCGCTTGTTGCCCTTCTTCTGATTTTTAAAAACTTTAAAAGTAAATAAGCCTATAAAAAATAGCCTCTATAGAGGCTATTTTTTTATTTTATTGATCACGCCAAGGTTTTAAAAACCGCTTTACATACTTTTTAAATGGCCATGTAAATTGTTTTATAAAACTATTTGGAATTTTATAACCTACCGTGCCATACACGCTTGCCAGATGATTTGGCATATATACACTTTTGAAGATGACATCATATAAAGGAATAAAAGCAGCGTAATTTTTATCAATGGCTGGTTTTTCTGAAGAATGATGCCAATGGTGAAACTCTGGCGTTGCGATAATCCAGCGCAAATATGGGAAACGAAAACGTACATTGGAATGAATGAAAATAGCGTGAAACGAAATAAAGATTAAATAAGCAAAAACAGCTGAAGTATGAAAACCTAACAGGAAAATCGGTAAAGTAGCAATAAAGCGAGTCATGAGCACTTCAATGACATGCAAACGAGAAGATGCTAACCAATCCATATATTCAGTCGAGTGATGAATCGCATGAAAGCGCCATAAGAAATTAACCTCATGCATGGCACGATGTAACCAATACACCGTAAAATCGACCACGATGAGCAACTCAATAAATTGCAGCCAAATCGGTTGAGCTTGTACATAAAGCACAATTGGATTATCAGGTAGATGTGTAATCCAATATTGAATTGGCATAACCGTTAAAAAGCTAAATAATTGAATGCCAATATGGCTGACCATGAAATATTTCATATCGGTCACCCATCCTACTCTTAATATTTTTTGTTCAGGATTTTTAGCAAAAAAACCTTCAAGGGGGATAAAAATGAACGCTAAAATAAATAAAGTTAGTACAAAATAATCGATACCTGCATAAAACGGTACACTTGGCAAAACGGGTACTTCAATTACACCACAGCCCAAAACTGCTGCTACAAGTGAAAAACATAGTCCGTAAAAACCATAACGATTTTGACGGATAATGGCACTAAATGCACCGAAACCAGCACTAATAATAATGCCTGTGATGAGGCCATAATAAAAAAGGTTATAGTGTTTTGCGTAAATAGGACGGAGTTCTGGGGTGGTTAATACACTGGGAAATAAAAAACATAATGCACCAAATAAGCAAAGTAAGCTGAGTGACATGGAAATAAAGGCGCTAATTTTCCCTAAACCTGCGTTAAGTTCTAAATTTTCAAATTTTGCTCTTAATTGATCGGTCATAATTCATATACAATTCTTATTGTGTATAACGCGAATGCTATCAAAATTTAATAATAAATTGGAAAGAACTTTAACTTCGCAGATCAAAGTGCTTACTGAAACTAAATTTTAAATAGCTGTAAATTATTCTTATAAAACTTCAAATATTTGACCGACAGATTGAATCAGCCATTTTCTGGCAATAATATCATCACTACGATTAAACCAATTCAAGCTCACTTTAAAAGAATCCATAGTAAAAGGTAATTCAAACATTTGGACATTACCATGAGCTAGATAATGCCGAGCTGCTCGCGATGGTAAAGTCACCAACATATCTGAACTCTGCAAAACACCTTGTAAAACGCTAAAATGTGGAACTTCTAAACGAATTCGTCGCTTCAAATCCAATGTTTTTAAATATTGCTCAACTTGGATGTGCCCTGTCGATGACTTGATGGCAACATGATCTTCTTGCAAATATTGCTCTAACGTCAGTTGCTGCTGTAGCCGTGGATGGTCAGCTCTAGCAATGCATACATATCTTTCTTCAAATAAAGTACGTGTTTCTATTTTAGGCATTATGGTCTGCGTACTATTAAATACGGCTAGATCTAAAAAGCCATCAATAAGCCACTGTTCAACCTTAGACGACTGAATCTCTTCAATGTCAATTTGAATATAGGGTGCTGTTTTCTGCAAAAAAGCCATAAGACTAGGCAAGAGGCAAATCTCCCCAGCGTCCGAGAGTCCAATTCGGAAAGTTTTATTTGAGTTTTCAGGATGAAATTCCTGTGCTTGAGCAATCGCTGACTCAATATTAAAAATTGTTTGATGAAAAATCGGATAAAGCTCATGTGCAACTTTTGTAGGTTCGACGCCACCTCTGCTTCGGGTAAACAATTCATCATTTAACTGACGGCGTAAACGGTTCAAATTATAAGTTACAGAAGGCTGGCTCAAGTTTAATTTATCAGCAGCTTTACTAATATGCCGAGACTCATAAATACAGACAAAAACTTTAATCAAACCTAAATCCATGGTTCTGATCCTTTAAATACTCTAAACAAAGACTTTAACTTCTTTGCTTAGAGTTTAGTTCCTTTATGGGAATAAAAGTGCTTAATTTTTATGAAGATATACTTGAATTCAGCATTACAAGTTTAATTCGATTACAAATACTTATGGCAATAACACTTAAGGTTGCCAGCACGCAAGGAATGGCTAACGCGATAAAATTATATTCAATCGGTAGATGTAAACTTAAAAGCCAGCCGCATAAAATCGGACCTAGAATCGCCCCAATACGACCTACACCCAAAGCCATACCAATGCCAGTACTGCGAATTGGTGAAGGATAAAACTGAGCCATATAAGCTAGCAATAAAATTTGCCCGCCGATAGACGCCGCTCCTGCAATGGCAATACAGAGATATAAAATGACCATAGGTAAAGCATAGCTCAGCAAGTAAAGTGAAATTGCACCCGCTAAGAAGAGTGAACAAATTACTTTGCCTAAATGAAAACGATCAGCAAAGTAACCGCCACCGATTGCACCCAACATCCCACCCAAGTTTAGCGCCAGTAAAAAGACAAGACTGGTTGATAAATCATATCCCGCCTCGACCATGAGTTTGGGTATCCAGTTACCGAGCGCGTACACCATGAGTAAAGCCATAAATACACTCAACCAGAAAAATACAGTGACTAAAGCACGGTTTTCGGTAAATAGAGCAACCAAAGGTCGAGTGGCAGTTCTTTGATTTTCTTGATGTAATATGATGCTCGTATGATCAGCTATGTTTTGTTCTGGTGCTAACTGTTGAAGTAAACCACGCACCTCATTCCATTTTTTCTGGCGTACCAGATAATCAATTGATTCGGGTAAAAATTTCCAAATAATAGGTAATGAAATGAGTGGAATACCCGCCAAAATAAACATGATTTGCCAACCAAATTTAGGAACCAACCACATACCTAAAAGCGCTGAGCTCATACCACCAATTGCATAGCCGCTAAACATGAGCGATACCAAAGTTGATCGTAATTTCTTTGGGGCAAATTCGGTCATTATAGCAATGACATTTGGCATTACGCCGCCCAAACCTAGACCGGCAATAAATCGATAAATGGCAAACTCTTTAGGACTGTTGACAAAACCACATAACACCGTAAAACCGCTAAAAATGAAGACACACAGTATAATTAAACGTTTACGGCTAAAGCCATACGACTCTAATTTGTCGGCCAAACTCCCGAAACTCATGGCACCAAACATCATGCCAAATAATGCGACACTGCCCAACAATCCAGCAGTCATACTATCTAACTGCCAGTGTTGCATAAGCTTGGGTAATGCAACACCATAAATGACTAAATCATAACCATCAAAAATAATAATGAGCGCACTCAGCAAGATCACTCGCCAATGTAATGGTGTTAATCTTGCATCATCAATCAATTGATTTGCATTTAGTTTTTCCATAATTGCTTTCCTTAGCAAATTGTGTAAAACAAAAATTTATTTAAATCGTTGCCATTCCTAGCTGATGTAATTGTTGCTGTGCTTCTGCAACATCCTGTTCTAGGTCGTGTTGCCATAACCAGTCAAAGCGATGCTCAAGATGTTCGCCAATTTCGGCAAACGTTGGGTACTGAGTCGAATAACACTCATAAATTTCGCCAGACTCACGAGAAGTTTGCTGAACATGACAAGCACGTTTTAAACGGAGCTTTTCATATATCGAAGACACATCAGTTAATTGATCTGCTTGTAAGTTTTTTGTCGACAATAAGGCCGCGAGAATTAATGCATCTTCAAGACCTTGGCCTGCTCCAGCACCTTGATGAGGTAACATGGCATGTGCAGCGTCGCCCATGACAATGATATGACCTGAGGTACTTTGATAAGTCGAAAGTTCTTCAATTTCATGTAAGGCCCAAATGGTAGGCTGTTCAATTAAATTGAGTAATGTTTGACAGCTTTCACTCCAGTCTGAAAAATCGGAAAGCATTTGAGCTTTATCGACAGGCTTAGTCCACGGTGTATCGGCTGGTAGTATTGTATCTTCGCGGTTTGAACAGAAAGCAACGATATTAATTTGCTCACCTTTACGAATTGGGAACGTTAAAATATGTTTGTTTTTGCCCAATAACATTTGGGGAATATCTGCTAAATCTGTATCGCCATTTACTTGTTGCAAAGCTTCTTTAAATGAAGCGTGAGAAATAATGCCACGATATGCCCAAGTTCCTGAAAATCGTGGATGAACTGGTGGTAAATGATGAGAAGCTAAAACATATTGGCGAGCCACAGAGCGGATACCATCAGCCCCTATCAAATAATCGCACTCATGCTGACCACCATCATTAAAGTGCAAAATCACCTGATCATCTTGTTCTTCAATCGCCTCAAGGCGTTTAGAAAAATGGACATTTTGCGTAGGCATGTGAGGAATAATGGCATCAAGAAAGTCAGCACGATGAACAGATGACTGCCCTACACCTGTCGCGATAGATGCAGATAAATATTCATCGGTATAACCATTACGCCATTGAAACCAAACATCTTGAAATGGTGGCGATACTTTATCTGCAATTGCATGATATTCGTTAGCTAAACCTAACAGTTCAATGGCTTTAACTGCATTAGCACCAAAAGAAATCCCTGCCCCAATTTCAGAAAACTGAGGTGCAGATTCAAACATTTGGACATCTAAATGGGCGTATTTACTTAAATTACTTGCTAAAGCCAGACCAGCAATACCACCACCGACCACGGCAATTCGAATATGTGTATTCATGTGTTTCTTCCTTAAACATCATTATCGTTTTCACATATTCATTTTTGAGAAGTTGGCTTATAAAGTCCAATTAGTATTTTTTTCGTTCAATTATTTAAAAATTAAATAATAGCCATTTGGGCGAGCCTTTATAAAGCTTAAAGACCGCCCATGCTAATAAATGATCGTTAAAACACTTTATGGTGTGCCTGGCGGGGTTCCAATAGCATGTTTCATTGGAGCTTCATAAGTCGTCTCTGCAACTGGCGAAACGCGCCAAATCGTATTGCCTACGTCATCTGCAACTAACACAGCACCTGAGAAATCAATTGCCACACCCACAGGACGACCATACGCTTTGCCTTTATCGCTGAGGAATCCAGTCAAGATATCTTGCGGTGTACCAGAAGGTTGACCACTTCTAAATGGTACAAAAATGACTTTATAACCACTGTGAGGCTTACGGTTCCAAGAACCATGCTGACCGATCAATGCCCCACCTCTAAATTGTGGCATCAGTTCGGCTGTATAAAATGCAAGGCCTAAAGAAGCCGTATGGTTACCTAGCGCATAGTCGGGTTTAATTGCACGAGCAACCATTGCTGGATTTTGCGGTTTTACTCGCACATCTACATGTTGACCATAGTAGCTATAAGGCCAACCATAAAAAGCACCGTCTTGAACCGAAGTCATATAATCGGGTACTAGATCACTACCGATTTCATCGCGCTCATTAACCACCGTCCAAAGTTTACCGCTTTGAGGTTGCCAAGCCATACCATTTGGATTACGTAGGCCTGTTGCAAATGGGCGAGATTGACCACTTGCAATATCAAACTCTGTAATTTGTGCGCGACCTTTTTCTTGATCTAAACCATTTTCAGCAACATTACTGTTAGAACCGACAGTAATGTAGAGCTTTGTACCTTCGCGATTAGCAATTACATTTTTGGTCCAGTGGTGGTTTAAAGCACCACCCGGTAAGTCCAATACTTTGGTTCCACTGGCTGTAATTTGAGTTTCCCCTTCTTGATAAGGAAAACGTACTAGTGCATCCGTATTGGCGATATATAAGTTATTACCTACCAATGCCATACCAAATGGAGAATTTAAGTTTTTAAGGAATACCGTTTTCTGGTCAGCGACTCCATCTCCATTGGTGTCACGAAGTAAACTAATACGGTTTGCGCTCGGATGAGATGAGCCTGCACGCCTCATCACAAAAGTCATGATTTTACCTTTAATACCTTTGCTGTCTTCTGGTTTAGGCGGAGCATCTGTTTCAGCAACCAATACATCGCCATTTGGTAATACATAAAGCCAGCGAGGGTGTTCAAGTCCTTTGGCAAATGCTTTGACCTTTAAACCTTCTGCTGGAGTTGGCATAGCGCCATTTGGCCAACCTTCTGCTGGGGCTATATTAACGGTCGGTAATAAGCTTGTTTTTGGTTCAGGAAGTTTTGGTTCTGGCCCATAACTATCAGTAATTGGATATTGAGAGGATGACGCACATCCTGCAAGTACACATACAACCGTAATGCCTAAAGTTGGCTTCAAAAAATCGTTAAGCATCTTTTATCTCCATTTTATTTATTCGCAATAAATACAGGTTAATGCTTTAGAAGAGAGACTTATAGTTGATTTATTTAACTGTACTGAGCATTACAGACCGTATTTTCAAAAATCTAATACATAACTGATTATTTATTAGGCACTTAATTTACTGTCTTCATTAACTATCAATTAGAACTTTGTCCCAGAACTTTTGTGTAAAGCATTTAAGAAACCCTCTTTATCTTTGGGCGAGATCATTACTGTAGCCATTCTTCCATCTTTCATATAATAAATTTTAAGTCGATCTAGCGATAATGCTGGAGAAGAAAGTGGATTATGGGTAGGTTCTATTTGAGTAATATCATTGATATTGATTTTCCATCGAAATACCAAGCTCTTAATGATTAATGTGTTGTTTTCTACTACGTAATACGTGTTAAAGACCGGAAGCCAAATAACCAAAATGACTAAGCTATAAATGACGAGGTGTGGAAAATTTGAAGCTAAAGAATAATGATAATTTGCTTCATAAATTTTCATAACGATATTGGCAGTGATCACAACAAATATTAATAAAAGCCACCAATCAATTTTTGATCTAAATTTCAAAGTTATCCTCCATCTTTAAAATTAATTCCTAACAATTTATTGTTTCTAATTTATCTTCTTAAGTTAAAGCAAAACTCACCGCCTCTTTTGCATGAATGGTGGTCGTATCAAATAAAGGAACCGAGAATTTAAGCTCACCAATTAACATACAAATTTCGGTACAACCTAAGATAATTCCTTGGGCACCTTCAGCTATAAGCCTCTCTACAATAGCAATATACTTTTGCTGAGAATCGGGGTTAATCACACCTAAACAAAGTTCTTCATAAATAATGCGATGGACTGTCTTTCGATCTTCTTCATTTGGAATAACAACATCAATTCCATGATCTTGTAATCGAGCTTTATAAAAATCTTGCTCCATTGTAAAAGCAGTCCCTAACAATGCAACTTTACCAATGTTTTGACTCAAAATTTCTTTTGCAGTTGCATCAGCAATGTGTAAGAAAGGAACCGTAATTGAATCTTCAATCTGTGCAGCAACTTTATGCATGGTGTTAGTACACACCAAAATACAATCTGCCCCTGCTTTTTCTAAATTTTGTGCTTGCTCAGCTAAATATGTGCCAGCTTCTTGCCATAAACCCTTCGCTTGCAAGGCTGCTATTTCTTCAAAATCAACACTATTAATAATGACCTTAGCTGAGTGCAATTTTCCTAATTTATGATGAACCATTTTATTAATTTTCTGATAATAAAGCGCTGTCGATTCCCAACTCATTCCACCTAATAAGCCGATTGTTTTCATTATTGAATCCTTCTATTTATGTAAAATTTATCTATATCTCTTATGGGTAAAGCGCAGCTAGAATAAAATTGCTTTCTTAAATTCTTTCTTGCTTATCTTATTTATTAATCTTAAACGCTGTGAAGTCGATAGAAATTTTTAAGTTGATTAGACCTAGTTTATTAAATCTCCAAAACAGAAAACGTTCTCCATTAAACCCAAATCATAAAACATAAGAATTCACGCAAAATTCACGACCAGCTCTTTAATTTGATCTTATAAAGTTGGCTTGGATATCGACATGAAAATTATAACTATAGCCCTAGGGTTGGTTACTTTGGTAGGTTTAACGGCGTGTAAAAGTGTGCCTAGTTACTCAGGTGACTATGGCAAAGCTGAACAAAAAATTACTGGTATAGAATTAGATGATCAACAGGCGTTAGATATCGGCAATCGTTTTGTCGCTGCATTTAATACGCTCGGCACCCCTTCTTTTGTAAATAATGCCAGTAATCTTTACGCTGATCAGCTCTATATCAACGATACACTCTCACAGTTCTCTCAAAAGAAAGATCTCATTAAGCATTTTGAAGGCATGAATGCCCGAGTGAGTAATGTCACTGTAAAACTCATTAGTGCAACTCATCACCAAGATACAGCCTACATCCATTGGTACATGACCTATGACTTTAAAATGCTAGGTCGCTCAAAAACCATGGCTTCTTATGGAATTAGTCAAATTAAGATTAATGAACAACAAAAAATTATTTTCCAGCAAGATTATTGGGATCCAGCGAATGGCCTCTACCGTTCTTTACCCATATTCGGAGGAGTATATAAATGGATATTGCCGTTCAAAAAAGTCGAATCTTGATATTTCTAGGAATCTTAATCGTATCTCAAGCGCATGCGGCTGAACTAAAAAAATGTAGTTCAGCTCCTTTAATGGTTACGAGTAAAAAGGTGGGAAATGTCAGTTACTTTGCTGAAGATTGCCAAAAAAATTGGCAAAGCCAAAGCATCAAAATGGAGTTTAGCTATAACCGCGATATTCCCGAGTGGGCATTTAAACGCGCAGCAACCCACTTTTTGAAGAAAAATGTTAGCGGCTTTGATGCGAAATCTCCGCTTAATCATATTAATGAACTATATAGGCCAATTAAGAGTGGAGATCTTTATAGTCTCTACTATCAACATGAAAATCAAAAACTAGAACTAAAATTAAACCAGAAGCTACTCGGTTCTTTGAACAATCCGAATGCAAATCAATATTTTAAAATCTGGTTTGGTAGTGAACCGTTTAATGCTAAATTAAAACAACAATTATTAAATTAATGGCTTAATAAAATCTCATGGGTAATCACTTTATCCTCATGGTTGAGGACCATTTTGAACTTGCAGCAACGGTCTGCGAATTTCTTGAAGTGCATGATTATGTTGTCGATCATGCACGTAACTTAGATGCTGCACGAACTTTTCTCAAATCTCAGCATTATCATCTTTTGTTGCTCGATATAAATTTGCCCGATGGCTCGGGTTATGACCTATGTAACTGGCTACGTACCGAACAAGGCGTTGATATTCCCGTTCTTATGCTCACAGCAAGAGATACTTTAGATGACAAACTTAAAGGTTTTACTGCTGGCACAGATGATTATTTGGTAAAACCTTTTGATTTTAATGAATTAGTGATGCGGATTCGTGCATTAATAAAAAGAGCAGCTGGCGAAGTCACTCACCATAAAATTCAAATTCACGACTTAATTCTTGATAGCGCAACTCAAACCGTGGTTCGTGCCGGAAATAATATCGAGTTACCCCCTATTCAATTTAAACTATTAAAAATTTTGATGCGCCAGTCTCCAAAAGTAGTGACTAAGCAAGAACTGATGATGGAATTATGGGGAGACGAAGAACCTGAAAGCGATGCGTTACGCAGTCACATCTATAACCTAAGAAAAATGGTTGATAAACCTTTTGATCCTAAACTATTACATACAGTGGCAGGTGTCGGTTTAAAAATTGCTTTGGAAGATTCCGCGACTTAACTTAAATAGACCACAACAATTAAGCCTGTGGTTAGCTCCAAATCGAGTTCAGGATGAGTGGTTAAATAATATTGTCGATCAAACAGCTCCACTCTCCATCCTAGTTGTTTGCAAAGCTTTTGTACCAGTTGTAACCCGATACCATGACCTTTAACTTTTAAAGAAAGTTGCGAATCGCTGAGCTCTTGCACCTTTACATCGTTAGGTAAAGAAATTCCAATTCCATTATCTGCAATAATCAGGCTGTTTTTTTGTTGAATGATGTCGATTTGTGAACCTTGAGAATAATTAAGCGCATTACGTAAAATATTACCTAAAACCATTTGAGTCATAGAAGGATATAACCAGCGTGGCTGTTCAGCTGAGTCTGGATGAATACTAATATGTATTCCTTTACTCACACTCATCACTTCTAAACTTTCAACTAAATCCTTTACTGTTTTGGATAATAAATTTTTCTCAGATGGCAAGCTCTGTACCGTATTACGTGCAATCGCAAGTAAGGTATCAACGAGCAACTGCATGTCTTCAATTGTATTGTGAAGACGGACTAGGGATTTATCGTCTCCATATTTCGCCTGACACAGTTGCACATTACCTTTCAAGATGGTGAGTGGAGTGCGTAACTCATGACTCACATCTCCAGTAAATTCTCTTTCGCGTCGAATAAAATCACTTAAAACCTGATGATATTTTTCTAAAGCTTGTTTGAGATATTCGGCTTCCATATTGCCATTAGTATTAATATCTCTAAAAGGAGATGCCTGAGTATCTTGATGTGCCCAATCAATATTTTCTAAAGCATTCGCTAAGCGCGTAATCGGGGAAAAATAGCGTCTTGCTCTTCGATTTGACCACCACAAAAAGCTATATAAAACAGATAGGCTGAACATGAGGGGAGCAAGACCAAATAACCAGATCAGCTTATTAACATTGCTTTCGCCAAATACCAACAGAACATGCTGACCATTACGCTCACCATAGACCGTCATTCGTTCTTTACCATCAACGAATACTCGGTGCACGCCACTTTCTAAATGCATGCCCCGAAAAGGTTGAGGCGCGACCTGTGTATTCCACCGATATCCATATAAATTTTTAGTATCTGGTAAGTCTGCATTTGGGTTACGTTCTATACGTAACCAGTAATGCTCCATTTCCTGTTCTAAAGCGGTTTTAAGTAAAGAACCCTTAATCACCCAAGCACTACAAGCCAACCCGACCACGATCGATAATGCAATCAGACCAATTTGCAACCAGTAATATCGATTGAACATTTGGGCTAATGGATGACTCGTTTTGCCATCATGTCGAGTTTTTATCATATCTTTATCGCCGGGATAGGCTATAGAAATTACTATGATCGCTTTTTAAATAAAAAGTGACCAATGACCCATTCTTGACCTTGTTCAAGACCAAATAACTCAGCACAAGCCATAAAGAAAATACGCCAGCGTTGCCACCAAATATTGGCATCTTTTCCATAGATTTTTTTAAACAGTGGCTTTAGTTCGACTTCTTGATTATCCATATTATCAAGCCAAGCATTTGCCGTTCTCATATAGTGCTCACCCGACCATTGCCACTGTTGAGCCAACTCTAAATGCTCTTGAAAATGCAAAAAAGTCGAAGTCGAAGGCATTAAACCGCCAGTAAAGAAATACTTGGACATCCAATCATAATCTGATTTCACTTCAAAAGGATAATGTAAAAAGCGATGACAAAAAATATGACACCAAAGTAAGCCGTCTGCCTTTAACCATCCCTGAATTTTTTCAAAAAGACGTTGATAATTACGGACATGTTCAAACATTTCGACCGATACAACACGGTCAAACTTGTCTTGGTCTAATTCAAGTACATTCACATCACAGGTAAGCACTTCAACATTGGTTAAACCCCTCAACTCTGCTTGCCGAAGAATATGCTTTTTCTGAGTAGCAGAATTTGAAACAGCCGTAATCTGTGAGCGTGGATAGTTTTCTGCCATCCACAAAGTTAAAGAACCCCAACCACAGCCTAACTCTAAAATGTGTTGACCGTTTTTAAGTTGTGCTCTTTCACAATAAAGCTGAAGAGCTAACTCTTCTGCCTCATCTAAAGTTGTGGTTTTAGTCGGGAAATAACACGCACTATATTTGAGTCTTTTTCCAAGCACCGCCTGAAAAAACTCGGTCGGCAATTCATAGTGCTGCTCGTTTGCCTTATCCGTTTCAACGGCGATTTCGCTCTTCTTCAGCATATTAAGCACATCCATGTAGCGCTGCGCTCCTTGTTCAGGGTCATAACGGCCTTCTTGGATTAAGCGCTTTTTACTTAAAGCACGAATTGCAGCTCGAATTGCATGATCTGGAATCACACCACTTTCAACAATTTTCAAAGACTGATGAACAATAAAATCCATATGCGCACCTATTTTTTGGGTTTTCGCGGAATAAACATTGACGTTTTTTGTTGATAATCAAGATAATTTTGACCGCGACTTTTAATTGCTTGTTTTTCACTAAATGGAATACCCGTGACGTAATATAAAAATAGCCACATCAGTAACGGATAAATCCACAATACATATTGGCCTGCTGCTAAACCAATAATTGGGTAGGCAAACCAATGTAACCATTCAAAAAAATAATTGGGGTGACGTGAATAACGCCATAAACCCTGATCCATCGTTTTGCCATGATGATCTGGATTTAATTTAAATCGGTATAACTGCTGATCAGCGAGCTGCTCTCCAATGAAAGCAATTACCATGATGACAGCAGCAATTACTAAAGCGACTTTATATCCACTACTCCATTCAGTTGCCTCTACATTGAGGAGCATCCACATCGGCAAAAAGAACAAAAGCACTAAAAGTGTTTGAAAGATAAAAAAGAATAAAAAGCCAATATGCTGAAACTTACCCATCGCTTTACGCATGCTCGCGTAACGGCCATCTTCTTTTTGTTCAGATTGATAACGTCTTAAAAGGTGCCAAAATAATCTTAAAAACCATAAGCCGCTAAAAATACCGATAAAAAGACGCACTTCAACTGGGGCAACTGAAATGAGTAAAGAAGACACAATAATGTTTACTGCCAGACAGAAACTCCATGCAGCATCTACTATTCCAGCTCGGCCATTTAGAGTGGCAAGTAGCCAGCTCAGCAACATGATCATTAAATCTAGAATCAGTAAATTCCAAAACATGAGCAGTCTCCTTACTTGAGCTGTTTGATTTAGTAACTGGTACTTTCAAACAGCAAGTGAACATTGCTTATCACGCCTTCTTTAAAACCACCTTCGCAATAACATAAATAGAAATCCCACATCCGAATGAAGTTTTCATCGAAACCTAGAGCCAATACTTGTTCCCGCGCCGCTAAAAAACGCGCTCTCCAGTGATGAAGTGTTTGCGCATAACTTAAACCAATATCATTTATATGCTTTAACCTTAAACCACTCTCAGAGGCGGTTTGAGTCAACACACTCACACTAGGGATGAAGCTACCCGGGAAAATATAGCGCTTAATATAATCAACTGTATTTAATGCTTTTTTATACCGGAAATCTTCAATAGTAATGGCTTGAATAAATGCCAACCCTTTCGGTTTTAAGAGTGCTTTACATTGATCAAAGTATGTCGATAAATATTGCGCACCAACCGCCTCAACCATTTCAATTGAAACCAGCTTATCGAACTTGCCTTCGAGCAAACGGTAGTCTTTAAGTTGCACATCAATTCGATGTGCCAAGCCAGCTTCATTTACACGAGTAACGGCTTCATCATATTGAGCTTGTGAAATGGTAATGGTGGTTACTCTACAGCCATAATGTTGAGCTGCATAAATTGCAAAACCACCCCACCCACTTCCAATTTCAACCAAATGATCTAGTGGTTTTAAATCTAACTTTTTACAAATGATCTCTTTTTTTAAATCAGATGCTTGTTCGAGTGTCATGTTTTCATTTTCAAAAACGGCGCTCGAATACATTAAAGACGGATCTAAAAATAATTTAAAAAAGTCGTTGCTTAAGTCGTAGTGCTCGGCAATATTTTTACGGCTACCACTTATAGAATTCTTTCGATTTTGATACCAAGCTTTAAGAAAAAACTGGCTCGCTTGAGCAATAACATTCTGGTTGATTTGGTCCAATACAGCTCGATTACGTGCCAAGATCTGAATCAACTCGACAAGGTGCTCGCTGCTCCAGTCACCACGGATGTAGCCTTCTGCTGCTCCCAAAACACCATTTTTTAAAATGAGATCCATCAATAAAGGATTGTGGACTTCAATCACAGCATGTAAGTCTGAAACTTCACCGACCGTCCCATTCCACGCGCCCTGAAAAGTGATCTGTCCATGACGTAGTTTGAGAAGACTCTTGAGCAGTAACGGTAGTGAGTCATCTTCACCATAAAGAAATGTTTTTATCATGTCTTATCTACCTTGATCTTTTTAGGATGACGATAAAATGGAACTTTTTTTCGCCACAACTTAAATGCCTCTAAATATATTGAAAACAACATTTTAAAAGGTGCTAGGCTGTTTATAAGAGCATATCGATATTGCTGTGAAGGAAATGTGATGGGCACAAGCTCAAAGCGCATAGTGGCATCAAAGACTTGTTTTTGCTCTTCAAAAAGTTGCATGTGAATGACATTCTGCTGATCTGAAAAACTAAATCGCCAACGGTAAGTTAACTGCATGGGCATGAACGGCGAAACATGAAATGATTTTTCAAAGTTAAAATCAAAACTCTGATAATCACCCACCTGACTTTGTTGTTTTATACAGTCATGTGTATAGACTTTTCGTTCATTCCACGGGGTGTTGGTGATTTCACTAAGAATAAAGAGCGGTTTTCCGACTTTATTTAAAACAAAATAAAATACGACCGAATTAAAACGAAAGCCCAAACAACGAGGCAAAGCCAATACTCGGATTTGCCAGTCTGGCCGAAGGTGTAAGTGATTATTTTGCAGTATCGCTTTCTCTACTCTATCCCTTATAGAACCGTGATACATGTTTAAAAAATCATTTTTAGATAGTTTTAATACATTCCAGTGATCCGTCGACCAAAGTGAACAATCGTTTGTAATATCAACTAATTGATCTGGATCGAACCATAAATAATTTAAGGTCGATGTAAACTCATGCGGTTTTGGGCTATAACGCCGATGACGAATAAGCGCAGGAGCGATAGCAAGTTTATTTAATAACATTTGAAAGCTCCTTACTTATTCTTATAACGCTAAGAGTTGCTCAACAACACGTGCTGCACTGCGGGCACCGTCTTCATGAAAGCCCCAGCCCCAATATGCTCCACAAAATGAAGTACGATTTTGCCCATTAATTTCATACCAACGAGATTGAGCTTGAATCGCTTTTGCATCAAATACGGGATGTCGATATTGCCGCTCAACCAAGATGTCTTCGGCTTTGATTTTCATATTCGGATTTAAAGTAGAAAAAATTTGAGTAGTGCAGGATAAATTCTGCAAATTATTCATCCAGTAGGTAAAACCATAATGTATGTCGGACTCATCGTTTTGAACTTGAGATTTTGGCGTTACATGTACATGCCAGCTTGCCCACTGCAAACGGCTTTTAGGCATAATTGAAAGATCACGATGGACGACCATTCGATTATCTTGATAACCAAATTGGCTTAATATTTCTTGTTCAAGCTCCGACGCATCTTTAATTAAACTTAGGCTATCGTCAGCATGGCTCGCAAAAATCACCCAGTCATATTGCTCTTGCCCTTCAACGGTTTCGATCAAAACTGTTTCTAGTGAACGGCTCACAGCTTTTACTTCTGCAAATTTCCACTCAATGGATCGGCAATTCTTTTGAATAGCACGAATATAGCTTGCTGAACCGTGTTTAACCGTTTGCCATTGCGGCCGCTCTTTTAACTGCAACATGCGGTGATGCTGAAAAAAGCTCACGACAAATCGATATGGAATTTGGCCTACCTGCTCAACGGGTGCCGACCATAAGGCACCGCACATCGGATAAAGATGTTCATAACGAAACTCATGACTATATTTGTGAAGGTCCAAATACTCTTCAATCGATAAATTAGGATCAATATCCGCCACATCTATATCTTTATTGTCATCATAAAAACGCAGCAAATCTGAGAGCATTTGCAGAAATTTTCGGTTTAAAAAGTTCTGCGGACGGGCAAAGAGCGACCATTTTTTTGAAGGGTTATATTGAAGTCCACTGACCAGATTATTCACCGAAAAACTCATATCGCTGCTTTGAGTTTCTACACCTAATTTTTTAACCATGTCGGTAAATAACGGATAGTTATAGTCATTAAACACAATAAAGCCACTATCTACCGCGACTTTAGTGCCTTCTATCTCTAGCTCGTGAGTGTCAGTATGACCGCCAAAATAGTTATTTTTTTCATACACAGTGACTTGATGTTGTTCTGACAATCTCCAAGCTGCGTAAAGTCCAGATATACCCGAACCAATAATGGCAATTTTCATAACACTTCACCGTTTTCAATTTTTTCTATCGATAGGTTTTTAATCTTTTTATATTGATAAACCTTGTCTGGTACGGGCTTTAGTCCCCACACCAAACCAAATAAAGACATCAGTTTAAGCACATAAAAGGTGATATCAATCTGCCACCAATAAAAGCCTTGTCGCACACTGCCTGCGTAAAAGTGATGGTTGTTGTGCCATCCTTCACCCAAGGTAATTAAAGAAAGTAGAAAATTATTACGGCTATCATCTGGGGTATTAAACTCACGTGAGCCATAACGATGAGCGAGTGAATTAATACACAAGGTTGCATGTGTTAATAGAACAGTGGAAATCACAAATCCCCATACTAAAAGTTGTAAGCCATTGGTGCCCAACTCAGGAAAATGTTGTGCAAGCCACAAACCTAAACCATAAATTGCTAAGGCCGTCAAAATCACAATAGGCAAACTAAATCGATCTAGCCAAATCAGCTCAGGATATTTCAACCAGTCTTTAATGACTTTTTTTCGAGTAGCAAAATTTTGCTCATTTAAAAACCAGCCTACATGCGAATACCAGAAGCCTGCTTTCGCTGAATGCGGGTCCTGATCGGTGTCGGTAAAGTGATGGTGATAACGGTGATGGGCTGCCCACCATAAAGGTCCGCGCTGCGCACTCATGGTTCCGATCAGTACAAAAATGAATTGAACAATACGTGATGTCTGAAAAGTTTTATGCGAAAGATAGCGGTGAAAAAAAGCGGTAATTGCAAACATGCGAAGAAAATAAAAAACCAGCATGAAAACAACCGCGAACCAAGATACGCCCACCCAAAACACTGCTAAACAAGCGATATGTAATAAAATAAAAGGAATAATTCTTAACCATTGAATGTTCTTTTCAATGACATATTCGCTAGAAGTACCCACTTGCGCATTTTCTGAATCTGACCAGCTATCGATCCAGCGCAGAAAAAATTTAGACATTGATTCTTCCTGATCTAAAGCATTTCTTTTGGTTCTAATTTAGAAAATGCGCAATGAATTTTATGTGAAGTTCACTCGGTTACGAGATAAATATAAGCATCTATGCAACCAGCACTTTACTATTTAGACTGGGTTGTTTTAACGAGTTTAGAAACGTCGTAGCCATAGCTTTTTGCGGTTTGCATATAAGACTGATATGTCGCCTCATCAAGTTGAGGACTACGAGAAAGAATCCATAAATATTTATGGCTTGGGCCACCCACTAAAGCGACCTGATAATTTGGGTCAACTCTTAAAACCCAGTAATCGCCTTTTGTAAAAGGAATCCATCTTAAGCCAGAGGGTAAAAAGCTCACCTTCAATTTACTGTTGCCTTCATTTTGCGAATAAGCAACGCCTTCAGATGAGATCGTTTCTCCATTTTTATTCGTACAACTATTTAAAACACCAACAGTTTTGTCTGCGTTAATAGAATAGTTTGCAGTTGTATTGGCTACACAATTACGCTGAAAAAACATGGGTAAATGCGCAATTTCATACCACTTACCTGCGTATTTATTAATATCAATAGAATCAACAGCGACAGGTTTAGTAGTGGTGTCGGCGTAAGTGCTCAAAGGAAGCATTAAGCTAACCGCTGCAAGGCTACTGCTAATGACAAGTGATTTAAATAATAATTTCATGATCGCCCTCTTCTGTTTATTTCATACGTTTAAACATACATCAGAGGGCTGTGAACAAAGTGTGAATTTTAAAAATTAAGCAACATTAATAAGGATTTAATTGTATTTCTTAAGAGCATCTTCAACTGGAAAATCAAGCTCAAAGCACACACCCTCGACCGTGTTACAAGCCTTATAGCGGCCATGATGCAGATCCATAATTGAAGCAACAATCGATAAGCCTAATCCACCTGTTTGATTCTGATCACTTCGACTTGAGTGACATTGGTAGAATCTTTCAAAAAGATGCTCAAGTTGATGATCTGCAATTGAAACACCTCCCGTTACCACAGTCAGACTCACCCATTGCCTATGTTCAATCATCTTATGTTTTGTTGCGATATAAATAGTTCGCTTGTCACCACCGTGAACCAACGCATTTAAAATCAGGTTATACACGGCTCTTTGAAAAAGCTCAGGATCTGCAAATAACGTTTTAGCTTCTAAGTTAAAACTAAAATGACTGTCTTGTTCCTCGGCCTGATATTCAAAAATCTGGCATAACCCATCTATAACATCTTGGATATTTATTTCTTGTTTATTTACAAGCACCATTTTCTGATCGGCTCTTGCCAAGAAAAGCATGCTATCAATCATGCGTTTTAATCTCTGGTAATCGTCTAAATGAGACACCAGCAAATCTTCATATTGCTCAACCGAACGTTCGCCAGTTAAAGCAATCTCGGTTTGCCCAATCAGGTTATTTAAAGGTGTGCGGAACTCATGAGCGATATCTTCAGAAAAACGGTTGAGCTGCGTATAGCCCTTTTCAATACGCTCAAGCATGTGGTTTATATCTTTTGAAAGTAGCTCAACTTCTAATGGTGAATTTGATAGGTTTAATCTTTTCTGGAGCTGATTTACGTTAATAGAATGAGTTTGCTTACGAAGCTGTTGTAGCGACCGTAAACCTAAATGACACGCTAAAATACAAAGCACAAAGATTGCAAACACGCCCCCGACCACATACATCAAGAGATTTTCTTGAAAAGGTAAAAGAATATTAATGCGTTCCGACCACTGTTTACCTGCAATGAGCAGATAAGGCTGGTTATTAATCTTTATGGTTCTCCACGCAATGCGCGTTGGATATGAGTTATTGGCTAAATCTTGAAATTGAAGACTCTCTCGCTGTGCAAGTTCAGGTAGTTGAATGCGGAGCGGATTGATATTAATTAAAGTTTTGTCTTTATGAATGAGCAGAAACAAGTTGTCTTGGTTGCCAAGCATATTTTGATACAGCTTAGGACGCGCAATGATCTGCTCTACATTTTCGCTATCTTGTAGCAAAATTTCCAAACGATTAATTCTGTCTGCTAAAGCTTTATCTTGCTGCTTCAATAAAATTTGATTAATGCCTAAATAGGTCATAAAGCCGACTGAACATAAAATTAAGGCAGAACAAAGCGTGACCAGTAATGTAATACGAACTTCAAGAGAACGTAGAAATTTAAAGTTCATAAGCTAACCGAAATTTTATAGCCCAAGCCACGTATGGTATGAATGAGTTTTAATTCATATCCTTCATCAATTTTGCTTCGTAAACGGCGTACCGCAACGTCAATAAAGTTGGTATCGGTATCAAAGTTAATATTCCAAACCTCTGAACCAATTTGTCTGCGTGTCACAATTTGCTCTTTGTTGAGCAATAGATAGCGCAACAAATTAAATTCGGTTTTACTGAGCTCGATTAAGTTTCCGTTACGCCATACTTTATGACCAACCACATCCATCTTTAAATCACTAATAGATAGCTCATTTTCTTGCAGATATTGCTGTCGTCTTAATAGACTTTTAATACGTGCCAACAGTTCAATATAGGAAAAAGGTTTAGCCAAGTAATCATCTGCACCCAACTCTAACCCTTTCACTCTATCCATCACCTGATCTTTTGCCGTTAAGAAAATCACCGGAATTTTTGAAAACTGGCGTAGTACTTGTAATACGCTCCAACCGTCTATGTCCGGCAACATCACATCAAGAATAAGTAAGTCATATCGATCTCTCTTTAGCATTTCCAAACCTTGCATCCCTAAATGAACACACTCCGCTTGATATCCAGATTCTTTTAATCCTTTGACCAAATAAGTGGCGATCTTGATCTCGTCTTCAATAATAAGGATACGCATTTTGTAGAGACTCATTTGAAAGATGACAACTTTGTAATGTGATTGTCACGCTTGAAGTTAAGCAATTTGTTTAAGATTTTCAAAGCGACATAGAGGCAATCAACATGAAAAAATTGAACTGGCTGATGTTAGCAGCCGTGCTATTCGGTAATAGTACTTTTGCACAGCCCCCTGCTTTGAATCAAGTTTATTCGTTAGATCTAAAAACTGCCCACCTGCTAGCCGACAGTGCAAAAGAGGCATGCAAAAAATTAAATCAAAATATTGCAGTTGTTGTTGTAGATCGCGGCGGTAATCCATTAACTGCCGAACGGCATGAGTTGGTGGGCCCGCATAACTTAATGGCTGCCGAGAAAAAAGCATATACCGCGTTATCTACCAAAACATCGACCTTAGTTTTAAGCCAAAACAGTAACCAAAACCCCGATGCAAAAAATTTAACCACGGTAGCAAATTTACTTTTGTTAGGCGGTGGCGTACCTGTCCGTTTTGAGAACCAAGTGATCGGAGCCATTGGGGTTGCAGGTGCTGGCGGTGCACAAAATGACAATCAATGCGCAAGCAAAGCCATTGAAACCGTTTTTCATTCATAAGGAGTTCACCATGACTAAATCATTTATTGCTTTATCTTCGTTATTTATTGCTTCGGCTACATTTGCACAAACTAATCCGCTAAGTGTGCATGTGTTAAATCTAGAGACGGGTTTGCCCTCTTCTCAGGTTGAAGTGGTTTTAGAAAAAAACACCAATAACCAGTGGATTAAACTTAATCAGCAAGTGACCGATTCAAATGGTCGTATTACTGCGCTCTATCCAGAAAATAAAAAATTAGAGCAAGGGGTTTATAAAGTGACCTTTAAAACTGAAGACTGGTTCAAAAAGAATAAACAACAAACTTTTTTTGCCGAAGTACCTGTAATTTTTAAAGTCGATGGAAGCGTAAACCACTACCATATTCCTTTATTACTCAGCCCTTACGGTTACTCAACCTATCGAGGCAACTAAAATAAAAAACCCCTTTATCTGTTGTACACAAATAAAGGGGTTGGTTAAAAGCGATATGTTTTACGAACAAACACCATTGCTAATCACCGATTTTTTGTTTGAATCCAACGCCACAATTGAAGAAGAAACCGTATTAATAATTTGAGTCATTGCCTCACTTGAAGCATTCACAATCGCATCCATCTTTTTAGCTTTTTGATCAATCGGCTGCTTAAAAGCAATTCGACAATTTAACTGAGATCCTGCATTCGTGATGACTTTTGCATTGTTTGACTCTAATTGACTAGGCGGTATTTGACGCTTCACCACCCAAGACACCGCAATATTAATATAGCTTTTATCTACAATATCAAAATGAGAAAAGTCTGTAGAAACTCGATATAAAGGCTGATTGTTTCCAGCTAGCCCACTGCTATAACTGTCAATTGCCCCTAATTTTTGCTGTAAACCCGCCGACAAGGTATCGCGTAATTGCGTACCCATGGTCGATGTCCAGCGTTCATTGTTTAACACCGTAGACTTACCACTACTGTCTTGGAGTACCAAAGGCGCACGGTCCAATCGGTCTGGAATCCCGACGGGTAATACCTCAATCACCTGCACAGTTGATTTTGTAGCCGCAGTAATTTTAGGGGACATCGTATAATAATTTGGCGTTGGCGAACTCGAACATGCCGTCATGGCAACAGCCGTTAAAAACAGGCCGCTCCCAAGCAGCCATTTGGCTGCTTTAGGATGTTGAAAAGATAGAGTGTTTTTATTTTTCATCATCGGTCTCTGGTGTTTTACCACGAATAATTGATTCAGGATGTTGCTCAATATAGTCTGCCATTAACTGTAATGAAGCAGCTGCACGTGTCATTTGCTGCAATGCTTTACGTACGTCTTGTTGTAACGGCGCATCGCTCGACAAAATAGACTCTGACGATCTTACAGTTTTACGAACATCGTCTAAGGTTGCTTGTAAACCAGGTGCAACTTTTCCATCTAACTGTTTAACCAGTTTGTCGGTAGACTCAATGGCTGTGTTCATATTGTTGAGCGTTTTACGTACATCTTGCCCAATCTCAACTAACGGGAATTTAGTTAACTTGTCAGCAATCTGAGAAACTTGTGCTTGTAAGCCACTCAGTTCAGTTGGTGTAGTCGGAATCACCACACGGTCATCACTCAAAATTTGTAATGTGGCTGGTTTAGCTTTAGGGAACTTATCTAGGGCAATGTAGTTTTGACCCGTGAGAAGGTTGCCTGTTCTCATTTGAGCACGCCATCCATGTTCAACAAAATCTTTGAAAATATTGCTGTTTGGATTGAGTGCCTGTCCATTCTCAACGCGTGACGGATAGATGACCGCCTCAACACGCATACGAATCTGCTTATAGTTGTTATAAAACTCGGCATTAATCGATTTAACATTACCAATTTCAATGCCCATGAAATCAATTGGCGCGCCAACAGACAGTCCACGTAATGAATGATCAAAGTACATAATCACACCGCGAGGTTGCCCGTCAGGGTCTTTTAATGCCTCAGATTTCGAGTCCCATAGATTAAAGCGACTATGATTTGCCGCTGTAGTAGCACGCGAGCTTTCAGGGATTCCAAAAGCAATACCGCCTGCGACAATACTTGCCAGCGATTGAGTATCTAAACTAAATCCTGAAGCATTCAAACTCACATCAATACCACTCGCCTGCCAAAACCGTGCGTCGGTGGTAACAAACTTGTCATACGGTGCACGGATAAAAGTTTGTAGCTCTACAGTTTTACCATCGTTAGACAATTTATAGGCTGTAATTTGGCCCACATTAATTCGACGATAATAAATTGGAGAACCGACATCTAAAGACCCCAAGTCATCTGCATTTAAGAAAAATTCTTTGCCCGGCACATCGGAAGTAATCACTGGCGGTATTTCTAAGCCAGTAAATTCAAGCTTTTTCTCTTCCGACTTGCCACCATCCACTTCAATATATGAACCTGACAATAATGTGTCTATTCCTGAAACCCCACTCGTCCCAATACGTGGTCGCACAACCCAAAACCGTGAATCTTTTGCGGCAAAGTTGCTCGCATCTTTACGCAAATCAATTCTGGCAATCACGTGTGAACGGTCTTCTGAAAGATCAATCTGCCGTACTACACCAATATCCACCTGTTTATAACGGACCGTTGTTTTACCTGCGACCAATCCCTCAGCCGTTCTAAAAGACACGTCAATGGTCGGGCCGTGAGACAAGAGTGCTTTTATCGCTAATGAAAGCGCGATTAAAAGAGCAATCAATGGAATGAGCCAAATTAAAAGAGGCTTCCATCGACTTTTCTTTTCTTGGGGTTCTGGCAAATCATTCATGCTATCCAGTTCAACATCTGGATCACGACGATCTGAGTTACCAGGGGTTATTTCATTTTCAGACATACTCATTGTTCTTTTATTGACTGGGATTAATAGAATCATTATTCAACGGCGGATGTTCTGCCTGAATAATCTTGGTTTTGTTTGAGGCAAAGGAAGAAGGCTTATTTGTATTTTGAGATGCATAGAAGTTATCCCAAATAAGTCGTGGATCAAAACTTAACGATGCAAACATGGTTAACACTACAACTGCACCAAAAGCAATCGAACCCGGCCCTGCTAAAATGGTAGCGAGCGACTGAATCTGAATGAGCGCTGTTAAGAGTGCCACCACAAATACGTCAATCATTGACCAACGGCCGATAAACTCGACAACTCGATATAATTTAACGCATTGCTCAGGTAAAAACTTCCATGCTGACGATTGTTGAAGATATACCGCCACCAATAAAAAATACAAAATCAGTAGCTTTAGCATGGGAATAAAAATACTGGCCATGAAAATGACTACTGAAACCAGATAGTCTCCACTTTGCCAAAAGTAAATGACTCCACTCATGATGGTATCTTGCTGGCTACCCAACAGTGAGTCAGTCACCGTCATTGGAAGTACATTGGCGGGAATATAGAGAATGGTCGCAGCCACCACTAAGGCAAAAGTTCGATTTAAACTCGCTGGCTTACGTGAATGCAGAACACTATTACAACGAGTACAACGTAACACCTGATGGCTTTGGTTGAGTTGTCTCTTTTCATTTTGAGCAGAATTTACAACCCCACAGCAGTGACACACAATTAATGAGAGATCTTTGGCTCTTGGGTATTGCTTAAGCATTGCCCGTTGCTGCGAGCTTTGTGTTTGGGTCACATTTTTTATCGTTTTCATGGCAGTGACCTATCAATTTCGTTCCATATATCACTCACCTTTATGGAAGTAATATAAACCAACAATACACTTAAAATCGCAAATGCCCATAACGCAATCTCGGGAATCACCAACACCATTCCTATTAACTTCACAAGCGTAACCAAGATTCCAATTAAGAAGACCTCAACCATTCCCCACACTCTCATAAAATAAAGTGTACGTAAGGCAAATACCAAAAATGCGGGTCTTTTCTTCAATATACTTACTGTGCCCAACACATAGGAAAGTAATAACAGATAGGAAAGCGGCACAATAAAAGTGGTGATTAAAATAAGAATGCCAACGAAAGCCCGATCATAATGAAACATTACCCAGACCGCACCCAGTAAGGTAGTTTCAGAGATGTTGCCCTGCAATTCAATTTTTACAATAGGAAAGCTATTGGCAATAATAAATACAATTAATGCCGTTAAGATTAAAGCCAACAGTGTCGAAAAAGTTTTGGTGTGCCGATAGAGTTCAGCACCGCAGCATAAGCAATAAGCTCTTTTTCCATAAGCAAGCGGGGTTCTACGATAGACAGTATCGCATTCCTCACAACCTGCTAATTCTTTAAGCTTCATAGTTATACTCTAAGGTTTATCATTTTACTGTGTCACACAAAGCTCTTTTTATTACTAAGATAAATTAAAATATAAATCAATCTAAAAGCTATATCAGACAATGTAAATTACCATGACTACTGTTCAATATATTGTTGAAACTGCTAAATAATCTGTACGTATTCGGTGATCAAATCAAAATAGTTTTATAAAGTCAAAAACTTATGCTCAAATAGCACACTTTTTCACCCAAGTAGCTGAGAGCGTAAAATGACTAGACTCTCACCATTGCTTAACATCTCCCCCGCACTGAAAAATATATGCTGCTGTACATTACTTCCGGTAAACCCAGAACAGCTCAGCAAAAATCAGATTTAATGCAGCATGTGACAGCACAACTCCATCAGGAACTTAATATTCCAGAGCAAGATGTCATGTTTGTGATTGTGCAAAACAGTGCTGAAGATTGGTGCTTTGGTCATGCACAGCGAGCAGATCTTTACTTAAAAATGTTAGCTTCGAAACAGTAATTCCAAAGTTTTAAATCACTATAAGCCACTATTTTCAAGGTAATAAATATTTTTAAATATCAAGCTTCGATAACCAGAAGCTTGATATTTAAAAATGAACACGGTTCAAGTTGATTTTATGTTTTTCTTTAAAATAAGTATTATTATGAAGATTTATTTAAATGTATTCCAAATATATTAAAAATTAATTTATGCGACACAATTATCAAAAAATTAATTTTAAGTAGATTGTTTTTTAATTTATATAAAAATTAGGACCAGCCTAACAATTAAAAATTAATCACTTAAATATCAATAAACTAAAAACTTTTTCTCAAGATTAGATATAAGCAAGACGCTTTAATTTCATAAAATATTCTTTATATTATTGTAAATAAATTTTATCTATGATTAAAAAATTAATAGTTGATTTAAACACTCAGAATTACCACCACCCCTTGGATCACAAGCATTTTAAACTCATTAATTCTTATAATTAAACTTAAGAAAACCACCAAACTTAAAGGTTTGCTTAAGTAATTTTCATATTGTATTTTAAAAATGAAAAATAAATAAATTTATATATTAAAGATAGATCTAATAATAAAAGTGAGATCAAAATGATTGAATGGTTACAAGGTGTTTTAAAGCACAGCCCCGAAATATTATTGTTCTTATCACTCGCAATAGGCTTCTGGATTGGACAATTCCAGTTTGGAAAGTTTCAGTTTGGCGGAGTCGCAGGCTCCTTACTCGTCGCAGTTGTTTTAAGTCTTATTGGCGTACCTGTCGATAACGGCGTTAAAGCAATTTTATTTGCTCTCTTCATTTACGCAGTCGGCTTTGAAAGTGGTCCACAGTTTTTTAAATCACTGGGTCCACAGTCAATAAAAGAAATTTTATTAGCAGTATTCATGGCAGTGTGTGGTTTAGTCACTGTTTTAGTGATGGCTAAAATTTTTCATCTCGATAAAGGCTTGGCTGCGGGTCTCGCTGCGGGCGGCATGACTCAATCAGCCATTATTGGGACTGCAGGAGATGCAATTTCTAGACTCGATCTCCCACTCGCAGAAATTCAAAGACTTCAGGCAAATGTTGCGATTGGCTATGCGGTCACTTACATTTTTGGTTCATTGGGAGCCATTATTGTCTGTGTGAATATCTTGCCTAAATTTATGGGTAAAGAAATTCACGACGATGCTTTAAAAGCTCAGAGTGAGCGGCTCAAAGGTGCTTTTGAATTAGCCCCAGGCCAAGAACTGGCAATGCCAGAAATTGTGGGTCGTATTTATAAAGTTAAACAAGCCAATGGCCAAACTATTGCGGAAATTGAAGCAAAAGAGCCGAGTATTACGATTGAACGGTTAAAACGTAAAGATCAGTTTATTGATGTCGCTCCCGAGCTAACTTTACAAACAGACGATGTCATCTTATTGGTTGGTCGCCGTGCCAGTGTGGTTTCAGTTGCCGAGCAAATCGGTAGCGAATTACAGTCATCGCAAGGTATGGAAATGATTATGGATACCAGTGATGTCATCCTAAGAAATTCCAAATATCTCAACCGCACCTTAGGAGACATTAAGGCCAATACGCCTGCATATTTAAAGCACGGTATTTATGTACTTGCGATTAAGCGTAAGGATGAGCCACAACCTTTAAGTGACGATACTGTTCTACGACAAGGCGATGTGGTCACTGTATACGGAACAAAAAGCGACCTCGACCGCTTGGTGAAAGAAGCAGGTAAAGCCCTACCTGAAAGTTTAAAAACGGACTGGATTTTCCATGGTGCAGGCCTTGTGGTTGGCTTAGTGATTGGTCTTTTTGTGATTCGTTTGGGTGATGTGCCATTAACTCTTGGTGCTGGTGGCGGTGCTTTACTATCAGGTCTTCTGTTTGGTTGGATTCGAAGTAGAAATCAAGTGCATGGCAATATGCCTTTAGCGGCTTCACAGCTTCTTAAAGATTTGGGTCTTGCAGGCTTCGTTGCTGCTGTCGGCTTACAATCAGGTTTACAAGCTATTCAAACCATTAAAGAAAGTGGTCTTTCACTCTTTATGATTGGAGTTGTGGTAACACTGGTTCCACTCCTACTTTCCATGCTCTTTGCTCGTTATGTTCTGCGTTATGACAACGTTGCAGTAATGGCAGGTGCACTATCTGGTTCACGCAGTGCAAACCCTGCATTTGGTGCAATTTTAGACAAAGCAGGAAACTCGATTCCGACCGTTCCATTTGCAATTACCTATGCCCTAGCAAATGTGTTCTTAACCTTACTCGGACCACTGATCGTAGGCTTGGCCTGATTTTATACATTGAATTAGAAATTTTATTCATCTCACTATAATTAAGGAGACGTCCCATGGGGAAAGTCGATTATTCTAAATACGCAAAACTCAGCCCATTTGAACTAAAAGATAATTTAATAGAATTAGCTCAAAGCAGAACTGACCGAATGATGCTAAATGCTGGGCGTGGTAATCCAAACTTTCTTGCTACCATCCCACGTAGAGCATTCTTTCAACTGGGTTTGTTTTCTGCGACCGAATCCGAATTTTCATTTTCCTATATGCCGGAAGGTTTAGGTGGCTTCCCGCGCCCCGTTGGACTCCAGTCACGTTTTGATAACTTCATTTTGGAAAACCGTGACAAACCCGGTGTGGTCTTTTTAGGCAAAGCCGTGTCTTATGTGCGCGACCAGTTAGGCTTAGACCCAGATCTTTTTTTACTTGAAATGGTTGAAGGGATTTTAGGCTGTAACTATCCAGTGCCAGACCGAATGCTTCGAGTGAGTGAAACGATTATTAAAGAGTACGTCTTAAGAGAAATGGGCGTACAAGGCATGCAAAAAAGAGACTTAGATTTGTTTGCGGTCGAAGGCGGAACAGCCGCAATGGCCTATATTTTTAACTCATTAAAAGAAAATAAAATTATCAAAAATGGCGACCGTATTGCCATTGGTAGCCCTATTTTTACACCATATCTTGAGATTCCAAAACTCAATGACTACCAGCTTGAAGAAGTATTGATTGAAGCCGACCCTAAACTCGGTTGGCAATATCCAGAGTCGGAGCTTAGAAAGTTAGAAGATCCGTCTATTAAAGCTTTCTTTTTAGTCAACCCAAGTAACCCACCATCGGTGAAAATGAGTGATGAAGGACTTGCGATTTTGGCCGATATCGTCAAAAAACGCCCTGATCTGATTATTTTGACCGATGACGTTTACGCTACGTTTGCAGATAACTTCAAATCACTATTTGCAATCTGTCCTGACAATACAATTTTAGTTTATTCGTTCTCTAAATACTTTGGTGCGACTGGTTGGCGACTCGGTGTCATTGCACTTTCAAATAACAATGTGCTTGATAAACAAATTGCGAACTTATCGAAAAAAGAGAAGAAAGAGCTTGAAGAGCGCTATTCATCTTTAACTACCGACCCAGCAAGCATTAAGTTTATTGACCGCTTAGTTGCAGACAGCCGAAATGTTGCTTTGAACCATACCGCTGGTCTGTCTACCCCACAACAAGTTCAAATGGTTTTATTTGCACTATTTAATATGATGGACTCACGCCAAAGCTATAAAAAAGCTGTTAAATCTGTTGTTCGTGAACGCGATGCAGCACTTTATAGACAGCTTGGCGTCGAGGTTCCAACAGATCCAAATGCTGTGGACTACTATACTCTAGTCAACCTTGAAAATACTTCACGGACTCTCTATGGAGATGAGTTTGCCGATTGGGTTATGAAAAATAAAAATCCGACCGAGCTATTATTTAGAGTAGCAGATGAAACAGGTGTGGTTTTATTACCCGGTTCTGGCTTCGGTGTGCAGCACCCTTCTGCCCGTGCATCTTTAGCTAACTTGAATGAATACCAATATGCTGCAATTGGTGATTCTTTACGACGCTTTGCGGATGAAGCTTATGCAGAGTATTTAAAAACTAAAAAAGGCAAATAAACACCTATATACAGTGAGGCCCTAGCAGCCTCACTTTTTTCTTTCTGTTCTTTAATTTGCTATTTCAGTTTTTCAATTTAATGTTTTAATTTAAGCATTTACCTTTAAAAAGTAAGTCAGCAACTGATCAGGTTCTTCATTTTGGCTTGAACCTAAAAGTCCAAAAATCGCACCATCAAGCATAAATACAAAAATATCTGACTCTTCATATGTAGCCCTTTTTTTAGATTCTCGCAGAACCCAGAAAATTTCATTTTTAAGCCATCGCCTATAGCGAATTGCGGTTTGATATGCATTTGGATAAAGCTGTTTAATTTCAAAAAGCGCTTTAAACAACAGGTAATACGCCCCCTTTAAGTCCGCATGTAAAAGGTAAATTTGTCTAAGCTTAAGCGCCAAATCTGGATATTGACGAGATTCACTTACCGCCCTCACTTTTTCTTTTAAGTGTTCTTTTTGAACCAACAAACACATTTCAATTAATCTTTCTTTGGAGTGAAAGTAGTTGTAAAAAGTGGCTTTAGAAATTTTAGTCTCACTAACAATTCGGTCCACCCCGACCTTGTTGAAGCCGTATTGTTTAAATAAATCTGCTGCTGTGTTAAGCGCTCGCGTCGCTCTAAATGAAACTTCTAAATTTTTCATGTTTACTGCTTAAAATAATTTTTTGCTGTAAATAGAAGAGATAGAAATGCCGTCACTCTTAAAATGAGTGCTAAATACAGGCATGCAAAAACCGCACAATAATGGTGTGCTCACCTATCTCTGGTTTATTGTTGCTATGTTTTAGTCGTAACGATTCTTAAGGTATAGAAACCTAAAGTCGGTTAAATCGTTTTAAAGAATGTTTAAGCGGTATGGATAGAAAGAATTTGGCAAAGGTTGCCAACGAGAGAGAAGAAATAGTACGCATAACGGCGGACTCCTTTTGATTTAGAAGAGTCTTACCAATTACTGCTAAATAATGGTGGCAAGACTAGAAGGGTTAGCAGACTGGTACAAAAGGAAACCAGCACACCCGAAGGTGTCCCTCCTAGCCTCACCATAAAGGCGTGACTTAAGAGAACGCACAAAAACCAAAACAGCATTGTTGTGCGCCTTTTGTAGACGGTCTGCTAAAACCGACTGGCAATGTAGGCCAGCAGGCAAAGGATAATCGGCAAGATTTAGAGTGTCAATGTAAGGTTGAATAGAAAATAGTTAAATAATTATCGTTTTTCATTCAATTAGATAGTTAAGCTAAATTCTAGTTCAACTTAAATTTAAAGATATACAAATACTGCTAATGAATGGTGGCAAGACGGAAGAAGGTTGACAGACTAGTTAGACCCTAGCACACCCTAAAGTGTCCTACTTCCATCCTACCTCGACAGGAGGAGACGAAGAGCTTACAGGCAGAACCATTACTCAGATGAAATAATTCTGATGCGGTCTAAATCAGCCTGTCAAAGCCGGCTGGCAATGTAAGCCAGCAGGCAAAGGATAGTGCTCAACCCTATTACAGTCAAGCACACAAAATGACACCTGTTTTAAAATAGATCATTAAAAAGTAAGGATAAATAATTAAAATCTATTGTTAAATTGAGTTTATAAAAACAGATATTTTCTAGTTCGCTTGAAGTTGTAGATAAACAACTAAGTTTTAAAACGATTTTATCTTCGGTCAATATATTCCAGATAACCCCTTCCTACTAATGGCTGATCATAGAATTCGCCTTGCCATGTATATGAAGAAACGAAACCAGCAGCCAATCCAAAACAATATGGAGTGTCTACTTGTGCTGAAATATCTAGAACCTTTTGATTGTTGTGATAAGCAGCCCAGTGAAAAGTATTTGGTAAATTCATTGGAAAACCATCAGGTGTAATCTGTGGTTCTTCTTGAAGACTGGTTACTTCAAAAAGTATATCGCCGTTGTATTGAATTGATGTTCCATCAATATGACGATAGTAAACAGAAGTCAAAATGGGTTGGTCTTCATAGCAAATAAAAGCCAGTAATAACTGCTGTTCATGGTCAATATTAATAACTTGATAGCTAAAGACTTTTACAGGAAGTTGAATATTCTCAACTAACCATTTGTTTTTGAGCATTGAGGTCGCTACAGCTTTCCAAGACTCAAGCGTACAAAGCCCCTTAATACTCTCACTATTGCCTTTTTGTTTAATGTAGCCGTCATAATGCATCAAGACACTAAAATGCTTATAAAAAGTACTATAGGCAAACCATGAAATAGCTTTGGTAGGCTTTAAATGAAGTTCTAGTTCTAAATCTTCTCTTTTAGTAATTAATATAAATCCATCACCATCCTCATGCATGACACTTTGATTGTCAAAATTAATCCCAAAAGGAGTTTGGTTAAACTTGATATCATTTTTGAATGAAAATGTTCTGTAGGCCTCAGGCGTTGTCGATAATGCTGTTCCATGTACCAAAGAAGCTGTATCCCCTTTTCCATCTTTAGACATTTGATAGTTGGTATCTGTAATCGTAAATCCAAGATAACCTAATACCGAAGCCCAAGATAAATATCGAAAGGGTTCAGGTAAGTCAGAAATCATGACCCCATAATGTGTACTACCAAAGCGCTTATAAAGAGTATGAGGACTGAGTTCAAACTCTTTTGGCAATGTTGCTTGTCGCTCTGGTGTAACAGCTCCCAACAATGAGCCTGAAAGTTTGGCAACCTTTTGATGGGCTTTGTCTTTAAAACTCTTTGGTAATCTATGACTTGAGATTAACATTTTTAAGATCCTTTATTTTTATCTACTTTAAAAATGAAGTTCCATATTAGAACTTGATTATTTGCAATTGAATGTTAATAAAGGACATCTTGATCTAAGCAAATGCACTAAAACAAAAAAGCCAACTCTTTCGAATTAGCCCTAATTACCTCACGACCACGTCTGTGAAAATTGCTTTTGATTTTATTGTTCGCAACAATCTTCATCATTTTTGTTATGAGTCTAAATTAGCCTTTCTTTATGACAATCCGATTAAAAAAACATCCAAAATCTCTCCTAAACAAACTTCATACATAAAATATGTGTTTTAGAGAACTACATCACAATTTACAGAGCTGTACATTTTAAAGGCATATTCCGCTAAACGGCCAAGTCTATTATGCTTAAGTCATCTAATTGTTAAGTATGTATGATGGAACAGCAAACTTTATTACAAGAACTGAACTCACTCATTGAATACTACTCAAAAAGAACCGATTGCCCGCCTACTCGAATACGCATCGGCTATAGGGCTTATGCAAAATTGATGCAGTGCCCTCCTTTTGCGGATGAAGTGATGAACTCAGCCCTAGATCCAAATAAGCGAAAATATAAAAAGTTAAAAATTAAAATTACAAAAGATGATAATCAGTTGGAACTTGAGTAAATTTTTAAGAGTTCAAAATAAAAAGTTCTTCAACTCTCCTATTTGCGATTTTATTTATATAACAATCCAGTCAAAGGCACAGCCGTAGAGCATTTATAGTCATTCCGTAAAAGCTCTGCTAAACAAAGCTTTTACAGATATTTTTTATACTAATCCAGACTTTCATTATCTGAGGTATCTTCTTTATTTAAAATCCGCCCTTCTTGTTTTGGTCGAATCAATGGTGCTGTCGGTCTTGGGTGATGAGTATGTGTATATTGCATACCTACTCCCGCATTGACGTCATCTGCCGCGATTTCAGTTTCAAAACGCTCATTATCCAAATCACGAATTTCCTCGGTAATTCTTTCTACCTCGTCTTCATCCACACCAAGTTCTTGCAAAATCACGCCGCCAAACTTAATTGCTGATTCAAACGTTTCACGAATCATAAAGTCCACTTTTTGTTTAACTAAATGCAGTGAATGCTCGCGGTCATATGAACGGACTAATAGTTTTGCTAAAGGAAATTCATGGGTCACAAGTTCAACAATTCTATTGGTCGTTTCCTTGCTATCTACACACACCACAATCGCTTGTGCTGTTGCCGCGCCAGACGCATGCAGAATATCTAGACGGCAACCATCGCCATAATAAATTTTAAAACCAAATTTTTCGGCGTTTCGTATCATGTCGGTATTATTATCAATAATGGTGACATCGACACCTCTTGCTAACAACAATTGACTGGTAACCTGTCCAAAGCGCCCAAAACCGATCATTAAAACACTACCACTTAGCCCGTCGGCAATGTCGATGTTTTCTAATGAAACCTTCGTTTTTGCTTGAGTAAAACGTTTAAAAATAATACCGACAATTGGGGTCAACACCATTGAAAGCACAACAATAGCGGTTAAGTTAGATTTAACGGTACTATCAATAACTTGTGCACTTAGCGCAGCCGAGAAAAGTACAAAGGCAAATTCTCCACCTTGAGCCATAAGTAAAGCGCGGTCTAATGCTTCAGTATGAGAGCTTTTCGTTACTCGAGCGACTATATAAATCATGAGCGCTTTGGCAAGCATTAGGGCAATTACGCCACTCACAATCAGTTGCCAGTTTTGAGCAACTACCGATAAGTCCAGTGACATACCCACGCCAAGGAAAAACAGGCCCAGTAATATTCCTCGGAATGGTTCAATATCCGCTTCAATTTGATGTCTAAAGGTTGATTCGGATAAAAGCACGCCCGCCAAGAAAGCACCCATCGCCATAGTCAAACCACTGACTTGCATGAGTAACGCCGCACCCAACACCACCAATAATGCCGCAGCCGTCATGACTTCTCGGGCTTTAGCAGCGGCCAACAGTCTAAATAATGGGTTCAGTAACCAATATCCTGCCGCAATAAGCCCTGCAATTGCGAGCAAACCAATCCCTATATTTTCTAGACGTACCGATGTGCTTTCAACCACATGATTCGGTGCCATAAAAGCAACAATAGCCAGCAATGGCACAATGAGTAAATCTTCAAATAGTAAAATGGCTACAATTTTTTGTCCTCGGGGTTGAGTCAGATCCCCCCGATCACCCAAGAGCTGCATCACAATCGCAGTCGAGGTTAAGACGAACCCTGCCGCACCAATAAAAGCAACTTGCCACGTAAAACCAAATAAAAGCCCGACACCAGTCAAAGCCAACGCACAAATGATGATCTGCAATGTACCAAGGCCAAAAATCTCGCGTCTAAGACTCCACAAATGTGAGGGTTGCATTTCCAAACCAATCACAAAGAGGTACATCACGATTCCCAACTCGGCAATATGCAAAATTGCGGTGGAATCTTGAAAAAAAGCAAAACCGAATGGGCCAATAATTAGACCCGCAATTAAATAACCTAATACTGATCCTAAACCAATACGTTTAAAAATAGGAACTGCAATGACAGCAGCCGCCAATAAAACCACGGGGGCAACTAAGCTAATTGAATGTGCTTCTGAGCTCATACATTTCTCATTTTATTTATCTGCAATTTATTCTATGTGAAACGAGGATTAAGGGCGATTATTAGTTTTGAGAAAAAGCATCCTAAAAATAAAATGGTTTAAGTCATCCGAAAATAAAAATTGGGCCTATAAATAAGAATAAAATATTCATGGACAAACACCCATAAAAAAAGCCCTTACGGGCTTTTTTTAATTAAGCAATAAATTTCAACATGAGCTGAATAACCGTTGCATTAATTAAGTCGACAAAGAATGCGCCACAAAGCGGAACAATCAAGAAAGCCTTATGCGATGGACCATACATATTAGTAATGGCCTGCATATTTGCAACGGCGGTTGGAGTTGCGCCCATACCGAAACCACAATGGCCTGCTGCTAACACTGCTGCATCATAGTTTTTGCCCATAACGCGGAACGTCACGAATGCTGCATATAAAGCCATCGTAATGGTTTGCGCACCTAAAATTACAACTAACGGGCCAGCTAGGTCGGCAAGTTGCCAAAGTTTTAACGAAAGCAATGCCATGGCTAAATAAAGTGACAAAGACGCATTACCAAATACATCAATCGCACGGTCAAAAATATCAATTTTCAACACGCTTTCTAAAATGTTTCTTAAGATTACACCGCCACCAAGTGCCCAAACGAAAGTTGGTAACTCAAACCACGTTCCCTTACTAAAACCAGTCATAAATTCAGCAAACGCTAAACATGCTGCAAACATACCCAGTGTAGTAATTGCATTATCGGCAGTAATTAAACGAACTTGATGCGGGTTTTCAAACGGAGCAAGGTCATCTGAATTTTGTTCAAGATGTGTGTCGCGATTTTGGATTTCAGCATTGGTTTTTGGTTGAGCAAGACTGTAACGATTGATAAGCAATTTCGCTAAAGGCCCACCAATCACACCACCAATAATCAAGCCAAAGGTCGCACTCGCCATACCTAATGCTAAAGCACCCTGAATCCCATGCTGGGTTTCTAAAATTTCACCCCATGCGCCAGCTGTACCATGACCACCTGTTAAAGTAATTGAACCAGCAATCAAACCAATAAGTGGGTCAAGGCCCAATAAAGTCGCAAGGCTCATACCAACAGCATTTTGCACAACAATAAATGAGGCTACACAAATTAAGAAGATAATTAAAGCAGTGCCACCTTCTTTAAGCTTCATAAAATTGGCACTTAAACCAATTGAAGCAAAGAACACGAGCATAAAGCTGGTTTGTAATTCGCTACTAAAAACAATGCTATACCCCCACAAAGTGTGGACAAGTAAAGAAACTACAGCAGCAACCAAACCACCAGCTACAGGTTCAGGGATATTATAACGTTTTAAAAAATCAATACGATTAACAAGAAAGCGGCCCAACAATAAGACGATAACCGCCGAAATTAGTGTATAAAAACCATTAAAAACAAATTCCATATATACTACTTTCTGATTACATTCCTAATGGATTGTAAAATAATTATATTTTATTTTTTATTATTTAAAAAAAACACAAACAAACTTTACAAAAACCATCTTTATTTAATAATAATCATATAAATCAATTTGTTATTTTGAGTATTTAGTAAAAAATCACAATGTATCCTCTCTTAAATTTCTATATTGCTTTGATAATTAATTTTTTAAACATTTAAATGCTCAAGCGATGAAATCAAGACATCTGGTTGCCTCAATCTTATTACCGATTTTTTAAGTAAGAGTATGTTGGGCTAAGCTAAGCTCTACTTGATACATTTAAAGAAAAATCCTGTCTTTTGGGTCACTGAACTTCTCCATCATTCACTTTAATATCCTTCAAAGACCAGCTCTTTACTGTTCTGGGCAACATCTTTATAGGTTTTATATTCAATGAGTTTATTGCTTAAAGTTCGTCAGAACGTTCCACAGCTACAATCTATTAAAAAATCTCTTCAGACACGTGCTGGTCAAAAAATACCTCACATGCTGATCAATGCATCAGATCTATTTTTCCGAGGCCCTCAAATAGCTTTGTCAGGAAAAACACCTTTTGAAGTGATTCATAAGCATGAAATCATTACCTTACGCCATTATAAAAATGAGACTGATACCCCTATTCCTAAACATCGCGTACCTTTAGTTATTGTTCCACCACTAGCAGTGAACATGCTCATTTACGATTTGTTCCCTACTCGTAGTTTTGTACGTTTCTTTTTAGCCCAAGGGTTTGATGTTTACTTAATTGACTGGGGCATCCCAACTCGGCACCAAGCAAAATACAACTTCGGTACTTATATTAAAGTTTTCATGCCAGAGATGTTAAAGCAAGTTCGCCTACACAGCGGTCAGCAACAGCTTTCTTTACATGGTTGGAGTTTAGGCGGCGCGCTTTCGCTCTGCTATACCGCATTGTTTAAAGATAAAGATATTAAAAATCTAATTATTCTCGCTTCCCCTATCGACACACACAAAGCAGGTTATATGGGGAAACTCTACGGTAGTCTTACGAAACCCGCAGAATGGGTTCGTAAACATACGCCATTTCGTATTCGCCATCATGTGCCAAGTGAAGCATTTCATATTCATGGCTGGCAAAACACGCTTGGCTTTAAATTAACGGATCCGATTGGAAATTTGAAAACATATTGGGAACTTTTTAAAAATCTAGATAACCGAGAGTTTATTGTCGATCATGCAACCTCAAGTTCATTTATCGATAATATGCTGGCCTATCCGGGCGGTGTCATGCGCGATATTATTCTGCGTTTCTGGATTGATAATGAACTGTCTAAAGGTGTAGTTAAATTTGGTGAACTTACCGCCTATCTAAAAGACATTAAATGCTCTGTGTTAGCTATTGGTGGCAACACAGATATTATTGTCACAGCCGATGCTGTTAAACCACTCATGGATTTAATTAGCAGCCAAGATAAAACATTTAAGGTGGTACCGGGCGGTCATATGGGGGTAGTTTCTGGTAGTCAAGCCCCCACCACGGTCTGGCCAGAAGTGAGTACTTGGTTAGCTACTCGTTCAGAATAATTAATTCAAAAGCAGTAAAGCCAGTGTAGTCAGTTCTATGCTGGCCAAAATTTAAATTTTATAAGTCTGATATTCTAGTTTTATTTATATTGCAGTAGTTTTTTCTCATAATTCGAAAGCAGCTCATTACTAGATGACTCAAAAATATAAATATAATTTCCTCACTATTAATCACATTAAAACCCTTCAATACATAAATTTTATTTATTGGAAATACAACTTAATAAAACTATATTTTATCAAATGTTAAAATTTTTTAAATAGATTAATTTTCTCTTATTAATATTTATAAATTTTAAAAAAAGTACCTTTTAAAGTTGATGTTACTTTTTGTTATTTATGTAAAGCTCATCTAAACAATATATTTACTTAAGTTATTGTTAAACAAATTTTTTATAAATTTAATTTTGTAAAATTTGATCATTATTTATACAAATGTAGGCAATCTCTCACAATTATGTAAGCCAAAGCTTACAACTCAAATAATTGTTTTTCTTATAATTAATTTCAGTACATATAAGCACTCTTTACTATTAAATAGAAAGCTGAATATTAATAAAGAGATCTGGAGAAAATGATAAAGTCATCTTTATTAATATAAAAACTCTTAATAATAGAAAAAGAATCTCAAAAATTAATATGTACTATCTTTCCTCTGGAAACAGAGGAAAGATACTTTTTTAATCATCAGATAGGGTATAGAAAATGTTTATTGCAAAAAATATATTTGTATATTTACTATCAATGTTAGCTTTATGCTTACTGATTATTTTCTTTAATTATATAGGAATGAACGAGACGATTAATCTTCTTCTCTCTTCTGCACTGTTTGGAATATTTATTACTTGGTATTTTAAAGGTAGTGGACTCTGTCTCGCCCTATTTAGCTTTTTTTATTGGGCTATGTTTGTCATTAGTCAAAGCTTAGAAGTGATATGGATGCTCGCAAGTTCAGTTATTGTATATTTAGTCATGACTAAAATATTACCTAAACTCAAGACCATCCATATTGGCGTGATAGCCAAATAGCTAAAACGGTTTCACCCCACGATTCACCATACCCACTTTCTTAACTGTGTTAATTTTAGTTTGTTCGGCAATGACTAATTCATTGATGAAAGCTTTTAAGTTTTGCTCATCAAGACGAATAGGATTAAAAGTACTTTCTCCCATTTTTAGAAAGAAAGATTCGATATTTGTATTACGTTGTACATATTTCATTGACCATCGTTGAAACGAGTTTTGTTCAATGGAATATGTACACAACCATTTAACATTGTGGTGTCTTTCATCATTTGTAATTTTTTCAAATAATCGTTCAACCACCTCTCGCTCACCTTCCAAGCATTGAAAGAAAGCATTATCGGCATAATAGAGCACCCCACAGATCTGATTCAAATCATTGAAATCTCGTGCTTCTGTCAAAATATCACGTAAATCTTGCAACAAGTCTTCATTTTTTTCGTTCCGTTGACTGGCATAACACAGGCGAACGTTCATTAGCAATTCCGTGAAATATAAAATTTCTTTATTTAAAGATTTTTTAATCTACCATATCTCTATTACTAATAATTTATATTTCACACATATTCTAAAGTTTATATTAAAAATATGCTCGATTATTAACTATAAGAGCTTAATAACTAATGATTTATATTAACAAGAAAATAAAAAGCCCTCCTTTTTGGGGGCTTTTAAAGCTCTAAAAGAACAATAAATTTCTTTAAAAGCTAAAATAAAAAAAAGCACTAAAAAGTGCTTTTTTTGTTTGCTGTATATTATTGTGGAATAATATTTACAGCATTTGGGCCTTTTTGCCCTTGAGTAACGGTAAATGTTACGCGTTGACCTTCATGCAAAGTTTTGAAACCAGAACCTGCGATTTCTTTGAAGTGAGCGAACACATCTGGACCGTTGTCTTGTTGAATGAAACCAAAACCTTTAGTTTCGTTAAACCACTTTACTGTACCACTTACTGTATTAGACATGATATATCCTACTGATTTCTAATATTTTAGAATCATTAAATAATGACCCTATCATAACTTTGAAAAAAGAATAACAAATTGAGCTTAATATCTTAAAAAACGAAGGATTATGACTAAAACTACGATACTTAAAAGAAGATTTACTAACAAGTCTTTTTTCTAGTTAAAAGCATCATACATGAAATAAATTAGTATTCAAGGCTTTTATATAAATAATTTCCAAAACTTAAGTTAAATAAATATAAAACAATAGCTTAATAAAAAGATTAAGAAATTCAGTATATTGCTTAATTAAAAAACAATCTATGATGTGATAAAAACATTGAAAAGCAACAGTTATAAAAATGTCTATTTAGAAAATTGCTTGAGCACGAATGAAAAGTTATTTTTAAAAATATAGATAATAAAAAAACTCCTGATTAGGAGCCTTATTTTATGGCAGAGGATCAAGGACTCGAACCTTGACGAACGGTTTTGGAGACCGTCATGCTACCATTACACCAATCCTCTATATTCATGATTAAACACTCAAGATTTAATCACAAAAAAAGCAAGATCATAATCTTGCTTTTTTAATGGTGGGGGCGAAGAGACTCGAACTCTTACACCTTGCGGCGCTGGAACCTAAATCCAGTGCGTCTACCAATTTCGCCACGCCCCC